>NZ_JBVKBA010000041.1:0-54288 GCF_055639175.1 Streptomyces sp. NPDC107546 | reverse complement strand
CTGAACTGCTGGACCGGCACCTGCACCACCTGCCACCAACCCCTGCCCAGCAGAGCCACGCCAAGATCAAGAAAGACCTAACGGAGTCCTACTAGATACGGCTCGCCGCCCGGGGTGCGTACCCCGGGAGGCGAGCCGTTCGGCGATGGATCGTTCAGCGGTGGATCGTTCAGCGATGAGCTGTCTTCGCCCGGTCCAGCGCCGCGATGCCGAGTGCCGCCAGAGCGATCTGGATGAGCCACTCGATCCAGTCCACTCCCTTGGTGTCGGCCACGCCGACCGCGGCGGCGATCCCGGCGCCGATGAAGGCTGCCACGATGCCGACGACGATCGTCCACAGGATGCCGATGTGCTGGCGCCCGGGGACGACGAGCCGCCCCAGGACGCCGATGATGAGCCCGATGACGATGGCACTGATGATGCCCGAGATCTCCATCTCCGCCCCTCTTTGTGAAGCGTCTGTCGTACGACATGTGCCCGCTCTGCGTGGCAACACTCCTTCTCGCTTCAATCGCGGGTCAATGGAGAGTCAATCCTCTGCCTGTCAGGAGGGTGTTCTCATGGCCGGGCCCCGTCCTGCCATGTACCGTTCAACAGTCCGTCGCACGCGTGGCGTATGAAGGAACTCTACGCGCGCAGACCCGCAGCGGAATCTCTACGCGCGCAGACTGGCACCCGCACCGCTCCTCTCCCCAACTCCCCATGGAGGTTCGCCGGATGCTCGGACTCACCAGGCCCCGCCCCAGACTCGCCACGGTCCTCACCGTGTGCGGCCTGCTCGCCACGGGGACCGCCGTCCAGGCCACCACGGCCGCGACCGAGGCCCACGCGGCCACCCCGCACCGCGTCCTGTTCGACAACGCGCACGCGGAGACGGCCGGCAACGCCGACTGGATCATCTCCACCAGCCAGCCCGACCCGCTCGGCCAGGACTCCACGCCCTCCGCCGAGACGGACTGGACCGGAGCCCTCTCCTCCTGGGGCGTCGCCCTCCAGAAGACCGGCAATTACAGCCTCAAGACCCTGCCGTCGGGCTCCGGTCTCAGTTACGGCGGCTCCTCCTCGCTGGACCTGAAGAACTTCGACACCCTCGTCCTGCCCGAACCGAACACCCTCTTCACCACCGCCGAGAAGACGGCGATCATGAACTTCGTCAAGAACGGCGGCGGACTGTTCATGATCTCCGACCACACCGGAGCCGACCGCAACAACGACGGCTACGACGCGGTCGAGATCCTCAACGACCTGATGACCAACAACAGCGTCGACTCCACCGACCCGTTCGGCTTCTCCATCGACTCGCTGAACATCACCTCCGGCTACCCGGGCGCGATCAGCGACAGCACCGACCCGGTGCTGCACGGCTCCTTCGGCACCGTCACCAAGAGCCTCATCGCCAACGGCACCACCGCCACCCTCAAGCCCTCCGACAACTCCTCCGTCAAGGGCCTGCTCTACCGCACCGGCTACTCGGGCAACACCGGCGCCTTCTTCCTGACGTCCGCCTTCGGCAGCGGTCGTGTCGCCTTCTGGGGCGACAGCTCACCCATCGACGACGGCACCGGCCAGTCCGGCAACACGCTGTACGACGGCTGGAACGACTCCGGTGCCACCAACGCGGCCCTGGCCCTGAACGCCACCGAATGGCTCTCCGGAGCGAGCGGCAGCAGCGGCGGCGGAACCGGCGGCGGAGGCTCGACCTCCTGCACCGCCGCCCAGCTCCTCGGCAACAACGGCTTCGAGTCCGGCAGCACCACCTGGGCCACCAGCAGCGGCGTCATCACCAACTCCAGCAGCGAGTCGCCTCGTACGGGCTCGTACTACGCCTGGCTGGACGGCTACGGCTCCGCGCACACCGACACCCTCTCCCAGACGGTGACCGTCCCGTCCGCCTGCACCTCCGCCACCCTGAGCTTCTACCTGCACATCGACACGGCGGAGACCACCACCAGTACGGCGTACGACACGCTCAAGGTCCAGCTCCTGAACAGTTCCGGCACGGTCCTGAGCACCCTGGCGACGTACTCCAACCTCAACGCCGCCGGCGGCTACACCCAGCGCAGCTTCAACCTGGCGAGCTATGCCGGACAGACCGTCACCCTGAAGTTCACCGGTACCGAGGGCTCCAGCCTGCAGACGTCGTTCGTCCTCGACGACACGGCGCTCGACGTGAGTTGAACTGCACGGGGGTGGGTCTCTCCCGAGAGCCCACCCCCTTGTGGTGCGGCGGGGCACCGCTGACCGTCCGGAGTTGGTCAGGAGGTGGCGGACCTGCGCTCGAACACCACGTCCCGGGCCGTGCCGAGCGCCGTCGCCAGCGCGCCGAGCAGCACCGCGTCCCCGCCCAGCCCGCTCGGGGCGATCTCCGGGCGCAGCGCGCTGGTGCGCAGCTCCTGCTCCAGCTCCGACCCCAGTTCACGGCCCTTCAGCCGGAGGGCGATCGTGTCGTCGGCCGCGGTCAGCAGCACACGGACGAGCCGGGCCCGCGGGCCCGTCGCCCGCCGGAGGATGCCCGCGGACTCGTCGAGCACGCTGACCGTGTTCGTGTGGACGAGCCGCCGATGTCCGAGCGAGGCGTAGTTCCGCCACACGGCGGTGAGGTTGCGTTCGGTGATCTCGGCGCGGTGGGGATCACCCTCCGGTGCCGGGTGCACCTGTCCCATGAAGTCGCCGTCGATCACCGCGCGTGCGACGTCGGCGGCCCGCAGCCCTGCCGAGACCTCCCAGACCACCGTCGTCTTGCCGACACCGGCGCGTCCACCGATGAGCAGCGCTTTCGCGTGATCCATCGCCCTCACTCCCCGGCTGCCGCGAGGAACGGGCTCGGGTGTCGCACGGTGTGCACCGCCCTGCGGATCTCCGCCACCGGATCACCCTCGTGGTAGGGCCGCTCCGAGGCCTCGATGCCGTCGAGGAACTCCTGATAACGGATGGCGTACACGAGGTGGGCGAGCGGCTCGGCGAGACGGAGGGCGCGGGACGGGGCGCTTCCCGAGGCGTGCGCCGCCCAGGCGGCGGCCCACTCCCGGGCCGCCGCAGGCCGGGCCGCCTCGGGGAGAAAGTCGATGGCGCGCAGGCCGTCCACCACCGGGTTGCCCCAATAGGCGTCCGCGAAGTCCACAACGACCGGACGGCCGCCGTCACTGCGCCAGTTGCCCGGATGGAAGTCGCCGTGCACCACCGTGTCGGGCAGTCCGCAGTCCTCCAGCTGCCGCCAGCGGGCCGCCAAGTCCCGCACGGCCTGCCTCTCCCCACCGTCAAGCTCCGCCCCGACCGGACCGTCGAGCAGCGCCTGCCCCCGGGCCGCGAGTACCGGGGTGCGCCAGTCCCGCAGCGCGGCGGGGCGGCTGAGCGCGAGCGCGGCCTGGGCCGCCACGAACCGTTGCATCGCCGCCGTCGCCGTATCGGCGGACGCCCCCCAGCAGTCCTTGCCGGGCACATGCTCCATCAGCATCCGCCGCTCGCCCCGGCCGACGACCGTCGGCGCCAGCCCCGCGTCCACCCGCGCGAACGCATCGGCGACGGCCGCCTCGTCGGCGGCGAAGCGCGGCGTCGCCTTGAGCCAGACGGGCCCGGACGCGGTGGGCAGCCGGAACAACCCCGCCAGATTCCAGGTCCGCCGCTGCTCGACGCGGCCGGTGACGGGGCGTCCCGCCGCCCGGAGCGTACGGTGGCCCCAGTCGAGCAGTTCCCGCAGGCCGTCCACATGCGCCCACGGCATTCGGAATGCCGCGTCCCTCGCCAACAGGCCCTTCGGAGCGGCGCGTTGACCGAGCAGCCCGGGCGCCGGGCGCTCCCACGCCGCCACGTGGTAGGTCGCGTGGCCGTCCCGTCCGCCTTCACCGCCGTCCACCGTCAGCAGCCGCAGCACCATCACCGGCACCCGGAGCAACTCCTCCAGCCGCCCGACGACCTGCTCGACCTCCGACCACCAGGGAACGTCCACGGGAAACGGTCCCGTGACCCCGAGGACGTCCTCGCCGGACGTCACCCACGCACTGACGGTTCGACCCATGGCGCCAGTGTGCGGCTCGCGAGGGGACCCGGGCGAACGGTTATTCCGCCGGGCCGTGAGGCCGGTCCGCGGCTGCGGACCGGCCGACGTGTTCCCGTTTCGGACGAGGTGGGCTCTTCGCCGCCGCGGCCGCGCAGAGGACACCCAGCACCACGGCGAGTGCGCCGATGATGACGCTGCCGACCACGACTGGGGTGGCCGGGCTGGTGCCGACGATCCACGGCGAGATGATCACCACATGCCCATCGCACACAGGTGCCCATCGCACACATGGGCCGCTCAGGCCGTACAGCCCAGTCCGCGGGCCCGTCTGAAGCGGGCCAGACCGTCGGACAGGTCGACGATCGGATCCGGGTAGGCGCCGCACGCGGCCCGTTCCCGGCCCCGCAGGCGCCATGGCTCATGCACCGCCGGCCCGTGGAGCCCGCCGAGTTCGGGGACCCAGCGGCGCACGTACGCGCCGTCAGGGTCGTGCCGCCTGGCCTGGAGGAGGGGGTTCAGGACCCGGTTGGGCCGGGTGTCGGTGCCCGTTCCGGCCATCCACTGCCAGTTCAGCTGGTTGCTGGCGACGTCGCCGTCGACCAGCAGCCGCAGGAAGTGGCGCGCTCCCACGCGCCAGTCCACGTACAGGGTCTTGGTGAGGAAGCTGGCGGCCAGCAGCCGGGCCCGGCCCGACATCCACCCCTCGTGCCGCAGCTGCCGCATCGCCGCGTCGATCGCCGGATAGCCGGTACGGCCCTCCCGCCACGCCTCGACGTCAGCGCGCGCAGCGCGCTCGGAACGCCAGCGGTCTCCTCGCGTGCGGTAGTCGGCTGTGGCCGCGTCCGGCCGCGCGGCGAGCACCTGACGGTGGAAGTCGCGCCACGCCAGCTGTCGTACGAAGGCATCGGCGCCCGGGCCGCCCGCCTGCCGCACCCGGTGGACGACCTCGACGGGGGAGAGGGTGCCGAAGTGCAGATGTGGTGACAGACGGGAGGTGGCGTTGCCCGCCAGGTCGTCCTGCCGGTCCCCGTAAGCGGCGAGGCCGCCGCGCAGCCATGCCGTGAGCCGCTTCCTGCCCTCCGTCTCGCCACCGGCGGGCAGCCCTTCCGAGACCGCCGCACGACCTTCGTGTACGGGCAGTTCCTCCGATGCGGCGGTGTCCGGCACCCGCACGGCACGCGGCGCGCCCGAGGTGTCGCGCAGCCGCTGCCCGGCCCACCGCCGGAAGTACGGGGTGAAGACGGCGAAGTGGTCGGAGGCGGCCGGGGCCACCGTTCCCGGCGGCACGACCGTGTTGACGGTGTCGTGCACCCACAGTCGGCACCCCTGGGCCGCCAGCTCCCGGCGCAGCCGCGCCTCGCGTCGCTGCGCGTAGGCGCTGACGTCCGCCGCCAGATGAACCTCGGCCGCGTCCGTCTCGGTGACCACCCGGCACACCTCCTCGACCACGTCCCCGGACCGGACGACGAGACGCCCGCCCCGGGCACGCAGCCCCGCGTCGAGGTCGTGCAGGCAGTCGGTGAGGAACGCCAGTCGGTTGGGAACGGCGAATCCGGCGGCTGCCACTCCCCGGTCGCGCACGAAGAGCGGCACCACCTGTCCGGGGCGGGTCAGGGCGGTCCGCAGCGGCGGGTGGTCGTGCAGACGCAGGTCGGAGGTGAACAGGACGACCGAGACGTGCATGACGTGAACTCCGGGGGAGAGGGGGCCGGCCGCGGTCCGCTCCCCGTCGGCGCGGGCATCACGGGGAGGGCCGGGGCTCGGCCCGACCGGTGCGCGGCGCCCTGGCGGCGGCCCGCGCGATGTTGCGCGCCATGCCTCCGAACACGAGGGTGTGGAAGGGGGAGACCGCCCACCAGTAGGCGTGACCGAGCAGCCCGTGCGGATGGAACAGGGCCCGCTGGCGATACCGGGTCCCCCCGTTCTCGTCCTGTTCGGCGTACAGCTCCAGCCAGGCGAGGCCCGGCAGCCGCATCTCGGCCCGCAGGCGCAGCAGATGCCCGGGTTCGATCTCCTCCACCCGCCAGAAGTCCAGCGAGTCCCCGACCCGCAACCGCTGCGCGTCGCGTCGTCCTCGGCGCAGCCCGACGCCTCCGACCAGCCGGTCGAGCCAGCCCCGTGCCGCCCAGGCCAGAGGGAAGGAATACCAACCGTTCTCGCCGCCGATGCCCTCGACGACGCGCCACAGGGCCTCGCGCGAGGCATCGACGACGAGTTCGCGCCGGTCCGTGTAAAGGCTGCCGCCCGCCCAGTCGGGATCGGTCGGCAGCGGGTCGCTCGGCGCCCCGGGAGGCGAGGCGGACGACCAGCGGGTGGTGACCTGGGCGTCGCGCACGCGCCGCAGGGCCAGCCGGACCGCCTCGTCGAAACCGATCGGACCTGACGCGGGGGCGGGAACGTATCGCTCGATGTCGCGGTCGCGGCAGACGACCTCATGGCGCAGCGACTCGGTGAGCGGCCGTGCGATCGACGGGGGAACGGGAGTCACCAGGCCGATCCACAGACTCGAAAGACGCGGGGTGAGGACCGGGACGGAGACGATGCGCCGGCGCGGAAGGCCCGCGACAGCCGAGTATCTGAGCATCATGTCCCGGTACGTCAGCACCTCCGGCCCTCCGATGTCGAAGGCGCGGCTGACGTCGTGCGGCATCGTCGCGCTGCCGACCAGGAACCGCAGCACGTCCCGCACCGCGATCGGCTGGATCCGGGTGCCGACCCAGCGCGGGGTGACCATGACGGGCAGGCGCTCGGTGAGATAGCGCAGCATCTCGAAGGAGGCCGACCCCGAGCCGATGATGACGGCGGCCCGCAGTACCGTGGTCGGAACGCCGGAGCCCAGCAGGATGCGGCCGACCTCGGCGCGCGACCGCAGGTGCGGGGACAGCTCGCGCTCGGGCACGTCCGCCGGGGTGAGACCGCCCAGATAGACGATGCGCCGCACACCCGCGGCACGGGCCTGCTCCCCGAAGACCCGCGCGGCCGTGCGGTCCGTCTCCTCGAAGCCGCGGCCCGTGCCCAGTGCGTGCACCAGGTAGTACGCGATGTCCATGCCGCGCAGCGCGTCGGCGACGGACCGGGCCCGCGTGACGTCTCCGGCCACCACCTCGACCTCGGCCGCCCACGGGTGGCCGCCCACCTTCTCCGGGGAACGGGCCAGGCAGCGCACCTGGTACCCCGCGGCCAGCAGTTCCGGGACGAGCCGGCCGCCGATGTATCCCGTGGCGCCGGTCACCAGGCAGCGCAGCCCCGGCCCGGCACGGCCTCCGTTCATCGGCCTCGCTCCCTCGCGTCGAAGTCGTCTCAGCGATCACTTCCACAGAACGAGTGCTTCCGGACGTGGCGAAGGGATGTTTTCCGCGAGTGATACATATCGGTGTCCCTACCGGGCAGGCGATATGCAGGAAGTTGTCGGTTCGAGTCGATGATCGATGCTGGAGGTGTCGACCCCCATGGGCGCGAAGGTGCTGGAGCGGTTTCCTGCTGGAGCCCCGCGCGGATCGTGGCCGGCGGAGGAGTACGCGGCGGAGCGCCGTGCCGACGGTGAGCCCGCCAAAGTGGTCATGGACCTGAAGTCGGACGCGTTCCTCGTGGTGGTCCCGGCCCGCGACGACGACTGAGAGGGCGGCGGTGTGAGCGTGCCGACGCCCACCGCCCGGCCACCGCCCCCTGGAACCGGCGGCGTGGACCGACTCCGGTCGCCCCGCCCGAGATGCCGTCCCCGGCGGCAACCCGCCACCCGTGCGGGCTCGCACTGAAACCCGCCAAACGTGCGGACCTCCACTGGCGCCCGGCAAGTCAGCCGCCGCGCCGCCGAGTATAGGTGAAGGTCGGCCAACGGGGCGTGTCCCGACGCACGGCCGGCGAGGCCGCGACACATTCCCGTTCCCTTCGGGCGCCTTCGCGCGGGGTGTGGACCGCCGCAGAAGTCGTGCAACGGTTCCCCCGTCACAACGTCGTGAAATTCAATGGTCCGCGATGCGAGAACGGTCGGGATTTCCTTGACTGCCCCATCCGGCGGCTGCCACGATCGACGACATGGACATGCGACTGGACCTCACGCGGCGACGCCACGTCGACCTCGCGCGCGTCTCCAGCGCCTCCTGTTGCCCCACGACGTGATCCCCGTTCCTGCCGGATCCGCCGTCATCTCCTTTTCCCGCACCGCCCCTGTCACGACACGACGGGTGTGCCGGGTGCCTTCCTGACACCGGCTCAATTCAGGGCTTTTTCCGCGGCGGTGGATCCGGTGTTCCCGCGCATTTCCGCGAACCATCCGCAACATGAGTTCCCGCATGTCCGCAGCACCGGGCAGGCACCCCTCCCTCCCGAAAGAGAACCCCATGGCCACCGTCCTGTCCGTCTCCGGCAGTCCCTCCGCCGCCTCCCGCACCAACCGGCTGCTGCGCCATCTGGACCAGCGGCTGACCGCGCAGGGCCACGAGGTGATCCCCCTCGACATCCGTACCGTGCCGGCCGAGGCCCTGCTCGGTGCCGACTTCCGTCACCCCGCCATCGTCGAGGCGACCGAGCTGTTCGCCCGCGCCGACGGAGTCGTCGTCGGCACGCCCGTCTACAAGGCCTCCTACTCCGGTGTCCTCAAGGCGTTGCTCGACCTGCTCCCGCAGTACGCGCTCACCGGCAAGACCGTGCTCCCGCTGGCCACCGGCGGTTCCACCGCCCACGTGCTGGCCATTGACTACGCGCTGCGTCCGGTCCTCAACTCCATGGGGGCGGCCCATATAGTGCAGGGCTGGTTCACCCTCGACAAGGACATCACCGTGCACGAGGACGGCTCCCTGGCGATCGCGCCGGCCGCCACCGAGGCGCTCCTGCAGGTGGTCGACCAGTTCTCGGCGGCCCTCGGCAGCAGCCCTGTCCTGGCAGCGGCGGGGTGACCACCGCCCGTCTGATCGCCGACGACGCCGAGGCCCTCGCCGCCACCCTGGCCGGCGAGTTCCGGACCGGGGCACATCCACACCCGGCCGGAGCCCGGCTCGACGGCTCGTACGGCCTCTGCGGCGAGAAGCGCTGCCTGACCGGTGCCCTGTTCGCCGACTGATCCCGGTACCGGCCGGTGCCGGAACATCCGCACATCGGCCGGACGTGCGGAAGTCCGAAGGGCAGCGGCGGATGCTCGCGCTGCACGGCGGAAGCAGGGACGGCCTGGAGATCCACCCCAACCTGTGGGCCGGGATCGGACTGGTGCGCGGCGGCGCCGGCACGGCGCTGGTGGGCAGCCACCAGGAGGTCACCGAACGGATCAAGGAGTACGCGGCGCTGGGCATCGAGGAGTTCGTGCTGTCCGGGTATCCGCATCTGGAGGAGGCGTACTGGTTCGGGGAGGGGGTCCTGCCGAGGCTGGCGGCGGAAGGGCTGTGGCGGCATCCGTTCAGGGCGCGGGACGCCCTTACGTCACAGGTCCCCTTCGCGAGCTGAACCCAGGGCCGCCAGGTGGTCGAGGTGTGCCCGGCGCGACTCCGCCGTCTGGCCCTGCACCAGCAGGAACATCCCCTCGCGGGCGAGCCGTTGGGCCGTGCTCGTCAGCATCATCGCGCGGCCCCCGCCGGCCACCACCGCCGCCGTGGTGGCCGCGCGCAGCACCTCGTACGCCTGCGTCCTGAGGGCCAGCCGCTCCTGAAGGCGTTCGTGCGGGGCCGCCTGGTCGGCCAGGGCGTAGGCCCGGCCCCTCACCTCGCCGAGGCGGGCCCGCAGGGGCACTGCGGTGTCGTCGTCCAGCAGACCGAGGGCCGCCTCAGCCACACCGAACACCGCCGGTGAGGTGTTCACCGTCTTCGGTCGGTCGGCGGCCGCCCACCGCTCGTACGGGGTCCGCAGCGCCGCCGCATCCTCCGGCAGCCACAGCCCGTCCAGTTCCAGCGAGACCGTGCGCGCCGCGGTGAGCGCCGCCAGCCGCAGCGGCGCCGACGCCCGCAGCCCCGGCTGGTCGGCCGCCTCGGTGAAGGCGAACAGCGCCTCGCCCGCGTCGGTCACCCCGGCGAGTAGCATCACGTCGTTCAGGCCCCACCCGGTGTACCAGGGCACGGTCCCGTCGAACCGCCACCCGCCCCGCTCCCGCCTGACCCGCACCGGGACGCGCGGATACGACCGCAGATGGGCGTACGCCACTCCCGACAGCAGCTCCCCGCGCGCCAGCGGGCCGAGCAGCCGCTCCCGCACGGGCAGTTCGCTCTGCGCCAGCGTCAGCACCGGTGTGTGGTGCTGGGTCTGCACGAACCACGTCGAGCAGCACGCCCCCGCCAGGATCTCGGCGGTCTCCCGGGCCACCGCGGCGGGCGCGCCCGAGCCGCCGTACTCCACCGGGGCGCTCACCCCGAGCAACCCCGACCGCTTGACGGCCTCGATGTGGCTCAGGGGCACGCCCTCCTGGTCGACACGCTCCGCCCGCGGTGCCAGGACGTCGGCGGCGAGTTGTCGGGCACGGGCGACGAGAGGGTGCGTCGTGGTGGTCATGAGGAGGATTGTCCGATGCGCGCGAGCCGGGTTCGCGTAGGACGCCCGCCGGCGCCGCCGAGTCACGCGGCACAGGTCCTCGGATTTCACCGGGTGGACGTCTCCCCTCCTGACGTCGGGCCACCTGTCGTGGTGTCATGCACCTGACTATCTGACCGCCTGACCACCCGACCTCGACCGAAGGGTCACCTCATGCGAACCCCCCACGCGCTGCTCGCGGCGGCCACCGTGCTGGCCGCCGCGACCGTGGTCTCTCCGTCCCACGCGGCCGCCGCGCTTCCCGCCACCGGCGCCTACTACGTCCAGAGCGTCACGACCGGGCTCAACGCGGCCGACCACGGGGGAGCCGTCGAACAGCACAACCCCAAGGGCAACGAGGACCACCAGCAGTGGAACCTCAGAGCGAGCGGGTCCTCGTACGTCCTGGAAGGCGCCGACACCGCGGGAAGCTGCCTCGGCCGGTCGGGCGACCAGGCCCGCACCGTCGCCTGCGCGAGCGCCGACGCGGCCTGGGAGATCACACAGGCCGGAGGCGATCAGTACACACTCAAGGCACCCGGAACCGACCGCTATCTGACCGTGGCCGCCAAGGCCTCCGGTGCCAACTACCCCGCCCAGCTCGCCATCGGCTCCGCGAGCGACCTCGCCTCCTGGTACCTCACCCCGGTCACCTCACCCACCAGCCCGATGCCGTCCGCCGACCAGCGCACCCTCGACCAGGTCACCTTCCTCACCGCGCACAACGCCTACGCCAACGGCGTCGACGGCGGCTTCGCCCCGCCCTTCGTCAACCTCGTACCCAACCAGGCGCGCGGGATCAACCAGCAACTCGCCGACGGCGTCCGCGGCTTCATGCTGGACATCCACCAGACCCCCGACGGCGCGATCCTGTGCCACAACAGCTGCACCCTGGTCAGCAGTCCGGTCGCCCTGTGGGTGGACGTCCAGCGGATCGTGGACTTCCTCAAGGCCCACCCCGATCAGGTCATCACCGTCTTCCTCGAGGACTACGTCGACCCGGGCGTCCTGCGCGGTGAACTGGCGCGGGTGAGCGGCCTGTCCGACGTGCTCTACCGGCCCGACCGGACCGGAGTGAAGCAGAACGGCTGGCCGAAGATGGCCGATCTGATCGCCGCCGACCACCGACTGCTGATCTTCACCGACCACAGCCGCTCCACCGACGAGGCAGCCGGGCTGAGCCGTGACAGCTTCGGCGTGATGTACCAGAAGGACTGGACCGTCGAGAACTACTGGTCCATGGGCTCGGGCATCGGCTCCTCCGACTGGTCCTGCTACAGCCGCTGGTACGACGCGAACACGAACATTCCGCTGACCCGCACCGAATCCGGCTTCCGCCCGCTGTTCGTCATGAACCACTTCCGTGACGCGACGATCACATCCACGGCGCGCACGGACAACACCAAACTCACCGACCGCGCCCAGCGGTTCTGCCAGCCGGCGGCCCGCAAGAAGCCCAACTACCTGGCCGTGGACCGCTACGACCTCGGCGACCCGGCCTCCGCCGTCAGCACCCTGAACACGTACACGTATCCCTGAAGGGCGTGCGCCGGAGCCCGAGGGTATGTGCATGATCCCCCCATGACCTCACAGACCATCACCGCGGATGTCGCGGGCACCTGGAAACTCGGCGACCTGCCCGTCCACCGCATCGGCTTCGGCGCGATGCGCCTGACGGGCAGCGCCGCCTTCCACCTCGGGACACCGAGCGACCGCGAGCAGTCGATCGCCGTGCTGCGCAAGGCGATCGAACTCGGTGTCAACCACATCGACACGGCCGCCTTCTATTTCTCGTCGCTGCGCTCCGCGAACGAGATCATCAACAGCGCGCTGGCGCCGTATGCGGACGACCTGGTCATCGCCACGAAGGTCGGCCCGTTCCGCGACTACTCGGGGGAATGGGGCACATGGGCCCGCCCGGACCAACTGCGCAGCCATGTCGAGGAGAACCTGCGCCAGCTCGGCCGCGACCACCTGGACATGGTCTACCTGCGCAGGTCGCAGCAGCGGTGGGACTCGATCGCCGAGCACTTCGGGGCTCTCGCCGAGCTGCGTGAGGCGGGCCTGATCCGCCATCTGGGCATCTCCGGCGTCGAACCCCGCCACCTGGCGGAGGCGCGGGCGATCGCACCGGTGGTCAGCGTTCAGAACAAGTACGGGCTGCACGAGTTCGATCCGGACACGGACGAACTGCTGCGGATCTGCGGCGAACAGGGCATCGCCTTCGTCCCGTTCTTCGCCATCGCGGGCAAGGGCGCCGAGCGTGGCCCGTCCGGTGACCAGGTGGACGAGGTCGACGCGGTCGCGCGGGCCCACGGCGCCACACCCGCCCAGGTCCGCCTGGCGTGGACGCTCCAGCAGGGTCCGCACGTCCTGGCCATCCCGGGCACGGGCAACCCCGACCACCTGGTGGAGAACGTGGCGGCGGGCGCGCTGCGCCTGACCGCTGAGGAGATGGCCCGTCTCGACGCGCTGCACCGAGCGGGAGAGTGAACGTCGGGGCCGGACCGTTGCCGTTCGTCGAGCGGGAGCGGGGCCCTGGTGACAAGTGGGCGACGGCACCGCATCCTGTGCTCATGTCAGAGCATCAGCACTCTTTCGACGGGAAGAACCGGGACCTGACCATCGCAGACCTCAAGGAGTTCGTCGAGATCGCCGGCAAGTGCGGCGCAGCCGACAAGCGCACGGTGTACGTGGAGACTTCGGGCCGCAAGATCCGGAGGATCTGGATCGACCTGTCGTCCCCCAACTGATCGGCGCACACCCCGCCCCGGCCATGCCGCCGGGGCACCGCGCCGGCGGCAGGAGCGGCCGGCGGTGGAGTGCCGTCGCGGTCCACCGTCTCAGGACGCCGAGGACGGCACCGGCTCCGTGGCGTCGGCGAAGGTCCGCGGAGCCAGCCGGGCGGCGGCGTACGTGCACAGGCTCAGCCAGCACAGGGCGAGCAGCCAGCCACCCAGGACGTCGGAGAACCAGTGCACCCCCAGATACACACGGGTCAGGCCGACCGAGGCACCCCAGGTGAGCACGACGGCCACGAAGCCTGCTCTGCCGCGCGGGACACGGACGAGGATCGCGAGCGCCAGCAGCCCGGCGGTGAGCGCGGCCGTCGTCGTGTGGCCCGAGGGGAACGACCAGCCCGAGGCGTGCGTGACCCAGTCCATGCGCTCCGGGCGCGGACGAGCGGCCAGTGACATCACCCCGTACCGCACGGTCTGGCCCGCGGCCAGACAGACGACACAGGCGGCGGCGAGAACGCCGCGGCGCGCCGTGCGGCCCATCACGACACCTGCCACGGCGGCCAGGAGGTAAGGAGCGAATCCGGTTCCCGTGTACGTCACCGCGCGCGCCACGGCGACCGCGACGGGCGGACGGTGGGCGAGCGACCAGTGCAGCAGCTCCGCGTCGCCGAACAGTGGGGCGCCGCCGCGCCCCGTCACGGTCAGCGTCAGCAGCACGAACGCCACCAGGGCGCCGAGCGCCGCGGAACCGGCGAGGTCGGCCGTGTCCGCCCGCCTCACGACCGCGGCCCGGGTGCGGGGGCCGGGTGCGGCGGCGGGGTACGCGGTACGGCGCCCATGGGAGTGAGCCCCTTTCATAATGGACGTGCGGATCCGGCCCGGCCGGACCCGCGAAGACTACACTCCTGTAGACGGTCTACAGGAATGTAGACGAAAAACGGGGTGAGGAAGGTTCCATGGCCGAAGCGAAGGACGAGCGCCGCCCGGCGGGCGAGCTGGAAGCGAGCGTCATGGCCGCCCTGTGGGCCGCGGACGCCCCCCGGACCCCGGGCCAGGTGCAGCAGAGCCTCGGCGCCGGACTCGCTCGTACGACGGTCACGACGATCCTGTCCCGGCTGCACGAGAAGGGCATCGTCGACCGCCGCCGCCAGGGCCGCGGCTACGCCTACTTCCCCGTCCAGGACGCCCACGGGCTCACCGCCCGGCGCATGCACACCGAACTGGACCGGGACAGCGACCGGCACACCGTGCTGGCCCGCTTCGTCGCCCAGCTCAGCGAAGACGACGAGCGCGTCCTGCGGGACCTGCTGGAATCCGGTGAGCAGTGACCTTCCTGCTGCTGCTCCTGCCGCTCGCACTGCCGTTCGTGATGCCCCCGCTGGCGCGGCGCGCCCTGGAACGGCTCGCGCCCCAGGCCGCGCTGTGGGTGGTGACCTGCTGCACGGTCGTCCTCGCGTGCTGCTCCCTGACCGCGCTGGGCGCCTTTGTGCTCACCGGGCTGCTGCAACTGCCGCTCTTCGCCGCGCTCGGTGATCTGGTTCGCCCGCTGCGCGCCGGATCGGACCTGTTCGTCGTGCCGGCGGCGGCGTTCTCGGTCGGTGGGCTCGCCGTGTGCCTGTGGACCCTGTGCCGTACCGTGCTGCGGCAGGCCCGGGCGTTCCGCGCCGCCACCAGTGAGGCGGACCGCCGCACCACCGCGGGCGACCTGTGCGTGATCGACTCCCCGCGCCCGGACGCGTACGCGCTGCCCGGGCGGCCGCACCGGATCGTCGTCACCACCGGGATGCTGCGCAGCCTGAGCCCCGGCGAGCGCGAGGCGCTCTTCGCCCATGAGCGGGCCCACAACGCGGCCGGGCACCACTACTTCCTCGCGGTCGCCGAACTGGCCGCGCTCTGTCACCCCGGGCTGCGGTCCGTGGCGCCGGTCATCCGACTCGCGGTCGAGCGCGCCGCCGACGAGGCCGCCGCCGTGGTCGTCGGCGACCGGCGGCTGACCGCCCGGGCCATCGGCCGCGCCGCCCTCGCCACTCGTACCGCCCCCGACGAACGGCCTGCCTTCGCGCCCGCCGCGACCGCCGGGCCCGTGCCCCAACGGGTCGCCGCCCTCCTGGCCGCCCCGCGCACCCCGCACCGGGCCGCCCGCTGGTTCGCCGCACTCCTCGTCGCCTGCGCCGCCGTGTCCGCCTGTGCCTCGGCGACCGGCGTCATGGGCTTCCACCACGAGGTCGAGGTCGCCCAGGGCGAAGCGGCGCACTGAAACCGCACCGCCACTGAGTGGCACCTGGGGTGGCGCAGCCCACACCGGCGCGCTCGACGGTATGCCGTACCCTACGTGTTACGTATAACGCCCTGTGCTCCCGCGCCGCACGCCGCACCCGGAAGGCCCCATGAGACGCATCGCCCTGGTCACCCTCGTCGTCGACGACTACGACACCGCGATCCGCTTCTACACCGACGCCCTGGGGTTCCGGCTCGTGGCCGACGAGCCACGGGGCGACGGGTCCCGATGGGTCGTGGTCGAGCCCGGAGCCGACGGCCACGGCACGGGGCTGCTGCTCGCCCGGGCCAAGGACGAGGCACAGCGCGGCCGGGTCGGTGACCAGACCGGCGGGCGCGTGGGCTTCTTCCTGCACACCGACGACTTCGCCCGCGACCACGCCCGGATGACCGCCGCCGGCGTCACCTTCCTGGAGGAGCCGCGGCACGAGCCGTACGGCACGGTCGCCGTCTTCCAGGACCTGTACGGCAACCGCTGGGACCTGCTCCAGCCCGCCGAGTAGTCCCCCTGGCCAATCCGCTGAAGAACAACCCGTCGAGGAACCACCGCACATGACCGCCCCGCGCATCGACACCGACACCCTCCGCCGCCTGCCCAAGGCCGTCCTGCACGACCACCTCGACGGCGGCCTGCGTCCCGCGACCGTCGTCGAGCTCGCGCGGGAGGTCGGCCACACCCTGCCCACCACCGACCCCGGCGAGCTCGCCGCCTGGTACTACGACGCCGCCAACTCCGGCGACCTGGTGCGCTACATAGCCACCTTCGAGCACACCCTCGCCGTGATGCAGAACCGCGAGGGCCTGCTGCGCACGGCCGAGGAGTACGTCCTCGACCTCGCCGGGGACGGCGTCGTCTACGGCGAGGTGCGCTACGCCCCCGAGCTGATGGTCAGGGGCGGGCTGACCCTGAACGAGGTCGTCGAGACCGTCCAGGAGGGGCTCGCGGCCGGCATGGCGAAGGCGGCGGCCGCCGGTACCCCGGTGCGCGTCGGCACGCTGCTGTGCGGCATGCGCATGTTCGACCGGACCCGTGAGATCGCCGACCTGGCCGTCGCCTACCGGGACGCCGGTGTCATCGGCTTCGACATCGCAGGCGCCGAGGACGGCTTCCCGCCCGCCGACCACCTGGCCGCCTTCGAGCACCTGCGCCGCGAGAGCGTCCCCTTCACCATCCACGCGGGCGAGGCGCACGGCCTGCCCAGCATCCACCAGGCCCTGCAGGTCTGCGGCGCCCAGCGCATCGGCCACGGCGTCCGCATCACCGAGGACATCGTGGACGGAAAGCTCGGCCGCCTGGCCGGCTGGGTGCGCGACCGCCGGGTCGCCCTGGAGATGTGCCCGACCTCCAACCTTCAGACCGGCGCCGCCACCTCGATCGCCGAGCACCCCATCACCGCCCTGAAGGACCTCGGTTTCCGGGTCACCCTCAACACCGACAACCGTCTGGTCTCCGGCACGACGATGACCCGGGAGATGTCCCTGCTGGTCGAGGAGGCGGGCTGGACCCTCGAGGACCTGCGCACCGTCACGGTGAACGCGGTCAAGAGCGCGTTCATCCCGTTCGACGAGCGCAGCGCCCTCATCCGGGACGTGGTCCTGCCCGGTTACGAGGCCGCGCTCTGAAGCAGTCCCCGTACGTAGGCGGCCTGTCCGGCGTGCTGCAGATCGTCGGACAGGACGCTCACCAGCCGTACCCCGAGACTGACCGGGGGATCCCAGCGTTCGTCCACGACGCGCTCGAGGTCCTTGGCGGCCAGCCCCCGCAGGGCCTGAAGGGTCTGCTCGTGTACGGCGTCGTAGTACCCGGTCAGCAGGTCACCGGTGTCGACCCGGACCTTGGCGACCTTCGCGGGGCTGTGCCCGTACCCGGTGTCGTGGCGCGGCAGATCGAGGCCGAAACGCTTCTCCCAGCCCTGTGACAGCCACACCTGGTCGAGGCCGAAGGCATCGGCGACATGGTCGTCCTGGACGCGGGTCAGATGCCAGACGAGCCAGGCGACGGAGTTGGTGTCGGCGGCGGGCCGGGCGTTGAGGTCGTCCGGACCCAGGCCGTCGACGGCGGCGTGGACTTCTTCCTGGATGCGGCCGTAACCGTCGATGAGGATGTCCTTGGCATGCATGGCTCCACCATCGCGCATCACCGCCCGTCATGCGTCCGGAGCCGGGCCCGCGTCCCCGTCACGGCGGTGGTGACGCCGGGCCCTCGACGTCGAGCAGGGTGATCAGCGCCCGGGCCGCCGGCCCGGTGGCCCGCTCGGGTGGCAGCAGGGCGACGGTCTCGTACTCCGGCCCGGCCGCGGTCTTGAGGGGGAGCGCGCTCAGCGACGGACGCTTGTGCCGGAAGTGCCGGGGTACGACCGCGATGCCCAGGTTCTCGTCGACCAGGTCGAGGAGGCTGTGCACGTCGTTGACCTCCAGCGCCACCGTGCGCCGCACACCCGCCGCGGAGAACGCCGCGTCGGTGGTGCGGCGCGGCCCCCAGTCCGGGTGGAAGTCCACGAAGACCTCCCCGCGCAGGTCCTCCGGCGTGAGCACCGCTCCGCGCGACGCCAGGCGGTGGTCCGGATGACACAGCACCGTCATCGACTCGCTGGTCAGCGACACGGACCGCAGCTGGTCGGTGTCCGCCTGCGTGCGGTAGGCGAAGGCCAGGTCCAGCCGTCCGGCGGCGACCTCCTCGGCCAGCGCGCCCGAACCCGCCTGCCGCAGCCGGATCTCCACATCCGGGTGACGCCGCCGGAACGCCGCGAGCAGCCCGGCCACATGCACTCCCGGGATGCACTGCTCGGTGCCGAGCGCCAGCGTGCCGCGCAGGACGCCCTGCACCGCGGCCACCGCCTCGTGCGCAGCCCGGACCTGTGCCAGGATCCGCTCCGCCTCGCCGAGCAGGGCGCGCCCGGCCTCCGTCAGGGTCACCCGGCGGGTGGTGCGCACGAACAGCGGGGCCCGCAGTTCCCGCTCCAGCGCCCGGATCGACGCCGACAGGCCCGACTGGGACACCATGAGGCGTTCCGCCGCCCGGGTGAAGTGCTGGTCCTCGGCGACCGCGACGAAGTGCTGGAGGTGGCGCAGTTCCATGATTGAGAAGCGTATCCGCTGAATTCCATCGGATTCTTCTGTTGGACCACTGCCCGCAGGCAGGGCGAGAGTGGTGAGCGGTTCCCCGGAACCGCTCACCCGTGCGCCAACCCCTCTGGAGTCGCGTTGTACACCGCCCATTCCGACCGCTACGAGGCCATGCCCTACCGCCGCACCGGACGCAGCGGCCTGCAGCTGCCCGCGCTGTCGCTCGGCCTGTGGCACAACTTCGGCCCGGACCGCCCGGTGGCCACCCAACGCGCCATCCTGCGCCGCGCCTTCGACCTCGGTGTCACGCACTTCGACCTGGCCAACAACTACGGGCCGCCGCCCGGCGCCGCCGAGTCCGCCCTCGGCGAGGCGCTGAAGGCGGACTTCGCGCCGTACCGCGACGAGCTGGTCATCTCCACCAAGGCCGGGTATCTGATGTGGCCCGGGCCGTACGGCGAGTGGGGCTCGCGCAAGTACCTGCTGTCGTCGCTCGACCAGAGTCTGAAGCGGATGGGCCTGGACTACGTCGACATCTTCTACTCGCACCGCCCGGACCCCGACACTCCGCTGGAGGAGACGATGGGCGCCCTGCACTCGGCGGTCCAGCAGGGCAAGGCGCTCTACGTCGGCGTCTCGAACTACTCCCCGGAGCAGACCCGTGAGGCCGCCCGCATCCTCGGCGAGCTGGGCACTCCGCTGCTGATCCACCAGCCGCGCTACTCGATGCTGGACCGCCGTCCCGAGGACGGGCTGCTGGACACCCTGGACGAACTCCAGGTCGGTTCCATCGCCTACTCGCCGCTGGAGCAGGGCCTGCTCACCGCCCGCTACCTCGACGGCATCCCGGAGGACTCGCGCGCGGCGAGCGACAGCCCGTTCCTCGGCTCCGACGCGGTCACCGAGGAGCTGGTGGGCAGGCTGCGCGCCCTCGACGACATCGCCAAGTCCCGCGGCCAGTCCCTGGCCCAGATGGCCCTGGCCTGGGTGCTGCGCGGCGGCCGGGTCACGTCCGCACTGGTCGGCGCGAGCAGCCCGCAGCAGTTGGAGGACAGTGTCGCGGCGATCGGCAACCTGGACTTCGACGCGGAGGAGCTGGCACGGATCGACGCGATCGTCCAGCGGTGAGGTGACCCTGCGGTGCCCGGCGGCAGACGTCCCGCTGTCGCCGGGCACCGCCCCTCGGTCTCATCGCCCGCCGAGCGTCGGCGCCGAGTACCCCCACAGCCCGTTCCCCAATCGCCCCCGGTGCCGCGGCAGCCCTGCGGTTGAGGGGCCGTTCCACGTGTTCAAGACTGGGCAGGTACGGGCATTCGACTACGGCGGGCGACGCGGCCGTGTCGGCCGCGGACGGGTGGTCATCGTGACGATCTCACCCTTCGGGTCAGGCGACCCGTTCTCCGAACTCTTCAACCGCTTCTTCGGCATGAGTCCGGCGACCTCACCGCCGGCCGTCCAACGCGTCCCCATCGGACGACTCCTCAGCGACTCCGCGCAGGAGATGCTCGCCACCGCCGGCACCCGGGCGGCCGAGGACGGGTCCGATCTCGACACCGTCCACCTGCTGTGGGCCGCGACCCAGGTGCCGGCCGCACGCCAGGTGCTGGAGCAGGCGGGCGCGGATCCCGGCAAGCTCGCCGACGACCTGCGGGACTCCCTGCCCTCCGGGACCGGTACCGGTGAGCCCGCGCTGACCCCGGCGGCCAAACGCGCCCTGCTCGCAGCACACGCCCGCTCCCAGGCGGCCGGCGCCTCCTACATCGGCCCGGAGCACATCCTCGCCGCGCTCCTGGACGATCCGCGCTCCCCGCTGGCCCGGACCCTGAGGGCCGAGGGAGCCACCCCGGGCGCGCTCGGCGGCTCGCCCCGGCAGGGACGGGAGACGGGCGGGCATCCCGACACACCGACGCTCGACGAGTACGGGCGCGACCTGACCGACGAGGCGCGCGCCGGACGCCTAGACCCGGTGGTCGGCCGGGCGGCCGAGATCGAGCAGACCATCGAGGTCCTCTCCCGCCGCACGAAGAACAACCCGGTGCTGATCGGCGACCCGGGCGTCGGCAAGACCGCGATCGTCGAAGGGCTGGCCCAGCGCATCGTCGCCGGGGAGGTCCCCAAGGCGCTGAAGGACCGCCGGGTGGTCGCCCTCGACCTCGCCGGACTCGTCGCCGGGTCCCAGTACCGGGGCCAGTTCGAGGAGCGGCTGAAGAAGGTCATCGACGAGGTCACCGGGGCCGACAAGAGCGTCGTTCTCTTCATCGACGAACTGCACACGGTCGTCGGCGCCGGCGGTACCGGCGAGGGCTCCATGGACGCGGGAAACATTCTCAAGCCCGCCCTCGCCCGCGGCGACCTCAGCGTGGTCGGCGCCACCACCATCGACGAGTACCGCAAGCGCATCGAGAAGGACGCCGCGCTGGAGCGCCGCTTCCAGCCCGTCATGGTGCCCGAACCCACCGTCGAGGAGACGGTCGAGATCCTGCGCGGACTGCGCGACGCCTACGAGGCGCATCACCAGGTGCGCTACACCGACGAGGCGCTGGACGCCGCGGCCGCCCTCTCCGACCGCTACATCAGCGACCGCTTCCTGCCCGACAAGGCCATCGACCTCATGGACCAGGCCGGAGCCCGGGTGGGTCTGCGCAGTGTGGGGGACTCCGCGGAGGCCGCGGACCTCGAGGACCGGCTCACCCGGCTGCGCCGGGAGAAGGACGAGGCCGTCAGCACCGAGGACTTCGAGCGCGCGAGCCAACTCAAGGGTGAGATAACGAATTTGGAGGGCCGACTGGCCTCGGTCGGCGAGGGTGGAGCACCCACGCCCAGCGTCACCCCCGACGACATCGCCGAAGTCCTCTCCGCCCGCACCGGTATTCCGGTCTCCCAGCTCACCGAGACCGAACGCGACCGGCTGATGAAGCTGGAGGAGGTCCTGCACGAGCGGGTCGTCGGCCAGGACGACGCGGTCACCGCCGTGGCCCAGGCCGTGCGCCGCGGCCGGGCCGGCATGGGCGACCCGAACCGGCCCACCGGCAGCTTCCTCTTCCTCGGCCCCACCGGCGTCGGCAAGACGGAACTCGCCAAGGCGCTCGCGGAACTGCTCTTCGGCGACCCGGACCGCATGATCCGCTTCGACATGAGCGAGTTCCAGGAGAAGCACACCGTCTCCCGGCTCATCGGCTCCCCGCCCGGCTACGTCGGCTACGAGGAGGCCGGCCAACTGACCGAGGCGGTGCGCCGCAAGCCGTACAGCGTCGTGCTGTTCGACGAGGTGGAGAAGGCCCACCGCGACGTGTTCAACCTGCTGCTGCAGGTCCTGGACGACGGACGGCTCACCGACGCGCAGGGGCGCACGGTCGACTTCCGTAACACCGTCGTCATCATGACCAGCAACATCGCCTCCAAGCACATCCTCGACCACCACGGCGACATCGACGAGATCAGGGACGACCTGACGGCGGAACTCCACGCGCACTTCCGTCCGGAGTTCCTCAACCGGATCGACGAGGTCATCGTCTTCCACGCCCTGGGCCGCCGGGACCTGGTGCGGATCGTCGACCTGCTCCTGGAGGGCAGCCGACGCCGGCTGCACGCCCAGCAGATCGGCCTGGAGGTCACCGAGACGGCCAAGGAGTGGCTGGCGAACCGCGGCTACCAGCCGGAGTACGGGGCCCGGCCGCTGCGCCGCACCATCCAGACGGAACTCGACAACCGGCTGTCGAACATGCTGCTCGACGGCACGCTCAACGCGGGCGACACGGTCGTGGTCGACGTCGCGGACGGTGAACTGAGCCTGAGCCTCAGGGCGAAGGAGACGCCACCGTCACAGGGAGCGGCGGGCGCCGGCAAGGAGGACACCGAGGAGGAGCCTCCGAGCTGGCCCGGACCCATCTCCTAGGCCCTCCTAGGCCGCGCCTGCGGGCACGCGGTCCAGGAACCCGTGCACGGTGCGGATGCGCCCCTCGTCGTCGAGGGTGATCACGTCGGAGCCGGCGACCGGTGCCGATCCGTCCGCGTCGCTCACCAACTCCCAGGAGAACCGGGCGAGGTCGTGGTGCCCGTCGACCGCGCCCATGAGCCGGAAGGAGAACCCCGGGAACTGCGCGTGCGCTCCCGTGATCACGGCCGCGATCTGCTCGTGGCCGCTGACGTCGGCCAGGGGGTCGGTGTAGGTTCCGTCCGCGGTCCAGGCGGCGGCGATGGCCTTCGCCAGCGCCTGGGCGTCCCGGGTGTTCCACGCCTCGAAGTAGCGGGCGACGGCGGACTCGTAGCGGTTGGTCTCTGCGGACATGGCGATCAGCCTCCGGTGAGGTCATATGCGCTGGTCGGAAGCCGGACCCCGGGGTGTGGTGCCTGCCGGGGTCCGACACCGCAACCATGCCCGGACACGCCTGGGGGCGTCGATTACCTCCCGGGTAAGCGGAGCACGCCGGGCGAAGACGGCTCGTTTCGGCCAGAAAGCAACGGTGAATATGCCAGGAGACTGGCTGAAATCACATGGTGACAGAGTGTCAGGAGTGTCGATACTCGAAGGAGCGGACGAACCGGGTCACGATAGAAAGCGCTACCGCACGGGGGGCGATCGTGCACGACGAGTTCCTGTGCCATGTCACGGCATACGGCATCTGCGGAGGGCAACGGGTCGGCGTCCCCCTCGGCACCTACCGCGCCCCGACCCTGGCCCTCGCCCTGTGGTGGATGCGCGACCGTGCCTCCTGGATCGCCGAACGGCTCGACCCGGACCCCGACAGCCCGCTCTTCCCGCCGAACTCCATCGCCCCCGTCGCCGACACGGTCCCGGACGTGCCGGCCGTCCTGCGCGCCTGGTGCAAGGACGTCGGGCAGCAGGAGAGGGTGGCCGAGGAGCTGGCGGCCGGACGGCTGGTCCGGGTCGCCGTCAGTGACGACACCACCGAGTACGAACTGCTCGCCGAGTCCGTGGACGCGCTGCGGATGCAACGGTTCGTGCCCGCGCTGTCCACCCCGGTGGCCTGACCGAGGGCCGGGGCCCGGTGTCACGGAACCTCGCCCCGTCGGCGCACCCGCTGGGCGAGCAGCCCGCCCGCGAACCCGGTCGCAAGTCCCCACACCATGGCGAGGCCCAGCGCCGTCCCCGGCCCGGGTCTCAGGAACAGCACGCCGGACAGCCCGCCGCCGAGGTCGCCGACCCCGATGAGCGACAGGCCGTAGTGCGCCGAGACCCGGCACAGCAGGCAGACGGCGAGAACCGCCGCCATCAGTGCGACCGCCATGTGCACGGCGTGCCGCCATGGCCGCATCCACGCCGGTGAGCGAGCCGCCAGCACGAACCCGGCGGCGATCAGCAGCACGGCGTCCACGGCCACGAGCCACCACACCCGACCGTCGTACCGTGCGAGCGTACGAAGGTTCAGCGTCGAGAGGGCCGGAGTCCGCAGCACCTCGTCGAGCAGATGCGGCACGGGCAGCCCGAACGGCCCGTCCACCCGGCCGTGCCAGGTGGCGCCCATGCCGAGGGTGAGCACCGGCCACACCAGATTGGGCAGGCCCAGCACGATCAGCGCGAACGTCTCGGCGGGGTGCCCCCGGGTCGCCGCCACCACCAGCGCGACGACGGCGCCCAGGGCGACGCAGGCGAGCAGCAGGGCCACCATGGCGTAGGCGGCCGGCCGCACCGACTCCTGCAAGGGCAGCAGCCGGACCGGCAGCGGCGCACCTCGTGACACCAGTAGGGCGAGGACGAGCACGCCCGCCAGCCAGAGCAGACCGAACAACAGGGTCGGCCACAAGTCCGTGGCGAAGCCGATCCTCGGGGAGATCCCGAACAGGCTGCCGATGTCGCCGATCGTTCCGGTGCCGAGCGGGACCGCGAAGGTCTGGCGGGCCACCAGGGCGAGGCCGACGAGCGCCACCAGCCACAGCACGGCGATCCGCCCGGCCCAGCCCGCCAGTTCACGCCCGCCGACGACGGCCCGCTGCCGCAGCGGGCGCAGGAATCCCGTGGCGAGCACCAGCCCCCCGGCCAGCGTCACCGACAGCGGCATCACCGTCAGCCCCCCGCGTGTGCCGGCCAGCACGCCGGCGTCGCCCGCCAGCCTCACACTGCCGCCGGCCGCGACGACGACCACGGCCGCGACCACGCGGGGGAACCCGCCCTCCGGGATGTCGTTGCCGCCGGCCGCCCACAGCCCGAGCGCGGCGAGCGCGCCCATGACGATCAGCCCGGCCAGCACGGTGACGCCGGCCCGCACCCAGCCGTGCGGTGCGAGTGCCGGGCCGCCGGTGCGGGCGGCGGCCCGACCGGGCGGGCTCGTGACGCTCACACAGCCACGCTAGTGCTGTGGCCGGAAAGGTTCACCGGCTCGCGGCTGAGGCCATGATCTTCGAGGCTCGCGCCAAAGTGGCTCCGTAAAGCCGTCCGGCACGGCACCTCGCCGCGTTGTCGCATCGCCCGAGTACATCCGGTACGCGGGCGACGCTCCGGCTTGCGATGCACCGCACCGGACGCCGCGAGCTTTCCGGCAGACCTTTCCGGCCACAGCACTAGGCAGCCCCACGGCGCCTCGCACGGCCGCGCCACTTCCTCCGCGAGTGCATCGATTTCCTCGCGGGCGCATTGACGGCCACATCGGTCGATGGCCGGGCCGCGGCACCCGTCAACTGCCGCCACCAGCCCGGCCGCACGGCTTCACCGAGGGCAGAAAGCCGCTCCCTTCCCGTGGCGCCCCGGATCCCTAGGCTGAAGGGGTGAACACTCATGCGCCGAACGAAGCCCGCGTCATCCCCCTGCGCCCGCAGACCGCGCCGCCCGGCTCCGGTGGGGCGACCCGCACCACCCAGCGACCGACGGGGGCCCCGCAGCCACCCGCGCCCAAGGAGCCCTTGTGGCGCGACCTCGTCGGTGATGTGCTGCGGCGCGAGCGGCTCGCCCAGGAGCGCACGTTGAAGGACGTCGCGGAGGCGGCCCGGATCTCGATGCCGTACCTGTCAGAACTGGAACGCGGCCGCAAGGAGGCCTCCTCCGAGGTTCTCGCGGCCGCCGCCCAGGCCTTGGGACTCGGCCTCGCCGACCTGCTCTCGCTCGCCCAGGACGAGCTGGCCCGGTACGCCCGGAGCCGGGTGGGCCGAGGCCGCAGGTCGCCGACGGCGCAGTACGACGGCCTCTGCCTCGCCGCCTGACCGAACCGAGGGCCGGCACGGCGGGGGCGCGCCCTGCCGCACCGGCCGTCGGGCCGGCCTCCGGCCCCGGTCGCTCCGGCCTCAGACGAACGCGAGCCGTCGGCTCAGCACCTCGTCGGCGAGTCCGTAGGCGACGGCCTCCTCGGCGGTGAACACCTTGTCCCGGTCCATGTCCGCGCGCAGCGTCGCCACGTCGTGGTGGGTGTGACGGGACAGGACCTGCTCCACCTGGGAGCGAATGCGGACCATTTCCTTGGCCGCGAGGCTGAGGTCGGAGACCGTGCCCTGCCGTCCGCCGCTGGCCGGCTGGCCGAGCAGCACCCGCGCGTGCTGGAGCACGAACCGCCGCCCGGGATCTCCGCCCGCCAGCAGCACCGCCGCCGTGGAGGCCGCCTGGCCGACGCAGAAGGTGGAGATCGGGGATTGCACGAACGTCATCGTGTCGTAGATCGCCATCAGGGAAGTGAACGATCCTCCGGGCGAGTTGAGGTAGATCGAGATCTCGTGCTCGGGATTCGACGACTCCAGGTGCAGCAGTTGCGCGATGACCACATTGGCGACCCCGTCGTCGATCTCGGTGCCGAGGAAGATGATCCGCTCGTTGAGCAGCCGGCTGAAGACGTCGTAGGACCGCTCACCCTGCGCGGTCCGCTCGATGACGTACGGAACCGTGTACGACCCCATGTCACAACCCCATCCGCCGGCGCGACGCGGCCGGGCGGACGTCGGCGAGCGACTCCACCACCCGGTCCACCATCCCGTACTCCCTGGCCTGCTCGGCCGTGAACCAGCGGTCCCGGTCGCCGTCCCGAGCGATCGTCTCCTCGCTCTGCCCGGTGTGCTCGGCGGTGATCCGCTCGATGGCCTCCTTGGTGAACTGAAGGTTCTCCGCCTGGATCTCGATGTCCGCGGCGGTGCCGCCGATGCCCGCCGACGGCTGGTGCATCATGATCCGTGCGTTCGGCAGCGCGAACCGCTTCCCCCGCGTCCCCACGGTGAGCAGGAACTGCCCCATGCTCGCCGCGAACCCCATCACCAGCGTCGAGACGTCGTTCGGGATGAGCCGCATCGTGTCGTAGATCGCGAGCCCCGCGGTGACCGATCCGCCGGGGCTGTTGATGTACAGGCTGATGTCGGTACGCGGATCCTCCGCCGACAGCAGGAGCAGCTGCGCGCACACCCGGTTGGCCGACACCTCGTCGACCTGAGTGCCGAGGAAGACGATCCGCTGGGCGAGCAGCTGCGCGGCGAGGTGGTCGTCGAACCGGCTGGGCGGGGTGTCGCCCTCCTCCGCCCGCGGTGAGAGCGTGGTGAGTGGAGTCATCGGGTCTCCTTGTCGATGGCGTGGATGCCGTCGACTCCACTCTTGACCTCCGGAGATCCCCGGATGCGGTTTCTCTGCCCGCCGCAGATTCGCCACGGGCAGAGGCCACGGCTCAGCCCTGCTCGCGCAGCTGCCGGAAGAACGCCCGTACGTCCTCCACCAGCAGGTCCGGCTCCTCCATGGCCGCGAAGTGCCCGCCCCGGTCGTACTCCGTCCAGCGCACGAGGTTCTCCGTACGCTCCGCCGATCTCCGTCGTGAACTGCGTCCACGCGTTCAGCCGCGCCTCGGCGGCCCGCCAGTCGTAGTCGTGGCGCCAGTACCGCACGAGCTCCTTCAGATGGTCGCGGGGCACTCCGTACGCCCACCCCACACCGGGCAGCTCGTCGGGCCAGCGGGTGCGGTCGAGCCGGTCATGGAGATCGTCGAGGTCGCTCTGGGGGATCGCGAGACGGAAGGGCCGGATGCTCTCGTCGGGGGAGGACGTCATGCGGCGATGCCAGTGACGGGCACAGAGACCGCCACACGGATTAATCCGCGGTCCGGCCGATGAGTTCCGGGGCGAGGATCGGTCTGCACAGGTGACCGCTTCCGCACTCCAGGAGGTACACATGGCCACCGAGGGATTCACCACCTGTCTCTGGTTCGACGGCCAGGCCGAGGACGCCGCGCACTACTACGTGTCGATCTTCAAGAACTCCAGCATCGGGCAGGTCGGCCGCTACACCGAGGCCGGCCCCGGACCCGCCGGTTCCGTGATCGCCGTCGACTTCACGGCCAACGGCCACAAGTTCGTCGCGCTGAACGGCGGACCCCAGTTCAGGTTCAACGAGGCGATCTCCTTCCAGATCTACTGCGAGAACCAGGAGGAGATCGACTACTACTGGACCAAGCTCACCGAGGGCGGCGGTCAGCCGGGCCCCTGCGGCTGGCTCAAGGACAGGTACGGCGTGTCCTGGCAGGTCATCCCCGACGGGCTCCTCGACATGGTCGGTGACCCGGACCAGGAGAAGGCGGCCCGCACCACGCGCGCGATGCTGTCGATGGGCAAGCTCGACATCGCCGCCCTGGAGAAGGCGTACGCGGGCGAGTAGCGACCGCGGGGCGACGGCGGCCCTCCCGTGACAGGGTGAGCCGGCCGCCGCGATCGTTGCGGCGCGCCCACAACCGGAAGGACTGATTCGCCATGGCCGCCGACCTCACCTGTACCTACCTCACCCTCGACGACGGCCGCCCCGCCGTCCGCTTCAGCCGGGTCCACGACCACCCGATCGACCGTGTCTGGCGGTTCGTCACCGATCCGGACGAACTCGCCGCATGGTTCCCCTCCCGCGCCGAGTTCGACCTGCGCCCCGGCGGGACCGTCCGATTCAGCGGGGACCCGAACATGCCCGAGTCCACCGGCACCGTCCTCGCCGTCGACGCGCCCCGGCACCTCTCCTTCGCGTGGGGTGATGACGAACTCCGCTTCGACCTGGAGGAACCTGGCGACGGACGCACCCGGTTCACCCTGACCAACGTCCTGGGCGAGCGGAACGCCGCCGCCCGCAACGGCGCCGGCTGGGAGGTCTGCCTGGCCGCCCTGGACGCGAAGTCCCGCGGTGGGCGCTCCGAGAGGCCGCATTCCGGGCCCACCGCGCCCTGGAAGGAGTACTACGAGGCCTACGTGGAGGCCGGGGTCCCCTCGGGCGCGCCCATCCCCGGCGCCGACGCCTGACCCCTCACGCCATCTGCCGCCGCACCAGCTCGTGCAGCCGGCCGGTCGTGTCGGCGAGGAGCAGGGCCGGCGGGCCCTGCTGGGCGATCCTGCCGTCCTCCATCACGATGACACGGTCCGCGTCCAGCACCGTGGACAGGCGGTGGGCGATGACGATCCGGGTGGCGTTCAGGGCGCGGGTGGACTCGATGACCTTGCGCTGCGTCTCGTTGTCCAGCGCGCTCGTCGCCTCGTCGAAGAACAGGATGCGCGGCCGGCGGATCAGCGCCTGAGCGATCATGAGCCGCTGCCGCTGGCCGCCCGAGATCGCGCCGCTGCCCTGGACGATGGTGTGCAGCCCCATCGGCATCCGCTGGATGTCCTCGGCGAGGCCCGCCATCTCGGCCGCCGCCATCGCCTCCTCGGGGGTGTACGGCTCGGTGCCGCAGATGACGTCCAGGATGGACCCGTTCATCGGCTGCGCGTGCTGGAGCACCACCCCGCACTGGCGGCGCACCGCCGACTGGTCGAGCGCCGAGAGGTCCTGACCGTCGTAGAGCACACTGCCGGACACCGGCTTGTCGAAGCCGATCAGCAGACGCAGCAGCGTCGACTTGCCGCAGCCGCTCGGGCCAACGATCGCCACGAACTCGCCCGGTTTCACCTCGAAGGAGACGTCGTCGAGGACCAGGGGACCGTCGTCGGCGTACCGGAAGGAGAGCCTGCGCGCCTCGATCGCCCCGGAGAGGACCCCCGGCCGGGTGCTCGCCGTGCGCACCTCGGGTGTCGCGTCCAGCACCGGCCTGATCTCCTCGAACAGCGGCAGCGCGGCCACCGCCGACACGAACGCGCCGGTCAGCTGGGTGACCGAGGTGAGCAGCATGGTCATCGAGGTGTTGAAGGTGAGGAAGTCGGCGGCCGACAACGCACCCTTCGCGGGCCCCGCCAGCAGCATGAACAGCAGCAGGGAGCACAGCGGCAGATACACCGCGCCCAGCACCGTGGTGAGGTTCTTGATCCGGCCCACCTTCTGCTGCAGTTCGCGGCTGCGCGCGAACTCCCGCGCCCAGGCGGCGTAGGCGTAGTTCTCGGCCGCCGCCACCCGCAGCTTGGGCAGGCCGCGCAGGGTCTGGAACGCCTGGTTGTTCAGCTTGTTGCTGAGCTGCACCAGCCGCCGCTGCCAGCGCACCTGCCACAGCCCGAGCCCGAGGAAGACGGCGGCTATGACGACGAGCATGCCGATGGCGGCCATGGCCATGGGCACGCTGTACCACAGCAGCAGCCCCAGGTTCATCGCGCCGACCGTCACCGACTGGGCCACCGTGGGACCGACTCCGGCGAGGAGCCGCCGGATCGCACTGACCCCCATCGCGGCGCTCGCCAGCTCGCCCGTGGAGCGCTCGGCGAAGAACTTCGTCGGCAGTCTCAGCAGCCGGTCCCAGACCGCGGGCTGGAGGGTCGCCTCGATCCGCCCCTCGAGGCGCAGGATGGTCAGGTTCTCCAGCAGCATGAAGGCGGCCGCCACCACACCGGTGACCATGAGGGCGAGGCAGACCTGGACGATCAGCCCTTCCTGCGCCTTCGGCACGTACTCGCCGAGTACCTTGCCGGTGGCGATCGGCACCAGCGCGCCGATCGCGACGGTCACCAGTCCACCGATCAGCAGGTTGACAAGATCGCCGCTCATGCCGCGCATGCTGAACCGCAGCAGTCTGAGCGGACTGAGGCGCTGGTCGGGCAGGGGGCGGTAGAACATCACGGCCCGCGGCGCGAACTCCGCCGCGTTCGCCTTCTCGATCGGTGTCTCGCGCCCCGACGACGGGTGCACGGCGACATACCCGCCGCGCCGCCACAGCAGCGCCACCGGCGCGCCCGACAGGGCCCGGTGACCGACCAGCGGGCCGACGTTCTCGTGCCACCAGCGCCCGTCGAGCCGTACCGCCCGGGTGCGGACACGGGAGGCGACGGCGATACGTTCCACCGGGTCCAGGCGGTCACTCTCGGCGCCGCTCCCCATCGGTTCGGCGAGGATGATGCCGGCCGCGCGGGCCACCAGTTTGCACGCCGCGTAGGTGGCGTCGGCGTCGGCGGCCGTGGTGCGCCGATCGGAGGACTTCCCGATGGACGCCAGCAGCGTCCGGTCGGCCTGGGCACGGACCGCCTCGCCCGCCTTGATACCGGCCGCGGTACGGGTCTCGTGGGTGCGCTCCAGCTGCTCGATCCACCGGTCCAGGGTGGCGAGGAGGCGGTACTGCTGGTCCACCATGCCCTGCCAGACGGCAGGGTCCATCAGCAGGTCGGCAGCGGCCTCCGCCCCGTACAGGGAGCCGTACTGGACGCTGCCCGGCGGCACCTGCATCCAGAAGACGTCCTCGTCGGTGATGTCGGCGGCCCGCTCGGTGGCCATCGGCGCCTGGAACAGGATCGACAGGCTCCGGCCGACACCCAGAGCGAGGGCGTACTCCAGGGGACTCGTCGTCGGCGGCAGGTACTGCGGGTTGCCGTACTCGTCGTACGACCAGGTCTGGGTGTCGGCCTGCTGGTACAGCTCACGCAGCTGGATACGGCGCACCACGCAGTCGCGCACCGGCCGGGCGACCAGGGTGTGCTGGGGTCCCGCGACCGGGCCGAGCAGCAGGGAGCCCGGCTCCAGACGGCCCAGGTGGTGCCAGTGGCCCTGTACCGCCGCGTCGACGGCGAACAGGTCCAGCGCGCCGGACGCCACGAGCCACAGCACCTGCGGCCCCTCCAGGTCGAGCCGGCTCAGGCCCGAGCCGTCGATGGGGGCGCCCATCGCGCCCAGAGCGCCCAGGACGACGTCGCCCTCGTGCACCGCCGTCATCCTCACCGCTCCCTGACCAGCTCGGCGTACGCCCCGCCGGCCGCCACCAGGGCGTCGTGCCGCCCGCGTTCCACGATCGTGCCGTGCTGGAGCACCACGATCTCGTCACTGTCGCGCACCGTGCTCAGCCGGTGCGCGATCACCACGCAGGCGCAGCCGCGCTTGCGCAGGTTGTCGATCACGGTCTGCTCGGTCTCCGCGTCCAGCGCACTGGTGACCTCGTCGAGCACCAGGATGCTGGGGTCGCGCACCAACGCCCGTGCGATCTCCAGGCGTTGGCGCTGCCCGCCGGAGAAGTTCCGCCCGTCCTGCTCCACCCGGCTGTGGATACCGCCCGGGCGGCGCATCACCACGTCGTACAGAGCTGCGTCCCGCAGGGCGGCGACCACCGCGTCGTCCGGGATAGACGGGTCCCACAGGGCCACGTTGTCGCGGACCGTGCCCTCGAAGAGGAAGATCTCCTGGTCGACGAAGGAGACCGAGGCGGCGAGCGCGCCGCGCGGAATGTCCTCCAGACGCTGCCCGTCGATACGGATCTCGCCCTCCCAGGGCGCGTACAGGCCGGCGATCAGCCGGGACACCGTGGACTTCCCGCTGCCCGAGCCGCCGACCAGCGCCACCTGCTGGCCCGGGCCGACGGTCAGGCTGAAGCCGCTCAGCAGCGGCTTGTCGAGCGGGCTGTAGCCGAAGGTGATGTTCTCCAGCTCCACATGGCCCTGCAGCCGGCGCGTCGACGCGCCGCCGCCCAAGCGGCCGTAGAGCGGGTCGGCCTGGAAGCTCTCCACGTCCTTCAGACGGGCCACGTCCGCGGCGAAGTCCTGGATGCGGCCCGCGACCCCGTTCAGGCGCGTCAGCGGCGCGGTGAACCGGGTCACCAGGGCCTGGAAGGCGACCAGCAGACCCACCGAGATATGCCCCTCCACCGCCCGCAGGCCGCCGATCCACAGGATCAGCGCACTGTTGAGCGTGGCGAGCGTCGGCGCGACCACACCGAGCCAGGCGCTCGGCACACCGAGCCGTTGCTGCTCCTCCAGGGTCGTGGCGTGCTGGCCCGCCCACTTGCGGAAGTAGCCGTCCTCACCGCCGGTCGCCTTCATCGTCTCGATCAGCTGCAGACCCGTGTAGGCGGTGTTGGTCAGCCGCGCCGTGTCCGCGCGCAGCTTCGCCGTGCGGGTCGCCCGCAGCCGGACGACGACCCGCATCGCCACCACGTTCAGCAGCGCCACCCCGATGCCGACGAACGTCAGCTGCGGGTCGTAGGTGTACAGCAGCACCGCGTACAGCACCACGACGATCGCGTCGACGCCCGCCGCCGCGAGGTCGCGGGCCAGGGTCTCGGCGACCGCGTCGTTGGACTGCAGCCGCTGCACCAGGTCGGCGGGGCTGCGCTGGGCGAAGAACGTCACCGGAAGCCGCAGCAGATGCCGCAGGAAACGGGCGCTGGAGAGCGTGGAGGAGATGATCCGGCCGCGCAGCAGGTTCGCCTGCTGCAACCAGGTGAGCGCCACCGTCAGCAGCACACAGGCCGCCATCGACGTGAACAGCACGCCGAGCAGCGAAGTCTGCCCACCGATCAGGAACATGTCGATGTACGTGCGGCTCAGCGCGGGCAGTGCGGCGCCGACCACCACCAGGAGCAGGCTCGCCAGGACCGCGGCGGGCAGGGCGCCCGCCGTGCCGCGCAGCCGGGCCGGCATCGCGCCCAGGACGCCCGGCCTGCGGCCGCCCCGGGTGAAGCCCTCGCCGGGCTCCATCACCAGGACGACCCCGGTGAAGCTGGTGTCGAAGTCCTCCATCGGCACGAAACGGCGGCCCTTGCCCGGGTCGTTGACGTACACGCCCCGGCGGCCGAAACGGCGCCCCATGCCGTCGTAGACGACATAGTGGTTGAACTCCCAGAACAGGATCGCGGGCGCTTTCACCTCGGCGAGCGCGGCCGTGTCCATCTGCATGCCCTTGGCCGTCAGACCGTAACTGCGTGCCGCCTTGAGGAGGTTGCTGGCGCGTGAGCCGTCCCGGGAGACACCGCAGGCGATGCGCAGCTCCTCCAGCGGGACGTGCCGGCCGTAGTGGCCGAGCACCATCGCCAGGGAGGCGGCGCCGCACTCGACGGCCTCCATCTGCAACACGGTTGGGGTGCGGACCGTCTTGCGCCGGGACTTGGGCACGGTGCGCTTCGGCGGCGCGGCGCGGCGCCTGCCCCGTACCGGAGGCAGGGTCTCCTTGGGAGCGGTCACGGCAGGAGCCAATCGACGGGACGCTGATCGGCCATGCGGATGGAACCCGTGGCCAGGGTCATGGAGGAGAGGGGGAACGGCGGGCCGTCCGCCGACGACCACTTGTAGCCGCTCTTCGTGCCGGACGACGTGTCGAGCCGTACCAGCACGGCCACCGGGCGGCCCTTCTTGGTGAACTGCTCGCCCAGCTGCTCGTCCCCGAGGAACGCGGCGATCTGCTGGGCCGACTGGGCCGTGCGGTCGACGGACCTCACATGACCGCGCAGCACGCCGTACTGCTGGGCCGGCACCGACTGGACGGTGAGGTCGACGGCGGCGTTCGCGGGAATCGACGCGGCGTTCTCGGCGGGCACGTACACCGTCGCGTACAGCGGGTCGGAGGCGTGCTCCACCTTCTCCACCGCGGCGACGTTCGCCCCGGTGCGGATGATCTGGCCGATCGTGGCGGCGAGTTCGGTGATACGGCCCGCGGCGACCGTGCGGACCACCGACTCGCCCTGCTCCGTACGGACCTTGATCACGGGCGCGTTCGCGGGCAGCCGCTCGCCCTGCTCGGCGAGGACCGCGGTGACCTGTCCGGCCACCGGGCTCTGCAGGAGGTAACTGCCCTCCGCGTGCGTGAGGATGGCGGGCGCGCTGACCGTGGAGGCCACCGAGCCGGTGACGGCCCACACCGACGCGGCGGCCATGGCAACCACCGTCACGGTCAGGACCAGCCAACCCTGGGGGCGGGCGAAGCGCACCGGGAGATCGAGCTCCTCGGGCGACTGCAGCTTGGCGAGGGCCTGCTGGCGGAACTGCACGGAACTTCCCTCACCTACTCCAGAAGATTCACGGCATCCGAGAGTCCCGGAACCGGGGAGCGGTTCCGGGACTCAGCGGTACAGCGGTGCGGTCAGAGACCGGCGACCAGGTTCGTGACCGGGGCGGTGTTCAGGCCGGTGACACCCTCGACGGTGCCGACGGCCGTGCCGACCAGGCCGGAAACCGGGGCGATGCCGTCCACCAGGCCGGTCGCGGTGCCCACGGCGTTGATCTGCAGGCCACCGGACACGGCGTCGAGCTCGGCGTCCGAGATCTCGGCGGTCTCAACCTGGGGGGTGGAGTTCATGATGGAACTTCCCTTCATATGGATATTCACAAGGGGGAGCGGCCCCTTCTGGGGACAGACGGTCGGCCGCCGTCCGCGAGCGCCGGGCACCCGTTGCCGGGACCCCTGGGGTGGCCCCCGCGGTGCAACGGATCAAAGCACGGCGGCGCGCGGCGATTCCAATCAACCACCGCTCTCACCTGGGCAATTGACCTTCCGAAGCGCCGATCCGTGCAGGCGTGCGCACGTCTTGGTGCCGACTTCTTCACATGCCGCACGGCATCGTCGCGCACGGCCTCTTGCCACCCCGACAAGGAATGGGACAGTCCGGGTTCAATGGCGCGGCGCCCGGTGTGCGCCTGTGCAGATCCGTCGTGCATGGTGACCCGCTTGCGCATTCGATGTGCAGATTCCCTGAAGCCAGGATTCGGCCGGGCCTGACGAACCCAGGGTTACTGACTGGTAGCGCATTGTGTCCACTACCCCTTGGCGAGCTGGTTCTTCCGCCCGACCGGGCTCGACAGGTGCCTTTGCCACCTATTTCACGCTTTCGCATACGCCAACTCGGCCAGCGGCAAAGTCCGTTGAACGCCCCACCGGACGCGCGCGTATCAACTGGCATCCAGGCGCCCCAGTCAGCTGCCGGACGGCGGCAACGGACCCCGTCCCCAGGAGGTCGAGAGTTGAGTCACAAACGCATACCCAAGCGCAAGGCCGCGATCGCGGTTGGAAGCGTGGCGGCGCTCGGAGCTGCGGCCCTTCTGCTGCCCAACGCCAACGCGTCCCAGACGGACTCGGCGTCGGGCGACACGCCGAAGACGTTCAAGTCGGCCGATGTCTCGCTCGTCGCCAAGCAACTCGCGTCGCAGTTGGGTGATGCCTTCGCGGGCTCCTACTACAACGCCGAAAAACAGCAGGTCGTCGTCAACGTGGTCGGCAACGACAACAAGGTCGTCGACACCGTGAGAAAGGCGGGCGCGGTCCCCAACCAGGTGCACAACAGCACCGCCACGCTCCAGGACGCCGCCAAGACGCTGCGGACCAAGGCGACGATCCCCGGCACCGCGTGGTCCGTCGACCCGAGGACCAACGAGATCCGGGTCACCGCGGACAGTACGGTCACCGGCTCCAGGTGGAACACGCTCCAGTCGACGGTGAAGAGCCTCGGCTCGGGCGTGGCCACCGTCAAGAAGTCGTCGGGCACCTTCAAGACCTTCGTGTCGGGGGGCGACGCCATCTTCGCGCAGGCGAACGGCGGCGGCGTCCGCTGCTCCCTCGGCTTCAACGTCACCGCCGGCGACGGAAGCCCGGCCTTCCTGACGGCCGGTCACTGCGGAGTCGCGGCGAAGCAGTGGTCCGACTCCCAGAACGGCCGGCCGATCGCCACCGTCGACCAGGCCACCTTCCCGGGCAACGGCGACTTCTCCCTCGTCAAGTACGACGACCCGAACACCCAGGCCCCGAGCGAGGTCAACGTCGGCAACGGCCAGACGGTCCAGATCACCCAGGCCGCGGACGCGGTGGTGGGCCAGCAGGTCTTCCGGATGGGCAGCACCACCGGGCTGCACGACGGAACCGTCACCGGGCTCGACGCCACCGTCAACTTCCAGAGCGAGACCAACCCGGGCGGCGTCGACACCGTCACCGGGCTCATCCAGACGAACGTCTGCGCCGAGGCGGGTGACAGCGGAGGCTCGCTGTTCACCCAGGACGGCAGCGCGATCGGCCTGACCTCGGGCGGCAGCGGCGACTGCACCACCGGCGGCGAGACCTTCTTCCAGCCGGTGACCACGGCGCTGCAGGCGACCGGCGCGACGCTCGGTGCCGGTGGCGCAGGCGGCCAGAACGGTGCCGGTGCGGGTGCGGGCGACCAGTCGGCGAGCCCGGGTGGTCAGCAGGGTGCCGGCGACCAGAGCGGTGCTGGTGCTGGTGCTGGTACCGGTGCCGGTGACCAGAGCGGTGCTGGTGCCGGTGACCAGAGCGGCGCCGGTGCCGGTGCCGGTGACCAGAGCGGCGCCGGTCAGCAGTCGGCGAGCCCTGGTGACCGGTCGGGTGGGGCCGCCGACCAGTCCGGCAACGCCGGCGACCAGTCGGGCAGCGGCGTGGGCGACGGCTCCGGACTGGTGTCGAGCCACTGACCGGGAAGCAACAGCGGTTCCCCCGGTCAGTGGAACGGTCCGGCCCTCCGGCGGGAGGGCCGGACCGCTCCGTTTCCTGGACTGCCCTCAGGGCTGCCCGCGCGCTCAGTCTGCGGCCCGTCACTGTCCGCAGCGGGCGCGCCGACCACCGCGTCCGCTCCACCGCGCATCCGCGAGCCGTCGGTCCGTGCGCTCACAGGGGCTGCGCGAGCGTCCGGGACGCGCTGTAATGGCAGGGTGGGCAGTGAGGGCACTGCGGGACGCAGAATGAGAACGCTGCGCGCGGAACTTGCCCTCAAGACGCTCGCGGCGGACCTCGACCCGCGCGAGCGCCTACGACGCGTGCTCGAACAAGTGCTCGTCTTCACCGGGGCCACCCTCGCCGTCGTCTACAGCCCCGAAGAGGGCGGCGACCAGCTGACCCTCACCGAGTCGGCCGGCGTTCCGCGGGCGCTGTACGGGCTGCGTGACACCTACTCCGCCTCCGGCACGGGCCCCGCCGCCGAGGTGCACCGTTCCGGGCAGGCGCAGTGGCTCACCCCCGAGGACATCGGCCGCTGCGCCGACGCGCGCCGGATGCCCACCCAGGATTTCTCGCTGGCCGTCCTGCCGCTGCGCGGGGGCGGATGCCTGGCCGTCGTCAGCGACGGCCCGGACGGCTTCGACACCGACGACCGCGCGTGCCTGAAGCTCTTCGCCGAGGCCGTCACCTGCCCGCCTCCGGGCGCGGTCGAGACCGGTGGGCTGCCCGGCAGCTCCTTCACGCTCGACATGGACAGCGGCCGGGTGCAGGTCGACGACGAGATGCTGGGGCTGTTCGGCATCGACACAGGCGAGTTCGACGGCCGTGTCGAGACCCTGCTCGCCCGGACCGTTCCGGAGGACCTGCCCTCCGTGATGTCCGTCGTCGAGGCCGACCACATGTCCATCGGCGACCGCGAACTGGAGTTCCGCATCCTCCAGCCCTCCGGCGAGCCAAGGTGGCTGCGGCTGCGGGGACGCCTGCAGCCCGCCGGTGAGGGGCACGCGGTCCGGCTCGTCGGCACGGTCACCGACGCGTCCCAACTGCGCCCAGGCGTCAGCGACGTCACCCGCATCCAGCGGCTCGCCGCCGCCCTCGCCACCGCTGGCACCGTCCGCGACGTCAGCAGGGCCGTGGTCGCCGCCCTGCGGGGCCCTCTGCGGGCGGACCGTATCGCCCTCGCCGAGCTGGAGTCCGACCGCCTCGTCGTCACCGTCCTGGACCCGCCAGAACCGGAGGCCTGGCCTGAGCTGTGGCGCACCGAGTGGCGCTCGGAGTGGCCGGACGCGCCCGTCCGCGCCATGCCGACCCTCGCCACCGCCCTCAGGGAAGGCCGCGCCGCTATCTGGCCCGCCGGCACCCCACTGGAACCCGCGCTCGCCGAGGTCGGCCCCGGCGGTCTCGCCGTGCTGCCGCTGCCCGCCGGCGGGCGCATGGCCGGCGCCTGCCTCGTCGGCTGGGACAGCCCGCACGACTTCGGCCCCGACGAACGCGCCCTGCTCACCGCCGTCGCCGGTCTTACCGGACAGGCGCTCATGCGAGCCCACGCCTTCGACGCCGAGCACGAGCTGATCGGCATGCTCCAGCGCGCCCTCCTGCCGCGTCGCCTGCCCGCGCTGCCCGGAGCCGTCGCCGTCGCCCGCTACCTGCCCACCACCGCCGGTCTGGAGCTCGGTGGCGACTGGTACGACGTGATCCCGCTGCCCGACAACCACGTCGCCCTCGTCATCGGCGACGTCCAGGGCCACAGCGCCGGCGCGGCCACCCTGATGGGCCAGATGCGCACCGCGCTGCGCGCCTACGCGGCCGAGGGCCACCCCCCGGACGTCGTCGTCTCGCACGCCAACCGGCTCCTCGTGGACATGGAGTCCGACCTCTTCGCGACCTGCTGCTACGTCGACGTCGACATGGAGCAGGGCACCGCCTGGTACGTCCGCGCCGGGCACCTCCCGCCCCTGCTGCGCCATCCGGACGGCAGCACCGAGATCACCGAATCGGAGGGCGGACCGCCCCTCGGGGTCGTCACCCAGGCCGACTACCCGATGAGCCCGATCAGGCTGCAGCCCGGCACGGTCGTAGCCCTCACCACGGACGGCCTGGTCGAGTCCGCCGACGTCGACATCGAGGACGGCCTCGCGCGGATCGCCGGCGAGCTTTCCGCCGCCGACCCCGCGCACCTGGGGCTCGTCGCGGACGCCCTGCTCGCCGAGGCCAACCGCAGCGACGACGTGGCGCTGCTCCTCGTGCGCTACGACGGCATGGCGATGCTCCCGCTGCGCGAGAGCTGGACGGTGTGGCGCGTTCCCGAAGCGGTCCGGCACGCCCGCCGCTTCACCCGGCGCACCCTGCGCTCCTGGGGCGTGCCGGAGGAGACCGACACGGTGCTCCTCGTCGTCTCCGAACTCGTCACCAACGCCCTCGTCCACACCGACGGCCAGGTCCGGCTCGACCTCACCCTGTCCAACCACCGGCTGCGCGTCGCGGTCGCCGACTCCTCTCCGCGCACGCCCGTCAAGCCGACCAGCATCGGCTGGGAGGCGACGGGCGGCCGTGGCATCCTGCTCGTCGAGGCCATGTCCGACACCTGGGGGACACTCCCGGTCAGCGGCGGCAAGCAGGTGTGGGCGGACGTCGTCCTGGAGCACTCGCCGGCCGACGCGCAGGCCTGACCTGGATGACACCCTGGTGTCGTGCGTCTGCTCATGATGTCCGACACCCACCTCCCCAAGCGTGCGAAGGCACTGCCCGCGCCGCTGCTCGCCGAACTCGCGCGCGCCGACGTCGTGATCCACGCCGGCGACTGGGTGGACGTCGCCACGCTCGACCTGCTGCAGAGTGGGTCCGCCCGGCTGATCGGCGTGTACGGCAACAACGACGGCCCCGCCCTGCGCGCCCGGCTGCCCGAAGTGGCCCGCGCCGACCTCGACGGCCTGCGCCTCGGCGTCGTCCACGAGACGGGACCCGCCCAGGGCCGGGAACGCCGCTGCGCCGACCGGTACCCGGACCTCGACGTGCTGGTGTTCGGCCACAGCCACATCCCCTGGGACACCACCACGGACACCGGCCTGCGCCTCCTCAACCCCGGCTCCCCGACCGACCGCCGCCGCCAGCCGCACTGCACGTACATGACGGCCACCGCGACCGGCGGCGAACTGACGGACGTCCGGCTGCACCGGCTGCCCCCGCGCACCGGAAAATCAGTGGACTCCTGACGACCCGTTTGGGTGAGATGGGCCGGTGCTGATCGATGCCGACCTCGTACACCGTCTGCTGGCGGCCCAGTTCCCGCGGTGGGCCCGCCTTCCGATCACCCCGGTCCCGGCCTCAGGCATGGACAACGCGACGTTCCGCCTCGGTGAGGAGCTGTCCGTGCGCCTCCCGCGCTACCCGCACTGGGCGGGTCAGGTCGAGCGGGAGCAGACCTGGCTGCCCCGGCTCGCGCCCCGTCTGCCGCTGCCCGTCAGCGAACCCGTCGCCAAGGGAGAACCGGGCGAGGGCTACCCCTACCCGTGGTCCGTCTACCGCTGGCTGGACGGCGAGACGGCCACCCCCGAAGGCCTCGCCGACCCCCGCCGCACCGCGCTCGAACTGGCCGCGTTCCTGACCGCGCTCCAGGCGATCGATCCCACAGGCGGTCCCGCTCCCCAGCAGAGCAACGCCTTCCGGGGCGTGCCGATGGGCGACGAGCGGGACTCGCTCGCCTCCGAGGCACGGGTACGGCCCAAGATCGAGGCGCTCAAACGGTCCGGCCTGATCGACGCCGACGCGGTGACGGAGGTCTGGGAGGCGGCCCTCGCCGCACCCGCCTGGCACCGGCCGCCCGTCTGGATCCACGGCGACCTCGCCGTCGGCAACCTCCTCGCCGTGGACGGCCGGCTGAGCGCGGTCATCGACTTCGGCACCCTCGCCGTCGGTGACCCGGCGGTCGACCTGCTCGCCGCCTGGAAGTTCCTGCCGGAGGAGGTGCGCGGCGACTTCCGGGAGGCGCTGGGCGTCGACGACGCCACCTGGGCCCGTGGCCGGGGCTGGGCCCTCGCGGGCTCGCTGCCGGTGCCGGACGACCCGTACTTCCGGCAGGACCCGGTCAGGGTGCGCAGCGCCCTGCACCATCTGGAGCAGCTCATCGCCGACCACAGGAGTGAGCGCGCCTGAAAATCCGTTGCTGTCACCGTCGGGGTCCTGCTGGACTGCACGGGACAGAGCCGTCGAAACCTGAGGAGCCCCCATGCGCACAGCGTTCATGTCCACCCAGCAAGGAACCAGCACCCTCCCTAAGGACATGACGCTCTGTGCCCACGCTGAACCTGGGAATCCTCGCGCACGTAGACGCGGGTAAGACAAGCCTCACCGAGCGGCTGCTGCACGCCGCCGGAGTGATCGACGAGATCGGCAGTGTCGACGACGGCAGCACCCAGACCGACACCCTCGCGCTGGAGCGGCAGCGCGGCATCACCATCAAGTCCGCCGTCGTCTCCTTCACGCTCGACGACGTCACCGTCAACCTGATCGACACCCCCGGCCACCCCGACTTCATCGCCGAGGTCGAGCGGGTGTTGGGCGTGCTCGACGGCGCGGTGCTGGTCGTCTCCGCGGTGGAGGGCGTCCAGGCCCAGACCCGCGTCCTGATGCGCACCCTGCGACGGCTGCGGATCCCGACCCTCGTCTTCGTCAACAAGATCGACCGCGGCGGCGCGCACGACGGCCGGACCCTCACCGCTCTCGCCGAGCGCCTCACCCCGTCGGTGGTCCCGATGGGACGGCCGTACGGACTCGGCACACGCGACGCGCACGTGGTGCCGTACGACACCCACGACACCGCGTTCACCACACGGCTGCTCGACGTCCTCGCCGAGCACGACGAGGAGCTGCTGGCCGCGTACGTCGAGGACGCGGTGTCCTACGAGCGGCTGCGCCGTGCCCTCGTCGAGCAGACCCGGGGCGCCCTGGTCCACCCCGTGTTCTTCGGCTCGGCGATCACGGGAGCGGGTGTGCGCGAGCTGATCGGCGGTCTCACGGAACTCCTGCCGGCCGCCGAGGGTGACACCGAGGGGCCTGCCTCAGGCACCGTCTTCAAGGTCGAGCGGGGACCGGCGGGGGAGAAGATCGCGTACGCGCGCGTGTTCTCCGGGACCCTGCGGACCCGCGACCGGCTGGTGTTCCGTGACGGAAGAGAGGGCAAGGTCACCGCGATCAGTGTCTTCGACCGGGGCGGAGCGGACCGCGAGGCATCGGTGACGGCGGGCCGCATCGGCAAGTTGTGGGGCCTGACCGACGTCCGTATCGGCGACACCTTCGGCGAGGCGCCGCGCGCCGAGCAGCCGGGGCACCACTTCTCCCCGCCCACCCTGGAGACCGTGGTCGTCCCCGCCCGCCCGCGTGACAGGGGAGCGCTGCACCTCGCGCTCACCCAGCTCGCCGAACAGGACCCGCTCATCGCGCTGCGGCAGGACGAGCTCCGCCAGGAGATCTCCGTGTCCCTGTACGGCGAGGTCCAGAAGGAGGTCATCCAGGCGACCCTGGCCGAGGAGTACGGACTTGCCGTCACCTTCCGCGAGACGACGCCGCTGTGTGTCGAACGGCCCGTCGGCACGGGCTCGGCGGTCGAGTTCAACAAGAAGGACGCCAACCCCTTTCTGGCCACCGTGGGCCTGCGCATCGACCCCGCCCCGGTCGGGTCGGGCGTCATGTTCCGTCTGGAGGTGGAGCTCGGTTCGATGCCGTACGCCTTCTTCAAGGCCGTGGAGGACACGGTGAACGAGACCTTGACGCAGGGCCTGCACGGCTGGCAGGTGACCGACTGCACGGTCACCATGACGCACTCCGGCTACTCCCCGCGGCAGAGCCACGCCCACCAGGGCTTCGACAAGAGCATGTCGAGCACGGGCGCGGACTTCCGGGGCCTGACCCCGCTGGTCGTGATGACCGCGCTCAGTCGGGCGGGCACCCGGGTCCACGAGCCGATGCACCGTTTCCGGATCGAGGCCCCGGCGGACACGCTCGGCGCGCTGCTGCCGGTTCTCACCCGGTTGCGCGCGGTCCCGGGGACCACCTCACTGCGCGGGCGTACCTGTGTTCTCGAGGGCCGGGTACCGGCTGCCCAGGTGCACGAGTTGGAGCAGACGCTGCCGGGGCTGACCCGCGGCGAGGGCGAGCTGGAGTCCGCGTTCGACCACTACGCCCCGGTGACCGGTGGCGCGGTACCGACCCGCCCGCGCAGCGACCACAACCCGCTGGACCGGGAGGAGTACCTGCTGCGGGTGATGCGGAGGGTGCCGGGGCGAGCGACGGGGGTGCCGTCCTGAGACGCGACGAACGCACCGGAGGGTGCACGGGTGTTGACATAGGCCGTAAATCGCCCCGAGTGTAATGTGCATGGCAAAGTTACGTGTGCGTCTGTGCGGCGTTCTCGTGGCTCTCACCGGCCTCCTGGCGGCCCCGGACGCCCGGCCCGCGGCCGCCGACTCCCTTCCCGACTCCCTCTGGTTCGACGCCCAGGCGTCCGCCACCCTCACCGTCCAGGGCGGCCGCCTCACCGACGGCCTCGGCCGTGAGGTCGTGCTGCGCGGCTACAACGTCTCCGGCGAGACCAAGCTGGAGGAGAACAGCGGACTGCCGTTCGCCTCCGTCGCCGACGCCCGGAAGTCGGCGACCGCCCTGCGCACCCTCGGCGGCGGCAACACTGTCCGCTTCCTCCTCTCATGGGCCCACGCCGAGCCGGTGCGCGGCCAGGTCGACACGGCCTACCTCGCCGCCGTCACCGACCAGATGCGCGCGTTCCTCGACGCCGGTATCCGCGTCTACCCCGACTTCCATCAGGACCTCTACTCCCGTTACCTCTTCAACCAGGGCAGCTGGTACACCGGCGACGGCGCCCCCAAATGGGCGGTGGACGCCGGGAACCACCCCGCCGAGTCCTGCGGGATCTGTCTGTTCTGGGGTCAGAACATCACTCAGAATCAGGCGGTGACGAAGGCGTCGTACGACTTCTGGCACAACGCGTACGGGGTGCAGGACGCCTTCCTCGCCACGGCGCAGAAGACGATGGCGTACATCCAGCAGCACCTGGCCGAGGACGAGTTCGCGCGAGTCGTCGGCTTCGACCCGTTCAACGAGCCCCATGCGGGCGCCTACGACAGCGGGCAGACCAGCCGCACCTGGGAACGGGACGTGCTCTGGCCGTTCTACGCCAGGTTCCGTGCGCGGATGGACGCGGCAGGCTGGCAGGACAAGCCCGCCTTCGTGGAGCCCAACCTCTTCTGGAACGCCAACATCTCCACCCAGAAGCAGGAGGGCGGGCTCCTCGACGCCGGCGCGATCGGCCCCCGCTACGTCTTCAACACCCACTTCTACGACCAGAAGGCCATCTCCGGCGTCCTCATGTGGGGCAAGGCGGGTGACGGGCAGTACGCGACGGACTTCGGCACGGTGCGCGATCGGGCCGGCGCCCTGGGCACGGCCGCGGTCGTCAGCGAGTTCGGCCACCCGCTGTCCGGCTCCGTCGCCGACAAGGCGCCGACCGTGCTGAAGGCGATGTACCAGGCGCTCGACTCCCGTGTGAAGGGGGAGAGTTGGTGGTCGGACCCGGTGGACTCCGGCCCGGTGCTCTCCGGCACGCAGTGGCAGTGGGACCTCTACAACGGCCGCCACCACGAGCTGATGAACGGCAACCCCGACAAGGTCCTCACCTCCGGCGACGCCTGGAACGACGAGGACCTCTCCGCCGTCGCCCTCGACGACTCGGGCACCCCCGTGCTGCGCCAGGACGCCCGGCTGCTGGACCGGCTCTACCCGAGCGCGACCGCCGGCACGACGGTGGCCTTCGCCTACGAGGACCGCTCCCGGGACGGCTCGACGACGCTGACCTGGAACCCGGTGCCGGGCTCGCTGCCCAGCGTGGCGCGACTGGTGGGCTCGGGGCAGTACGGCCTGCTGGTGTGGCGCGCGAACGGATCGGCGGCGCCCACGGAACTGCACCTGCCGGCCTCCTTCCCGGCCGCGTCCACCACCGTGGTGTCCGACCTCGGCACCGCGGCGGGGCTGCCCGTCTACACCACGTCCACCCCGGTCGCCGTGGCGAACGAGGTGGGCGGCACGGGCAGCAAACGGCTCCTGCTGACCGCCTCCGACCCGGGCGCCGTGCACTACGCGCTGGTCACGAACGGGGCCACGGCTCCGTCCGCGTCCCTGCTGAGCGCGGCGCGGACGGAGCTCGCGGCGTGGGCGGCGAAGGAGTTCAGCTAGCGGACGGGCCGCTCCAGTCCGCGGGGACGTGCGCGAGGCGCACCCGCTGCGGATGGTCGCCGACCGGGACCGAGACCACCCTCTGGCCCGTCGCGAAGTCGATCGCGGTGACCTGGTCGGCGCCGCTCTCCGAGATGATGCAGTCCTTGCCGTCACCGCTCACCGTGGCCCAGTAGGGCTTGGAGGCGGTGACGAGCGGGCCCTCCTGGAGGGTGGCGCGGTCCACCACGGTCGCGTAGTCGTCCATCGTGCCCGCGACGCACAGCTTGGTGCCCGCCGGGTTCATCGAAATGCCGTGGTGGCGTGAGTCGTTGACCCACGTCGTGCGGTCCTCGCTGGTCGCCGGGTTCTTCGGCAGGGTCTTCACCCGGGTGATCTTGTCGGTGGCCAGGTCGTACTCCAGGAATCCGTTGAAGAAGGACACCTGGAAGTAGAGCTTGGACTCGTCGGGGGTGAAGACGGCGGGCCGGACCGCGTCGGAGAAGTCCTTGAGCCCGATCGCGTCAAGCCGGTCGCGCATGTCGATGATCTTCACCTGTTTGAAGGTGGCGGCGTCCACGACCGTGATGTGGCGGTCGCCCTTCGTCCAGTCCAGGGACGGGTCGTCGAGCGAGGTGTTGACGTCGCCGATCGCCATGTTCCAGATGTACTTGCCGTCCTTGGTGAAGATGTTCTCGTGCGGCTTGTCACCGGTGGCGAACTCGCCCAGTTCCTTGCCGGTGTCGATGTCCAGCACCTGCACCTTGTTCGCGGTGGAGGCGGAGACGGCGACCCGTGTGCCGTCGGGGGAGACCGCCATGTGGTCGGCTCGGTAACCGGCCACGGGGAAACGCCAGTTGATCTTCCCGGTGGCGAGATCGATGGAGACGACGTCCGCGAAGCTCGGCCGGGAGACGACCATCGACCTGCCGTCCGGCGTGGAGTACATGTCGTCCACGAACTGGTCGTGGCCCTCGCCCACGCTGTTGCGGATGGCCATGAAGTAGATCCACTTGATGGGATCGGCGTTGATCTCCTTCAACCGCGCCTCCTTGTCGGGGATCACGTTGACGCGGCCGATCCGCGCGAAGTCGCCGCTGGACCTGATGACGTCGGCGGTGCCGTCCCAGTTGTTGCCCACGAACATCACCTCGCGCAGCGCGGCGGCGGAGGAGTCCTGCGCGGCGGCGGCCGTCGCGGTGCCGCCCGTGGTCAGGGCGAGAGCGGCGGCGAGGGAGAAGAGGTGCCGGGATCTGAGAACAGGCATGGTGGGGTCCCTGTCTTGGAATGGGAGACTGAACACGCTTGAGTTCAAAGTGACTTACTGGAAAGTAAGGACGGGCCGACCCTCTTCACAAGACTCCGCGCACGACAAAATGGGGCGACAGGCGAACGGCTCATCGAACGGCGAGGGGACGCGGGCGGCGGGCAGGCTCAAGCAGCCGACGGGCCGGTACGGCGGCAGGACGGCCGAGGAGCGGCAGGCCGAGCGGCGCCGGCGGTTCCTGGACGCGGGACTCCAGCTGTTCGGCGCCGACTTCAGCATGTTGAGTCCCCCTGCCTCTGTAGCGGGTGGGACGGGGCAAGGATCGGCAGCGGCCTGCTGCAGCGAGCCACAGTTCCATGAGGAAGGCGTTCAGCGGAAACGGCGGAAGAACTGCCGGAGGTCGCCGACGAGGAGATCTGGCACGTCGAGCGCGGCGAAGTGGCCGCCGCGATCGAAGGTCGACCAGAGGACGATGTTGTTCGAGCGCTCGGCGGGATCGAGGAGTTGGGACGGCTGGCGGACCGGCTCGGCCGGGCCCGTCGTGCCTCCACCCGGTAGCTGAGCGGTCCTACCGCGCTGCGACTGCCTCAGCGTGACTCATCTCCGCTGTACTCATGAGGTCCCTTCACCGCAGCCACCCCACGGGAGCGCGATCGCCCAAACAGGTCCTGGCTGGCGCTGGCGCCTGCGGTGGGCAAAAACTCACTGAGCTTCAGTGAAGATCCGACTGGACCTCGGTCAGTCGATGCCTTCGACGATGCGGAAGTCGCGCTCGACGCCGTCGGAGAGGGCGACCAGCGCCTCCTGGTAGGCCGCACTCTCGTGCGCCGCGACGGCCTGCTCGAAGCTGTCGAACTCGATCAGGACGGTGCGCTCGGCGATTCCGGCGTCATGCGCCACGACCCGACCGCCACGGACGAGGACCCGACCGCCCCCGGCCTCGACGGCCAGGCGGGCCAGCTTGTTGTAAGCAGCCAGCTTCTCAGGATCTGAAATGGTGCGGTAGACGCTGACCCAGTAGCCCTTGGGCATGGAACCTCCAGTGTTGGGATGAGTGCATCTGACTTACGGGTTGGTCTCGGACGAGCGTCGGCGGGCGAGAGCGAGGCTTGTCAGCGTCGTGAGCGCCATGGCGCCGATGCCGACCAGCGCCGCGGTGGTGTAGGCGCTGTCGTCGGGGAAGAGGTGGCCGGGGCCGGTGCCCGCGGCGAGGATCAGGCCGCCGATGGCGCTGCCCAGGGAGTACCCGACGCTGCGGACGACGTAGTTGAAGCTCATGGCGCTCGACGTCTCGCTCTTGGGGGTGACGGCCAGGATGACGCCGGGCATCGCGGCCGAGAAGCCGCCGACGCCGAAGCCGAGCACGCCCATCGCCGCGAACAGTTCGGCCAGGTCCGACCGGGCCGCCGCGAACAGGGCGAACCCGCCGCCGACCACGACGGCGCTGCCGGCCAGGAGCAGGGGGTCGGCGATCCGCTTCCGGACCCGCGGCGTGAGCTTGCCGGAGACGAACCCCAGCACCGAGAACGGGACGAGGACCAGCCCGGCGACGAAGGTCGTCAGCCCGAAGCCGTAGCCGGCGCCGTGCGGCGTCTGCGCGTACCGGGTGATGAGCGTGAGCAGGAGGTACATGCCGATCCCGCCGACGAACATGGCGAGGTTCGCCCCGGCGACCGCCGGGTGCCGCACCGCCCGCACATCGACCAGGGGCGTCGTGCTGCGCAGCTCGATGACGGCCCAGACGCAGAGCAGCACCACCGCGACGACGGCGAGGCCCGCCACCACGGCGAGGTGCCGGCTCCACAGATTCCGTTCGCCGGCGAGGAACAGCACCAGGAGCAGCGCAGCGGCCAGGACGACCGCGCCTGCCACGTCCACGTGGGCCAAGCGGCCTTCGGGGGCTTCGGGCATGGAGCGCCACGCGGTCAGGAGGGCGGCGGCGGTGACGACCAGGCCGAGGCCGTAGGCGGCCCGTACCCCGCCGAGCTCGGCGAGCAGTGCGGCCAGCGGGTAGCCGACGCCGGCCCCGATGATCGAGACCACCGAGATCAGGGCGATCACGGCCGCGCTGCGCTCCTCGGGGAGGTGGTCCCGGGCCACGCCCATCATCAGCGCCGTCAGCCCGAGCCCGACGCCCTGGGCCGCCCTGCCGGCCAGCAGCCACGCGAACGGCAGCGGCAGCACGGTGAGCGCGCTGCCGGCGACGACGACCGCCAGCGTGGCGAGGATCGCGGCCCGCCGGTGCGGGCCGGCTCCGAGCCGGCCCAGGACCGGCGTGGCGACGGCGCCGCTGAGCAGCGCGACGGTCAGCGTCCACTGCGCGCTGCCGAGCGAGACGTGGAACGAGGTCGCCACGCTGGTGATGAGCGGCGTCCCGAGGCTGGCGACCGCCGCCACGACCAGAGCGATGAACATCAGGGCGGGGACCAGCAGCCTCGCCTCGGAACGCGCCACCGGGAACGCCTTCACCGCGACCCCGTCGACCGGCTGCCCGGTCACTGCTTCGGCCCTTCGCGGTCCTGGCTTTCGAGCTCTGCCAGATGCTTCAGCGCCGGAAGGGCCGCCACCAGCGCCTCGACCTCGTCGCCGGTGAGCTCGCCGATCAACCGCTCGAACGCGTGGACGCCCGCCTGGCGCCGCGTCCGGACATAGGAGGCGCCGGCCTCGGTCAGGCACACCAGCGTGACCCGCTTGTCGGACGCGTCGCCCCGCCGCTCGACCAGGCCGGACTCCTCCATCACCCGGACCAGGGCGGTCATCGCGGGCTGGGTGACGCCCTCGACCGCGGCCAGATCGGTGATGCGCCGCGGGCCGGTCCGGTCCAGGGTGGCCAGGGTGGCGGCGGACGTCAGGCTCATGTCCCGGGGCAGGCGTCTCGCGGCCCTGGTGGCCAGGCCGTAGAGGGCTGCACCGATGGCGGCGGACGTGCCAGGAGCGGTGTCTTGACGACTCACGCTCGAAGCATAGCATTTTTATATTCAGAATTTATGGAAATGGTCGACTGGCGCCGGTCCGCGAGCGGATCGGGCATGGCCTCGGAGGCGGCCTGCTTCTCCAGCACCTGCGCGTGCTGGCGTAGTTGGTCGGCGTGCTGAGGCGGCACCGCGCGACTACCGGCTCGCGGCCACCGCGTTCGTCGGCAGCGTCAACGGCCTGCTGCACGACTGGCGGGCCGGCTGGGTGGAGGCGACCCTGGACGAGATCGTGGACGAACTGGTCCGCCAACTCCTGGCCATCCTGCGTCCGCCGGGCTGGCTGCCGGCAGCCTGAGCAGGGCCTCGTCGCGCTCCGCCGCCGCGCAGCCACAGGCGGCCGTGATCCGCCTACTCGTCCCAGGCCTGGACGAGAACCTGCTCGGCGATCCTGCCGTTCCTCAGCGAGGCCATCGAGCTGGCCAGCACCCGTACGCCGTCCGGGTACTCGCAGGACTCGGTGAACGCGACGTGTTCGCCCTGGACGACGCACTGGTCCAGGTGATGGGTCATGTCACGGCTGTAGACGTCGCTGAACATCTGGCTGATCTGGTCCCGGCCGTGCAGGACCTTGGGGTGGCTGGGCTGGGTGTTGCGGTCGACGACGCGTATCTCCGCGTCGTCCGCGTACAGCGACAGCAGAGCCGTCGTGTCTTCTCCTTCGATGCCCCGGCGCAGAGCCTCCGTGTCGAAGCCGGCGCTTGCCGCGGTGCCCATGGTGACCTCCTTCGACCTCCTTGGAAGGCCGCGGCCCGGCGAGCGGCGGGCCGCTTGAGGGCCTCTGCTTCGAGCCTCCCCCCGGCGCGCGGCACCGGCAAACGCGCCGGGGTCGGTGCGCCTCTCGGGTGAGCGGCGCCAGGGGCCCGTGACCGCGCGCCGCTGGGCGACGTTGCTGAAGGCATGATCTCAACACGACGCATCGTCGCCGCGGTCGGTCTCGCCGTCGGCGTAGCCGGTCTCGGCACGCCGCCGGCCACCGCGGCGGCCGCAGGCACCCCGGACGCCGGCAGGCTCAACCCGGTCACCGTGCTCGACTCACTGGCCCGCAGCGGGGTCCCCGCGGAGCACCGGAACGAGATCCCGCGGCTGTCCGGCCAACTGGCGGGCCTGAACCACCTGCACGAGGCCAACCAGCTCCACCAGGCCACCGATCTGGCCGCACCCGTCACGGGGCTGCTCCCGGCCGTCCAGTAGCGCGGCGACGGCGCAGGGCCCCCGGTCGTCGACGGCCGGGGGCCTTGACATTCCCCGAGGTCCGCCGGAGCATCCCGGTGATCAGTGAATTCGATTTCACTAGGCGAACAAAGGAAGTCGTCGTGCCCGTCTCCCGCGAACTGCTCATCGGCGGCAAGGACGTGCCCGCCGCGTCCGGCCGCACCACGGACGACGTCAACCCCTACACCGGTGATGTGTTCGCCACGGTGGCGGCCGCCGGGCCGGAGGACGTCCGACGCGCGGTGGACGCGGCGGACGCGGCATTCCCCGCCTGGGCGGCCCTGGCCCCCTTCGCCCGTCGCGCGATCTTCCTCAAGGCGGCCGACCTGCTGGACGCCCGTGGCGAACAGGTGGCCGAGATCATGGCGCACGAGGCGGGCGGCACCCGGCCCTGGGCCTACTTCAACGTGGCCCTCGCGGCGAACATCCTGCGCGAGGCGGCAGCCGCGATCACCGCTCCACGCGGTGAGGTCCTCAGCGCCCAGGAGGCGGGCGCGCTCGGACTCGCGGTGCGCGAACCGCTCGGCGTGGTGGCCGCGTTCGCCCCGTGGAACGCGCCGGTCATCCTCGGCGTACGGGCCGTCGCGGCGCCCCTGGCCGCGGGCAACACGGTGGTCGTCAAGCCCAGCGAGGACGCGCCGATCGCCTGCGGGCTGCTGGTCTCGGACGTGCTGCGCGAGGCCGGACTGCCGGACGGCGTGCTGAACGTGGTCACCAACGCCCGCGAGGACGCGGCCGAGATCGCCGAGGCACTGATCGGTGACGAACGGGTGCGGGCCGTCAACTTCACCGGCTCGACGGGCGTGGGCCGGATCATCGGTGAACTGGCCGCACGCCACCTCAAGCCCGCCGTCCTGGAGTTGGGCGGCAAGAACGCGGTCATCGTGCTGGACGACGCCGACGTGGACTACGCCGTCGACGCGGTCACCTTCAGCGTGTTCATGAACGCCGGGCAGATCTGCATGTCCGGCGACCGGATCCTCGTCCACGAGTCCCTCGCCGAGGAGTTCACGGAGAAGTTCACCGCCAAGGCGGCCTCGCTGCGGGCAGGTGATCCGGCACATCCGCAGACCGTGGTCGGGCCGCTGGTCAGCCGGTCGGCCGCGCAGCGGGTGGCCGGCCTGGTGCGGGACGCGGTGGCCAAGGGGGCCAAGGTCCTCGTCGGAGGGGAGCCCGAGGGCGCGGTGCACCCGGCGACCGTCCTCACCGGTGTGGCGAAGGACGCGGAGCTGTACCACGCGGAGTCGTTCGGCCCGGTGTGCGTGCTGCAGACATTCGCCGACGACGACACCGCCGCCGACCTGGCCAACGACACCGAGAACGGGCTGACCTGCGGCATCATCACCGAGAACGCCACCCACGGGCTGGCCGTCGCCCGCCGGGTGCGCACCGGCATCGTGCACGTCAACGACCAGTCGGTGGCCGACGAACCGCACGCGCCCTTCGGCGGAGTGAAGGCCTCCGGTTACGGCCGCTTCGGCGGACGCTGGGGCATCGAGGCGTTCTCCAACACCCGCTGGGTCACCATCGCCACCCAGCACGCCCACTACCCCTTCTGACCCCGCTCACCGTCGCCCCTCCCGCCCCGGCCTGCCCTGCGCGCCGGGGGCAGGTCCACACCCTCGGGCGAACGGCTGAATCCCGGCCTTGATCTCCGCGGCTTTTGAGACAGTCGCTTGACTGAACCCCGGGGCCGGGATTGCCTGACGACGCGGGGGCCACCGGATCGGAGGAGGGGCCGTGACCGTTCCCCAGGAGCCGCTGAGCTACCCGCTGCCGAGCGACAGCGCGCTGGAGCCGCCGGCCGAATGGGCCGCACTGCGGCGTGAGTGCCCCGTCGCCCGGGTGACGCTGCCCAGCGGTGACGAGGCATCGCTGCTGACGCGCTACGAGGACGTCAAACAGGTCCTGTCCGACGAGCGGTTCACCCGCCGACTGGACGCCGACGACGCGGCCCGGATCACGTCCACCGAGTCGGGCGGCGTGTTCAGCAACGAGATGGCACTGGCGATCCCGCAGAGCGGCGAGGCACACCGGCGCTGGCGCCGGATGGTGACCAAGTGGTTCACCGCCAAGCGAATGGCCGCACTGCGTCCGGGCATCGAGGCGATGGCCGACCGGCTCGTCGACGCCATGGTCGAGCGCGGGCAGCCCTCGGACCTCAAGGCGAGCCTCGCCTTCCCGCTGCCGGTGTGGGTGATCTGCGAGCTGCTCGGCGTCCCCGACTCGGACCGGGACCGGTTCTCCTACTGGTCCGATGCCCTGCTCAACCTCACCCGCTACACCCAGGAGGAGGTCGACGAGGCGGAGGCCGAGTTCAACGCCTACATGAGCGAGCACCTCGCCGCCAAGCGCGCCGCGCCCGGGGACGACCTCCTCGGCGAACTGATCGTCGCCACCGGACCCGGCGGCTACCGGATGTCCGACCGGGAACTGGTCGCCACCGGCAGGGGCCTGCTGGTCGCCGGGCACGAGACCACCGCCAACATGATCGGGAAGATGGTGGCCATGCTGCTGTCCGACCGGAGTCGCTGGGAGCGACTGCTGGCGGACCGCTCGCTGGTGCGCTCCGCGGTGGAGGAGGCGCTGCGGTTCGACGCCAACGCCGGGATCGGCATGCCGCGCTACATCGACGAGGAGGTCGAGGTGGGCGGCGCCCTCCTGCCGCGCGGCACGACCGTCATGTGCAGCATGGCCGCCGCCAACCGGGACGAGACCGCCTTCGAGGACGCCGGTGAGATGGCACTCGACCGCAGCCCCAACCCGCATCTGGCCTTCGGCGTCGGCGCGCACTCCTGCCTGGGGCAGGCCCTGGCCCGCACCGAACTGCAGACCGTCCTCGACGTGCTGTTGCGTAGGCTTCCCGGTCTGGACCTCGCCGTTCCGGCCAAGGACCTGCGGCGGCTCGAGGGACTGGTCGTCGGAGGGTTGAGCGAGGTTCCCGTACGGTGGTGATCACGGCCAGCAGGGCGGTACGGGCAGGTATGTCCCCTTCGCAGCCCCCCTCCCTCCCCACCTCCCCGGAAGTGATCGAGATCGAGCGCGCGCTCAACCGCATCACCTATCTGAGCACGCGCGCCCGGCAGCACGACCGTCTGATGGCCCTGGCCGGTGTGCCCCTCGACCGCGCCGCAGTCGCGCTGCTGCGGCAGATCGCCGACTCCGAGCCACTGCGCCCGGGGGAGCTGGCCAACCGGCTGGGAGTCGAGGCCTCCCACGTGACCCGGCAGGTGCAGCACATGCAGAAGACCGGCTACGTCAGGCGGGTGCCCGACCCCGACGACCGCCGCGCCCAGCGCCCCTCGTCCTCCTGACCCGGCGCGTCAGCCGGCGGTGGCGAGGAACCGGGTCGCCGCCAGTTCGGCCTGGTGCTGTGGCCGGAAAGGTTCACCGGCTCCCGACGCTCGGCACGGCACCTCGCCGCATTGTCGCATCGCCCGAGTACATCCAGTACGCGGGCGACGCTCCGCCTTGCGATGCTCCCCCACTGCCTGAAGGGCGTGGGAGGTGCCCCCAGCACCGGACGCCGCGAGCTTTCCGGC
>NZ_JBVKBA010000040.1:0-55685 GCF_055639175.1 Streptomyces sp. NPDC107546 | reverse complement strand
CGGAGCGCACTCCGGCGCTGCGCGCCTCCGGGCCGAGGATGCGTTTCCCTCCCCGGCTGAAGCCGAGGATACCCACGCAAGATCAACGGATGGGAGTCCTCGTGGCGCTGCGCGTGAGCCAGATCAACGGCTGCGCCCTCTGTATCGACATGCACACCAAGGAGGCCGCCGCTGCCGGCGAGACCTCCGTACCTCGGGACGGTCACCGACGCCCGGGCAATCGGCCGGGAGGTGAAGCAGGCCCGTAGGCGGTCGAACTGACCCTACTGTGGTGCGGGCGCTCAGGAACTATGCCTTGGCGTTTCAGTTGGCGAGTCGAGTGTTGTCGGGACGTCGGTGGGGCTCCCCGTCAGGACGGGGCGAGGACGCAGAACTCGTGGCCCTCCGGGTCGGCCAGGCACGTCCACGGGACGTCGCCCTGGCCGAGGTCGAGGTCGCCGGCGCCGAGGGCTCGCAGCCGGGCCACCTCCGCTGCTTTGTCGTCACCGGGGTACGGCAGCAGGTCAAGATGCACACGGTCTGGCACGGTCTTCACGTCGGGCGTGCGGAGGAACTCGAGATACGGGCCGACACCCTTGGCGGAGCGCAACACCGCGTGATCGTCGGTCACCTCGTGCAGGGTCCAGTCCATCGCCTCATCCCAGAACCGGGCCATGGCGCGGGGATCCACGCAGTCGACCACCACCGCGGCGATCGGCCCGGTGTCCCGGTAGATCTCGCGAGGCTCCAGCACGCAGAACTCGTTGCCCTCGGGGTCGGCGAGGACCGTCCACGGCACTTCGCCCTGGCCCACGTCGACGGGCGTCGCACCGAGAGCCTTCAGACGCGCGACCAGTTCCGCCTGATGCGCCGCGGAGGTGGTGGCGAGATCGAGGTGCACACGGTTCTTCGTCGTTGTCTTGGGTTCCGGGACGGGAACGACGTCGACGCCGACGCCGACCGGGTCCGGCCAGACGAGGCCACCGGAGGGTCCCACGTAGGTGGTCACACCGGGGCTGTAAGCACTCCAGCCGAGCGCCTCGGCCCAGAACCGGCCGACCGCCGAGTGATCAAGAGCCTTGATGTTCACCATCACAGGTCGCAGTGCCATGTCGGCGATCCTATGCGCCCGCGCTGCAACGACATCCGCACCGGCGCCGAACAGAGATCAACTCGGTCACCGGACGAAGCGCCAATTCACAGCATGGTCCGGGTTCGCTCGTCGGTGTGCGCCTACAGGTCGAACTCCACGTGTTCCACGTCGGTGAACTGCACCTCCAGGCCCTGGGCCCGGCGGCCGCGGTCACGGAAGTAGATCTCGCCCAAGCCCTCGGCTGCGATATCGCGCAACTGCTGCTCGGTGGCCCCCTGTTCCTGGGCGTCGAAGAGACGGGCCGCGAACTCGGGGGGCAGCGCCACCGTCAGGTGACGCTGCCGCGGGTCGTCGGTCGTGCCGGGGGCGGCGGTGTACCCGAAGCGGCCGCGGGCGTCGATGACGATGCCGGTCCTGCTGGCCGCCTGCCGCTTGGCCCGGGCACGGACCTGCGGCTGCCAGCGTCTGCGGACTTCGCGCTCGAGCCGCTCGGCGAGCTCCGGTCTGGGCTTTCTCAGCTCGTCCTTGACGTAGCGTTCGACGGTGCGCTGGGTGATGCCGAGCAGCTCGGCCACTGGCCTCGTGCCCTTGAGCTGCTTGACGAGGTATCGCATCCGGGCACCGGCGCTCCTGGGGATCGGGCGGGTGAACGCCTTCTGCAGGACCTCTTCGAGGCCGTCCCCGACCGTGTCCATCGGTCAGCCCCTTTCCTACTCTCCGCCGTCGGTGGCGGTGATGCGGCCGTCCTTGATGTACCGGGCGAGGTTGAGGTCCTGGCCGTGCCTCTCGCGCACCTCTTCGGCCCACAGGGTGGTCTGGGTGCCCTCGTGCTTCACCATCCCCGGCAGGACGCCGAGGCGGAAGCTGCCGGGGACGGTCCTGCCGCCCTGGTAGGGCAGGACGTCCAGCGGGCTCGGTCCGTCGGCGGCGTAGACGGCGCAGTCCGACAGGATCGCCACAGGGTACCGTCCGGTGGCCGCGGCGAGGGCGAGCATCTTTCGGTGCATGTTGACACGGGCCCGGGAGATGACGGCGGCGCGGATGTCGGGCCGCCAGGTCGGCCGGGACAGTGCCGGCCACGGCCGGCCGGGGCGCCATCCGCCGCCGCGCGGGCGCTCCCGCAGTTTGCCGATGCCGCCCTTGACGGTCGCCTTGATCGCGGACAGGACGACTGCCATCTCCGCATCGCGTTGCTTGTAGCCGTCCATCGCCGTGAGGAACTCCTCCGGCGTCAGCCCCTCCGGCACTCCGAGGTCGGCCATGGTGGACACGTACGCGTCGCGGAGCCGCTTGTACCAGCTGTCCAGGTAGCGGCCGCTGGTAGTTCGGACGTGGGCCTCGAGGGGTGCGATGTCGTATCCCAGCTCGACGGCATAGGCCACGGTCGGCGTCGCGTACCAGGCCGGTCCCTCGGGCCGCTCCCCCCTGGGGGTGAACGGGCTGGGCAGCAGGTTCCCGTCGAGGTGCTTCCACTCCTTGCCGACCAGCACGCGGGACAGGTCGACATGGGAGAGGTCGACCAGCCAGGAGCCGGGCAGCTTCGGGTCGAAGGTCGGGTTCTTGACGTGGACCGGTTCGCAGGCGAGGCCGACGACCGCGCCGTTGGCGGCCGCGCCGAAGGCGAGGTTGACGTCGATGCCGACCACGTAGCGCTTCAGGCACTCGTCATCCGTGAGCGGCCGGGCCCAGTCGTACGCCTCCTCCAGCAGCATCTCGGCCGGGCCCCGCTGGTGGAACCGCGGCAGGCCGGCGAGGAGCGGGTGCCCGTCCGGCGCCTCGCACGGCGCGCAGTCCACCGGATCGCTGCCCAGCGAGCCGGGGTTGTACTCGCTGTGACGGCGGCCGTCGGCGTCCGGCTCGCTCGCCCTCGTGGGTGGGTGCAGAGCGGTCATCAGCTCAAGGCCCGTCACCGCGGTGGAGCCACGCGGGGTCATCACCCGCTGCGCGTAGGTGCCCAGGAGCCGGGCGAGCTCCGCCGGCGGAAGCTGCGCCGCGCCGTCCCAGTGGCGCGTGTCCAGGGCGTCCCAGGAGGGGATGCACAGCTGCACGCACTGGCGCCTGCCACCCTCGGCCGGGCGGTAGATCCGCGCCCACGGCCCGAACCCACGCCTGGTCAACTGCCAGTCGGACCGCTGCAGTTGCCTGACAACCTTGTGGGAGTCGGGGATCCGCCCGGCGAGGCGTTCCTCGTGGGCGAGCCGCTCTGGCAGCCCGTAGCGCTCGCAAGCGAACGCGGTGAGCACGATCAGCGGGTCCGCGTCCTTCCCCGAGTGGTTCAGGCGCGGAGCTCCGAGTCCGGCTTCGGTCAGGGTCCACTCGACCAGGGACGGCAGGGACTTGGCGGGCACGTCCAAGACGAGGCCACCGACGCAGTATGCGAGGACCTGGCCGTCCCGGTCGACGTCGACGACGGCGAGCGGCCCGTTCTCGAACCGCGGATCCACCTCGCTCGATGTGGCCCCGGTCGCAGTGGCCTTCTGCGGGGCGGCCTTCTTCGCCTCCGGCCGCGTCACCGACGGCGTTGCGGTGGCCGCCGGACGGGACTCCGCCACGAGGGTGGGGGGCGACGGGGGGTTGTTGGAGGCCGTCAGGGCCGCAGCATCCGGCGCCGGCCTGGTGGACGGAGTCCCTTCCTCTGCAGGTGCGGGCCCCGAGGGCGCAGGCACGGTCGCGGACGTCTCGTCGGCCGCCGCGGCGGGGTCGGCGGAGTGGGCGGGGTAGAGCTCCGCGAGCTTCTTCAGCAGGTGCGCGTATGCCTCGCGCTCGGGCGGCCTCGGTTCGGTCTTCCCGTTCTCCCAGCCGCTCACCGTGGCGCGCCGTACCTTCAACGCGCCGGCGACCTGGTCCAGCGTCAGCCCATGCGCCTGGCGCAGCCGCTTGCGCTCCGCCGGCGGCGGCAGCGGCGATGCGGAGGCGATCAACGCCTCGACCGCCTCGAACAACTCCGACATGGAAGACCTCCGGCCCCTTACCCTAGCTCAGGTAAACGTACGGATCGCGTACGGGCAGCGCACATTTCGCGCACTCACGGCTGCTGAAAATGATCTCCCGGAGATCGTCGTCGTGCCGGCGACCGGCGGCAGTTCGTGCGACCTTGCGCCGCGCTCCCCTACCAGCGTGACCGTTCCGCTCGCTCGACCGCCAAGGACCGGGCGTCCGCTGTCGGATGGGGCGGAATTCGGCCCGTGGCCGGTTCGCTGTCGGGCCGTCGGCGTCGTCCCGGCCGCACCGGGACAGCCACCCGGCCGCACGGCGACAGCCACCCGACCGCGCCCCGCGTCGATCGCCGGGGCGACGTACGAAGCGCCCACTTTGGTCAGTTGCGTCCGTCCGTGGAGGAGGCGGTGGCTTCCCCTGCGTGTCCGCCTCCTTGCGGGAGCCGTTCGACGAGGAGCATCGCCGCGTCGTCCGCCAGGCGGCCCCCGGTGTGGCGGATCAGCCCGCGGTGCAGCTGCTCGAGGAACTCCGAGGGAGTGCACGGGTGCACCGCTTCCATGGCCTGGTCCAGGGGGAAGAAGACCCCGTCAGGGCTGCGGGCCTCGATCACGCCGTCGGTGTGCAGCAGCAGCCGGTCACCAGGATCGAACGGATAGTTCTCCGCCTTGGCCGGCGTAACGCTGAGGAAGTCCTCCAGGCCCAGGGGAGGCAGCGGCGAGGTGGGCGTCAGTGCCTCGACCTTGCCGTTGCGCAGCACCAGTGGCGGTGGATGGCCGCGATTGACCACCTGGACCGTGCAGTTGTCGCACACCTGGGCAACGACGGCGGTCACGAAGTCCTCGGCCCGTTCTTCCTCATGGCCTTGATCGATCGTGTTCCTCCCGGTGCTCTGCCGCTCCAGTGCGGCCGCACAGTGGTTCATCACCTCGACCAGTTCGGCGTCATAGTGCGCGGCCTCCCGGAAGGCACCCAGCACGGCAGCGGCCAAGCGAACGGCAGGCAGTCCCTTGCCACGGACGTCCCCCACGATCATCCGGACCCCGTACCGGGTCTGCACAGCCTCGTACAGATCTCCCCCGATCTGGGCCCCCTTCTCTGCCGCGCGGTACATACTGGCCATCTGCACCGGCCCCAGCCGGGCGGGCACGGGCGGCAGGACCACCCGTTGCGCTGCCATGGCGACACGGCGTACCTGGTCGAGCTCGCTCTGCCTGCGCATGCGCATGGTGTTGCTCATGACGATGCTGGCTACCGACACCACGAAGAGGGACAGGAGGTTGCTGTAGACCTGTCCGCCCCAGCTCTCGTGGAGGGTCGCCGTGATCACGGTGACGGCAAGGGCTCCGCCCGCTGCCGAGAGGGTGCCTTTCGGCCCCATCGTGAGCGAAGCCAGGGCCGGCATCGCGGCGAGGATGGGACCGGTGACCACGGCGTGTGCGGGCGAGAGCTCGATACCCAGCGCGAGCATGATGATCATGAACGGCACACACTGCGCGAGTCTGAGGAGGACCCCGCTGTGCCCGCCCGCTCCTGGAGGATCAGATGAGCCGAACAGCGACCGCATGGCTACAGCCTGCCTCGCTGAAGTCCCGTGCTCCACTCAGGGCTCTTGTCTCCGTCAGGCCGGCCGATCGTCGTCCAGCTTGTCGACGCCGGCTCCCGACCGGCCGGGGGCGCGAGGGCAGCACAGGCCTTTCGGGGGCGTGTGACGCCTATGTCAGGACCTTCAGCAGCCGTTCCGCCAGGACCGCGGCCGACGCGGGGTTCTGCCCTGTGTACAGGTTGCGGTCCACCACCGTGTACGGCTTCCACATCTCGCCGCGGGTGAAATCGACGCCCAACTCCTTGAGCTCGTCCTCCAGCAGCCATCGGGCCCTGGGGCCCAGTCCGACGGCGTTCTCCTCGTCGTTGGTGAAGGCCGTGACCCGGTAGCCGGCGAAGGGTGAAACGCCGTGCACCCGGGTGGCCAGTATCGCGGCCGGCGCGTGGCAGACGACGGCGAGCGGTTTGCCGGAGGCGAGCGCAGCGGTCAGCAGCCGGCCCGCGTCGGCGTCGGCCCACAGGTCCTCCATCGGACCGTGGCCGCCGGGGAAGTAGACGGCGTCGTAGTCCTCCAGGTGGGCGTCCGACAGCTGGATCGGGCGCCGCATCTCCTCCGCGGAGCGGATGACGCCCTCCAGTTCGAGGGCGGTCTCCGCACTGCCTGCCATCTCGGGGCGCAGGCTCATCATGTCCACGTTCGGGACGACACCGTGGGGAGTGGCCACCACGACCTGGTGCCCGGCTTCCGTGAGCGCCTTGTACGGGGCCGCGAACTCCTCGGCCCAGTAACCGGTGGCATGTCTGGTGCCGTCCTTGAGCGTCCAGTACGTGGCTCCGGTCATCACGAACAGTAGTTTCGCCATCACGGAAGCGCCTCCTCATCCTCGCCGACGCGACGGGAGGTCATGCACCCAAGTCACCCTATGTCAGGGTCCGACCCGACGCATGCGGGCGGCTGCCCGCAACGCCCGCCGACATCCATGCCGCCGAAGCCGACGGCTGTCGGATCAGGCGCCGGGCGCAGGGCGGGTGGGCTTCGTCGACCCGTCGGGCGCCGGCCCTTCGCCAACGCGACCGCCTGCACCGGCTTCGGTCGCAAGCCCGCGATGATGGCCTCCATCCTGATGTACGCGGTCTTCACCGCGCTGGCCGGCATCGCCTCCAACCTCTGGGAATGGAACGCCTACCGCTTCCTGGCCGCCGTCGGCGTCGGCGGGGAGTGGGCGCTGGCCGGCACCCACGCCACCGGCTCCCTCGCCGTCTCGCTCAGCCTGACCGCCGTCGTCTTCGCCGTCGGCACGCTCCTCGTCCGGCTCGCCCCCGAAACCCGCGACCAGGCGCTCCCCTCCTGACGACCGGCTCGGCGAACACACCCGACAGCGCGTCCAGGGCCGGTTCGGTCACCCCCGGCCGGCCTTGGGCCGTCGTCGCCGCAGAGGTCGAACCGGGGTCGGCCTTCGACGAGTTCGGATCTGACCGGGCGCCGAGGCGGCATGACGCCCGGTGAGCCACCACCCGATCCGGCGCTAACGCTCGAGGAACGGGCCCAGTACCGAGAGGAGCTCGGCCGGCGCGTCCAGCGCGATGAGGTGAGCGGCGGTGGGGAACTCGACCAAGGTGGCATCGGGGATCTCAGCGGCGTACCGGCGGGCGATGTCCTGGAAGTCGGTGACATCGAGCTTGCCGATGCCGACCAGTGTGGGCACGGAGATGAGGGCGACGTCGCCGATTGCACCGCCCTGGGAGTGCTCTCCCACGATCTCTTGGTTGAGCAGCGACGTTCGTATCGGGCCCCGGAGTCGGTCGGCCAGTCCGACAGCGACGTCCTCCCACTGCCGAGCCGGCCCGCGCAGCCACATGTCCAGGTTGATACGGACGGCGGCGTCCAGGTCGCCCGAAGCCAGCGCCGCCGTTTCCGCCTCGTCGTACGTGACCATTTCCGAAGACCAGTGGTATCCCCGCCATGGCGGGGCGAGCACGGCCAGGGAGCGCACTCGGGTGGGGTGGGTGAGAGCGAAGTCCAGGGCCACGCGGCCGCCCCAGGAGGCGCCGACGAGCCGGACTCGTTCGTGGCCGAGGTGGTCCAGGAGACGGCGCAGATCGTCAGTCTCGCCGAACGGGCCGGTCGGAGGTGCGGACTCACCGAAGCCACGCAGGTCGTAGCGGATGACGGTGTGCCGTGCTGCCAGGTCGGGCACGATGGCGTCCCACATACGGTGGTCTGCGACGCCGGCGTGCACGAGTACGACGGGAGGTCCCTCGCCCGCGACGACGTAGGACAGGTGACCGAGATCATCGGTGAGAGTGAGCATCCGCAGATGCTCGCAGTACAACAGGACACGTGCCACCCAATAAGGGAAGCCTCCGCTCTCGCTGTCATGTCATCCGACTCGGCTCACGGTCGGAGCCACAACCCTTCACCCGGGCGGCCCTCTTCGTCACAGCACTAGCCTGCGCCCCATGCCCGACAACACCACGCACGCGCGACGACAGGCCCGAGGACCCGCGGCGGGTGCGTCTGAGCCGGGCCTTCGACGAGGACGCGGAGCTGTACGACCGGGCCAGGCCCGGATATCCGCCGGAAGCGACGGCGACGCCCCCTGACGCGCGGGCGGTCCGGACACCGTTCGGTTCCCGGGCCGCTCGACGGAATCGAGGCACCGGAGGGGGCACAAGAGCACGCCCGCGGTCTCCGTGCCCCCACACACACCCGGGCCGCGCGTCCCAACCGTCCGCGCCGGGTATCCCCTGGACAATCCCCCCGCGACGGCCGGCGCCGGACACCCGGATGCCGAGGCGCCGCAATCCCGCACTTCCGGAAGGTGGACCAACATGTCCGAGATCAACGGCCTGGAACCCGTGGCGACGTTCTGCGGGAACTGCAACTGCGGCTGTCCCCAACTGTTCGTCGACCCGAACGCCTCGGCCGACCGCCGGATCGTCCTGACCGACGACTTCGGCCAGCGCGTCCAGATGAGCGCCGACCAGTTCTCCTCACTCGTCGACGACGCCAAGGCGGGCAAGCTGGACGGCATCGCTCTGCCCTGACCCACCACCGCCGCCGCGCACCGCGGTCGCCCGGCATCGCAACGGATCGCTTCGGGTCGGTTCCCCTGCTCCAAAGGAGCCGCCCGTCGCCGGCCTCTGCGGGTGAACCTGTCGTGTCCGATCACCTGTCCGGCCCGCTCGGCGGCCAGACATCGCCGCAGCCGCGCGCCTGCGTACCCTGTTCCCCGTGTCAGCCTCCCGTCTGCGTCGCGTCGCCGTCCTGGTGCTCGAGGGTGCGAAGCCGCTTGACGTCGGCATCCCCGCACAGGTGTTCACGACCCGGGCGAGCATGCCGTACGAGGTGCGGGTGTGCGGCGCGGCACCAGGTCTCGTGACCGGCGGGGACGGTCTGTCGTACCACGTCGCCCACGGCCTCGACACGCTGGCATGGGCCGACATCGTCTTCATCCCCGGTTACCGGTTCCCGGACCGCGACGACCCGCCGAAGGCCGTCGTCGACGCGCTGATCACCGCCCACGCTCGGGGAACGCGGCTCGCCGCCATCTCGACGGGCGCCTTCGCGCTCGCCGCCACGGGCCTGCTCGACGGCAAGCGTGCCACGACCCACTGGCATTACACGCGGGCGTTCGCGGCGAAGCATCCGCTCGTCCAGGTCGACGAGAACGTCCTGTTCGTCGATGAGGGCAGCGTGCTGACGTCGGCCGGCGCCGCCTCGGGCATCGACCTCTGCCTGCACATTCTGCGCGGCGACCTCGGCGTGGCCGCCTCCAACCACGCCGCCCGGCGCCTGGTCGCGGCCCCCTACCGCAGCGGCGGTCAGGCGCAGTACGTACCGCGCAGCGTGCCCGAGCCGCTCGGCGAGCGGTTCGCCGCCACCCGGGAGTGGGCACTGCACCGGCTCGACGAACCCCTCACCCTTCACGTGCTCGCCCGGCATGCGGCGGTGTCGCCGCGCACGTTCTCGCGGCGCTTCGTCGAAGACACCGGGTACACGCCGATGCAGTGGGTCATGCGCGCCCGCATCGACCTGGCCCGCGAGCTGCTCGAGCGTTCGGAGCGGAGCGTCGAGCAGATCGCCGCCGACGTCGGTCTCGGGACCGGCGCGAATCTGCGGCTGCACTTCCAGCGCATCCTCGGCACCACGCCGAGCGAATACCGGCGCACCTTCGCCCAGGGCGAGTAGCCCGCCGCGGGTGGCGCGATCCTTGCGGACCGTGGCGATCACGCCGCTGTCCCGGGCGGCTGTCGCACCGGCAACCTGGTGGCGGACCGAAGGGACACTTTCATGACTCGTATCGCCATCAACGGATTCGGCCGCATCGGACGCAACGTGCTGCGCGCCCTGCTCGAACGCGACAGCGACCTCGAGGTCGTCGCCGTCAACGACCTGACGGAACCCACCACGCTCGCGCGGCTGCTGGCCTACGACACTACGGCCGGCCGGCTCGGTCGACCGGTGACCGTCGACCGGGACGCCCTCGTCGTCGACGGCCGCCGCCTCACGGTGCTCGCCGAGCGGGAACCGGCGCAACTGCCGTGGGCCGAGCTGGGCGTCGACATCGTGCTGGAGGCGACCGGCCGCTTCACCTCGGCCAAGGCCGCCCGCGCCCACCTGGACGCGGGCGCGAAGAAGGTGCTCGTCAGTGCGCCGTCGGACGGCGCCGATGTCACCCTGGCGTTCGGCGTCAACACCGACGCCTACGACCCGGCCGTACACACGATTGTCTCCAACGCCTCGTGCACGACCAACGCGCTCGCACCGCTCGCCGCGGTGCTGGACGAGCTCGCCGGCATCGAGCACGGCTTCATGACGACGGTGCACGCCTACACACAGGAACAGAACCTGCAGGACGGTCCGCACCGCGACGCCCGCCGAGCCCGCGCCGCGGCTGTCAACATCGTGCCGACCACGACGGGCGCCGCCAAGGCGATCGGCCTGGTGCTGCCGAACCTCGACGGCAAGCTGTCCGGCGACTCGATCCGCGTGCCGGTCCCCGTCGGCTCGATCGTCGAACTCAACACGACCGTCGCCCGCGACGTGACGCGCGACGACGTGCTGGCGGCGTACCGCACCGCGTCCGAGGGGCCGCTCGCCGGGATCCTCGAGTACTCGGAGGACCCGCTGGTGTCGTCCGACATCACGGGCAATCCCGCCTCGTCGATCTTCGACTCGGCTCTCACCCGGGTCGACGGCCGCCATGTCAAGGTGGTCGCCTGGTACGACAACGAGTGGGGCTTCTCCAACCGCGTGATCGACACACTCGAGCTCCTCGCCACCCGCTGACCGCATTCCCGGCGCCGAACCGTCCGTCAGGCCGGGGCGCACCGCTGTCGATGCGTGTAAGGGCGCGGGTCTGGTGCCAGGCGGCCCCTGGAACGTCTCTGGGGCGTTCCAGGGGCCGCTCATCCAGCGGGGGTTACGGAGTACCGGTGTCTCAACTGGTGGTGAGCATGCCTTCGCGCAGCCGGGCGAGCGTGCGGGAGAGCAGACGGGAGACGTGCATCTGCGAGACGCCGAGGCGTTCGCCGATCTGCGCCTGCGTGAGTTCCTCGACGAACCGCAGGTGAATGATCTGCCGGTCCCGCTCGCCGAGTTCGGCGATCATGGGGGCCAACGCCTGAAAGTCCTCCACCAGTTCGAGCGCCTGGTCGTCGGCGCCGATGAAGTCCGCCAGCGCGGTCTCACCGTCCTCGCTGCTGTTGATGGCGGCGTCCAGCGAGGAGGAGTTGTAGCCGTTGGCCGCCAGACGAGCCTCGATGACCTCCTCCTCGGACAGGCACATCAGCTCCGACAGCTCCTTGACCGTCGGAGCGCGGCCCAGGCGGCTGCGGAGCTCCTCGGTGGCGCGTGCGAGCTGGACCCGGGCCTCCTGCAGGCGCCGTGGCACGTGCACCGCCCACGAGGTGTCACGGAAGAACCGCTTGATCTCACCCACGATGTACGGAATCGCGAAGGAGGTGAACTCCACCTCCCGCGAGAGTTCGAACCGGTCGATCGCCTTGATCAGCCCGATCATGCCGACCTGGACGATGTCCTCCATCTCCTCCGGACCGCGGCTGCGGAACCGGGCCGCCGCGAACCGGACGAGGGACATGTTCATCTCGATCAGCGTGTTGCGCGCGTACTGGTACTCGGGCGTACCCTCCTCCAGCACTGCCAACTGGTCGAAGAACAGCTTCGACAACGCACGAGCGTCCTTGGGTGCAACCCCGGACGGGTCGGCGAGCTGCGGCAGTCCGGCTATATGCGCGGCCATTGTCGCCGTGGTCGCTGCCGTCACGTGTTTCCCTCCCAGATCCAAGCAGGCCTCCCTGCCTGCACGAGCTGACGAGGCCTCGTGTACCCCGGCATCCGCTGCACATGCCTGCGTTTGGACGCACGGCATCCCACCGCGGCTCCCCCACCGCGACACGCTCGTCGCGGGCCGAGGGACAGCCCGGTGGCCGGGGGCCTGGGAGCGGGTCTTGCGGTGGGGTGAAGACAGCATGGGGGCCGCCGCACCGCCGCGGCCCCCACTGACTGGGCGCACTCTGCGGGTATCACCGCGAGCATCGCGCGTGCGGCGCACCCTGACGCGCCGCTCGGGCTACCCGGAGCGGCGCCGGGCTCCCGCGCGCCGCTTCAGCGCGCGGCGTTCGGTTTCGCTCGTACCGCCCCACACACCGATGCTCTGATTGGTCTCGAGCGCCCACTGCAGGCACTCCTCCTGCACGGGGCAGCGTCGGCAGACCGCCTTCGCCTGCTGAGTCTGCAGCAACGCCGGACCCGTGGTGCCGATCGGGAAGAAGAGGTCGGGATCCTCGTGTCGGCACGCGGCATGGTCTCGCCAGTTGTCCATTGAAAAGTCACCTGCGATCGAAAGTCGTCCGTGCCCTTGGGAAACGCGTATTTCGTGTACTCGCTTCGGGTCACCTGCCGACGTACGGATGAAACCGGTCGAAAAGCCGTGCATGTGCAAGCTTCGCGGAATCCTCACAACTGCCCGTTCGAACAAGCCACCGTTGAACCGACCGGGCGTCAGCCGACCCCGGCTGCGGCCGAGAGGCCGGCTGGCGGCCGGGCGTCCCTGCACCTGTGGTCGCGGTCGTCGGCGAGAACGGCCGGAAAGGAGACACTCGGTGATTCTCGACAGCCGCCCTGTCCCCGTCGGGCTCCCCTGGCCGGCGGTCCGTCCCTCGTGCCGGAGCCATCGCCGACCCGGGGTGACCCGCCGGCCGGGCAGGATCGACCGAGCGCGACGCTCCGTGCGGGCAAAGGCGGATGCCCTAGCGGGCGTTCTCCCTCTGGCGCCGGAAGGGCGTGGACCGGTTCGCGACGGTGGTGCCGCGGGCCGCGGCGCGGGCCGGGCCGTCGGGGACGGTGAAGGCGAAGACCGCGGTCACCGCCGCGATCGCGGCCAGGGACAGGTAGGCGTGCTGGTAGGCGGTGACGGGCGGGTTTGCCGCGGCCGCCGAGGGGGTGCTCATGACCAGGGCCATGGTCACCACCGCCGGTGCGAGGGCGCCTCCGGTCTGGCGCACGACGGTGTTCAGCGTGGACGCCTGGGCCAGGTCCACTCGCGCGACGGTCGCCAGTGAGGCCACCGTGGTCGGCATGAAGACGCCGCCCATGGCGAGGCCGAGCAGGAACATGTAGCCGCGGAAGGCCCACAGGCCGGTGTGCTCGTCGCAGGTGGCGAAGAGCAGCAGGACCGCGCTGACACCGGCCAGGCCGCAGCCGACGATGACCCGGGGGCCGATCCTCGCGTAGAGGGCCCCGGCGACCTGAACGGTCAGCAGGACGCCGAAGGCCTCGGGGAAGGTGCTGGTGCCGGACTCCAGGGCGGTGCGGCCCTGCCCCTGTTGGAGGAAGAGCGGGCCCAGGTACATGGCGCCCAGGATCGGCACCAGACCCACCAGATTGATGAGATTGGTGTCCCTGAAGAGCCGGTCCGTGAAGAGGCGGAGCTTCAACAGGGGCTCGGCGGTACCCAGTTCGAAGGCGATGGTGGCAGCGAGCAGGACCGCGCCGAGCACCAGGGCGGTGACGACCCCGGCGGAGGACCAGCCGCGGTTGGGGCCTTCGCTGACGCCGAACATCACGGCACCCAGGGCCGCCGCGCTCAGCAGCAGTCCGAGCAGGTCGAAGCGACCGGGCCGGGGGCCGCGGTGCCCGGACAGGAACAGCACCCCGAACAGCACGGCCGGCAGGCCCACCGGCAGGTTGACGTAGAAGACCCAGCGCCAGGACAGATGGTCCACCAGCAGGCCGCCGAGTATGGGGGCGGCGGCCGGAGCGATCTGCTGGGGGATGATCATGTATCGGGAGATCCGCACCTGCTCCGAGGAGTTGAAGGTGGAGAACAGCAAGGAGGCCGAGGCGGGGAAGAGGACTCCGGCGGACAGTCCCTGGAGCGCACGGAAGGCGACGAGTTGGCCGAGGCCGACGGCCGCGCCGCACAGCAGTGAGGAGCCGAGGAAGCCGGTCAGTGCGGTGAGCAGGACGCGTTTGGCGCCGCATCGTTCGACCAGCCAGGCCGAGGCGGGGATGGCCATGGCCAGGCAGACCGGATAGGCCACGACCACTCCGTCCAGGGCGGCGGTGGTCAGCTGGAACTGGCGGGCGATCGACGGGAGCGCCACCGTGGTGATGGCTCCGTCGACGATCGCGATGAACGTCACACAGACGCACATGACGGGGACGACCAGGCGCTGGCCGGGACGGAGGGAGGGGCGGGGCAGGACGGGGCGACGGCGGAGCGGAAGCACATACTGAGCATACTCACTATGAGGGTGCTCATAGAATGGGATATCGCGACGGAACGGGGAAGTCACATGGCAGTGCAGGGCAGCAGCGACATCCTGGTCGACGAGCTCTACGAGACGACGCACCAACTGCGCCGCTTCGTGGAGTCCCGGCTGCGGGCGGGTGGCGCCTCGGTCGCCCGGCTCCGGGCACTGCGGATGCTCGCACGGGCGCAGCAGCCTCTGCGGATGCGGGACCTGAGCGAGATGACGGGGGTCGCGGCACGGACTACGACCAGCATCGTCGACAGCCTGGAGCGCGACGGGCTGGTGGAGCGCGTGCGCCATCCGGAGGACCGCCGGGCCTTCCTGCTCCGCCTCACCGACAAGGGCCGGCGGTGCCACCGCGAAGCGGAGGATGTGGACCGCCTCGCGCTGGCGGAAGCCACGGCCGCCCTGAGCGCGGCAGACCGCGCCGAACTGCGGACCCTGCTCGCACGGATTCGCGAGGCCACGGCCTGACACCGGTTCGGCAGCCCCTGCGGCTCGGTGACACGGACCTCGGCGTCAGTGCGCGGGATCGTGGTCGTGCGGCTCGTATCCGGGAATCGTTCCGTCCGTCTTACCAGGAACAGCCCCACCATCCCCATGTCGGAGTGGCTCTGCACATGGCAGTGGTACATCCACGCGCCCGCTCCGACGCCCTCCCCCGCGACGACCTGGAAGCCGAAGGAGTCGGCCGGGCCGACGATCTTGTTGTCGACGACCCGGTACGGGCGGGTACGGCAGGCGTGCGTGCGGCCGCACGCGCTTCAGGCGGCGGACGACGACGGGAAGTGCACGGCGAGCAGGGCCCTGTCGTCGGGCATCTCCGTGTCGGGCTGCTGGTGGAGCAGCAGGGAACAGATGCCCTCGGCGTCGAGGCCCGCGGTCGAGCGCGCCGTCTGAACGAGCTGTGCCAGACCCACGTCCAGGCTCTGACCACGCCGCTCGATCAGACCGTCGGTGTAGAACACGAGGGTGGAACCTGAGGGGACGCTGGTCTCCGCCTGCGGGTAGTCGGTGAACGGGACAGGGCCGAGCGGTGGGGCGAGCGCGCCCTCGAGGTACCGGCTCGATCCGTCGGCGCGGATCAGCAGGGGCGGAGGGTGGCCGGCCCGGGAGTAACGCAGGGTGCGGGTGCGGCGGTCGTAGGCGGCGTAGCAGGCCGTGGCCATCAGGCCGTGGTGGTAGGTGCCCAGGAAGTCGTTGAGCTCCGCCAGGACCGCGGGCGGACGGGTACCGCTGCGCCGGGCGATGCTGCGCAGCACGGTGGTGGTCTGGGCCATGGCGGTGGCCTCGGCGATGCCGTGGCCGGCGATGTCGCCGATGGTGAGGCCAACGGTTTCGTCGTCGAGGATGTGCACGTCGTACCAGTCGCCGCCGACGTCGACGAGCTGGGTACCGGGGGCGTAACCGCCGGCGATGTCCAGTCCGTCGACGTCTGGCAGGTTGGGCAGCAGGCTGCGCTGGAGGCGTTCGGCGAGCCGGTGTTCGTGCTCGAAGAGACCCGCCCTGCGCACGGCCTGGGCGATCTGCTGACCGATGGCGAGGGTGTGCTCGGCGTCCTGCTCGGCTCCTGGCGCGTAGTGGATGACCAGGGTGCCGAGGGTGACACCCTCGGTCTGAAGCGGAAGACGCTGCTCGGCGTCGTACGCCGCCGCGGAGACCGGTGCCCTGTGCAGCCGGTCGAGGTCCACCCAGGGGGCCGTGGTCACGGGCAGTGTGTCGGCCGGGCCGAGGGACGGCACGATGCGCCGCGGGTGCAGCTCGAGCGTCACGTCCGCGGCGTCCAGGGCCTGGGGCGCGCACTTGTAGACGGCGTCGCAGACGTCAGTGAGGGTGCCGGCGGCCGCCAGGGCCGCCGTGAGCCGGTACAGGCGCTGCATCCGCGCGCGGGCCCGCTGCTCGGTGCGCAGCAGCTGGTCCCGCTGCTGGGCGATCGCGTGCCGGTAGGCCATCTGCTGGTTCAGCAGGCTGATGCGCTGGCTGAGCGCCACGAAGCGGTCGCTGACGTCGAGCCGGGACAGGTGCAGCTGGATGGCCGGCTCGGGACCCTTCCACCAGGTGGCCCGGCCTCCGTGGCAACGCAGGCGCACCGGGTCGCCGGCGCTGTCGCGCACGGTCATGACGCCGGGCAGCGGGGATCCGCTGCGCGCCCACTGTGCCATCCGCCGGTACAGGTCGGCGGGGTCCAGCACCAGGTCCGCGAGTTCCACATCGAGACGGAGCGTGTCCACCGTACGGCTCGTGGCGGGATTGACGGCCACCACCCGGCCGGAGACGGTGCAGACCACGACGGCGTGGGGAAGGGCCCTGACGATGGCCTGGAACATCGCCAGGTTCATCTCAGCCACCCGCTCCGGTCCCTGCGTCCACCATCTCCTCTTCGACCGCCGCAGCGTCGCCGAAGTACTCGCGGCCCGGTTCCTCGCCCAGGTCGAGTTCGGGTTCGAGGTGCACCACGACGCGGCAGCCGGTGGCGCCGCGGGCGATCGTCTCCTCCAGCTCGACGCGTGCGTATCCGAGGTTCTGCGCGGCGATGGTGCCGAAGACGTTGGACGTCATCATGCACATCGACTCCCGCCCGAGCACCTTCTCCGCGAACGGGCAGCTGCGGCTGCCCAGGACGATCCGTTGCTCGTCCTGGGAGATGAGATAGAAGTCGCCCTCGATGCGCTGTTTGAGATCGACCAGCACGTCGGCGACCTGCTCGCGGGTCAGCTGCGGCAGGCCCATGGCCTCGGTGTAGGCCTCGTTGATCTGCAGCCCCACCGACTGGCCGACCAGGCTGATGTAGCCGGAGGCCTCCTCGAGTCCGACCACGGACTCCAGGGACGTGGCCAGCTCGCGGACCAGTCCCCGCATGAACACGTCCCGGTCCAGGTCCACGTGAGCTTCCTTGGCCAGGTTCACGACGGCCCTCCTTTGTCTCGGAGTACCGTGCGCACGGCCGGTGTAGATGTCGACTGACAGGTCCATCTGTCATCACACGGTCTGTTCGCGAGCATAGCGCCCCCATCAGCGACGCACGATCCCCCGGTTACGGGCACCACCGCATACCGGCGTTGACGCCGGTAGTACAGCGCGGCGGGCCGCGCCCGGACCGGTCACAGCAGCCGCCGGATGTCGCCGCGGACCCGGTAGAAGCCGCCGGCCGCCGCGTGCAGGGCGTCCACGACGTAGCGGGCCCCGGGCTCCCGTATCGCACGCGGGAACTGCACGTTCCAGGAGGAGTCGTAGCCCTCGGACACCACATGCACGCGGAGGCGGCCGCTCTCCTGGACGCATTCGACGACGACCGTCCCGGCGGGAGCGTGGGCGACGGTGGCCACCGAGCCCGCGGCCGTGGCCGGAGCGTAGGTCGGCAGCGCGGCGGCGAGCTTGACGTCCCGCGCCACCGGCACCGTTCCCTGCTGCGCCGCGGACACGGCCGTCTCGCTCGCGTCCACGCACACCAGCGAGCCGTCCGTGGTCACCACATACAGCCGCTCGTCGCGGTACTGCATCGACAGCGCCGAGCCGCCGCCCGTGCCGAGCTTCCACAGGCGCGTGCCGTCGCGGTCGAAGCAGTACACGGAAGAGGCGGCGTCACCGGCGAAGACGAACCGCCCGCCGGGCGATGTGGCGCACGAGTACACCGCGCTGTCGCACGCGTAGGTGGCCTCTATCGCGCCGGTCGCCTTCGACAGTCGTTGGACCACGCGGTGCGCGGTTCCCGCGTAGACGGTGTCGTCCTCCTGCCAGCCGAACAGGACTCCACCCCGGGTGGGTGCGTGCCACAGCTCGCGGCCCCCGTCGGGCGCGTAGGCGGTGACGCCCCGGTGGTGGCCGTGGTAGACGGCCCGGTCGTCCGCGCGGACCATCCAGGCGTGCTCGCCCTGACTGCGGCGGGCCCACTGGTGTTCGTCCTCGTGATCGATGACGGTCAGGCGGCCGTCACGGTCCGAGACGTTCAGGACGCCCTCGTGGATGTCCAGCCAGAAGATGTCGACGTCCGGCGCGATCTCGTACGCCGCGAACGGCAGTTTGGAGGACAGGTCGTACACCCTGCCGTCGTCGCAGCCCGCGTAGATCCAGAAGTCGTCGGCCACGAGGCACTTCACGCCGTCCGGCAGGCTGAAGCGGGCGAGTACGCCACCGTCGTGGTCCAGGGTGTAGACGTCGCCCGCCTGGTTGCCGACCCAGCAGTGCTCGTCGTCGACATGGATACCGAACGCCGAGGAGCCGGTACGGAACCGCCACAGCACGGGCGCCACGGCGCGGGCGGTGGACGGAGCCGAGGCGACCTGACGCCGGGTCACCGTGCGCGGCGCGCGCTGCCCGGGCACAGCCGGGGCGTATCCCTTGCGGACCTTCTCCCCCACCTTCTTCGCGGCGGCGGCCCGTGCCTTGTCCGCCGTCGGGAAGGTCGTCGTCTGGGTCTGTCCGGCTGCGCCGATCCGCCCGTACCGCACCGTCACCACTTGGCCGTCGACGGCCACTTCGTAGAACTTGTGCGCACCGCCGGCTTCCTGCGACAGTTCCAGATACGTGGTCGACACCGCGGACCCTGCAGACATGACAGACAGCCCCCTCCCCAAGAGCGGCCCCGCGGCCTTTCCGCCGGGTCCCACCGCTCACACCGTAGGGGGGGCCACTGACAATCGCCCCGCACCGCGGCTTGCGGACCGGGTGCTGCGGCTCGTGGTCACGGGCCGTGCGCGGCGGAGACATGGCCGGGCGGCCGGGAGGGCCATGGAAGTCGGCGGGATGGCGGCAGCCGTGCGGGCCGGCGTTCCCCTATGCCGCCGGCCCGCACGGACTCTGGTGGGCCACTCGCCATCGACCCCATGAGCCGGATCAGGCACCCCCCGGTCGCCTGATCCACTCCGCCGCAACCGCCCAGCGCCCGTGGGCCGGAGTGCGTCCGGGAACGTCGATGTCGCTTCGGTTGGAGTGTGGATCAGCGAGGGGGCGCACCGGTATGGGTAGAACTGCGTACGACGAACGGCCGGATGAGCGAAAGAGGACACATGGCACAGGGGCTGGACGTGGCCTACGAACGCATGCTGTCGGTGGCCACGGCGGCGCTCCACGAACGCGAACCCGCGCGGTTGTGGCCCCTGATGGCCGCCACGCTGCCGGATGTGTGCGGCGGCGAGGTCCTGATCTACAAGCTGGACGACTGGAGTGAGAGCGCGGGCACGGTCGGTACGGCGCCCGAGGCGGCAGCGGCGTTGGACGTACTCGACGACGAGGCACTGGGGCTTCTGCGCGCCGGGTTTCCGTTCGCGGGGCATTACGGGAGCGATCGCGACCGCGCGCCGGTCACAGCCGGCCGGGTGCTCGGTGCTGCCTGGTCCGCGAGCGCGACCGCATGTCTGGTCGACGATGCGCTGGACATGGACCATGTGCTGGCGATCCCGCTGCCCGAGGCGACCACCCCCATCACCGGGTGTCTCGTCTACCGCTCCGGAACGGACTTCACCGACGACCAGGTCAGCTTCGCCCGGAGGGTGCAGCCTCTGCCGGCGGCCGTCGACCAGCAGCGGCAACTCCTGGAACGCTGGCAGCGACTCGTCGCTCCTGGTGCTCCGCAGGAGGTGGCCGCGGACTGTGGTCTCACTCCTCGGGAGGCGGCCGTCCTGCTGCTGCTCACCGAAGCGCTGACCGCCGCCGCCATCGGCCGCCGCCTCGGCATATCCGACCGGACGGTGCACAAGCACATCCAGAACGTCTACCGGAAACTGGGCACCCGGGACCGCATCAGCACGGTGCTCCGGGCCCAGCAACTCGGCCTGGTCCCCGCACCGAACCCGCCCCACCGTCAGCGCGGATAGGCCATCGAGCCTGGCGGGCCCCTCCCGATGCCCGCCGGGCCCGGCGGCATGTCGCCGGGCCCGGGTGTCGGCGAGGCGATCCGTCAGTTGACGGCGAGCGCGGGCCAGGAGGGGCCGACCCGGCGGACATCCCCCGCACACCTCGCCCCGCCGGCCGTCACCCCCGTCCCGTCGGCAGCAGTCGGGCGATGGCCGGTTCCAGCCGGGGCAGCGCCCGTTGGCCCATCAGCGCCAGAGCGATCGCCGCGGCGACGCCCGCCCAGGCGAACGGTCCGAGCGGAGTGCAGCCGAACAGACGGCTGACGCCGGGCGTTTGGACGAGGGCGACGAGTGCGACGGCGGAGCCGAGGGCCGTCACGCGGACCAGCGGGCTGTCGCGGCGGTCGGCCAGGGTCTGGGCGAGCTGGGTGCCGACCACCCCGCACAGGGCCATCGTGCCGGCGCGGCGAGCAGTGCCCGGGGTGAAGCGGCCGATCAGCCAGGCCGCCACCGCGCCCAGGCAGGTGGTCAGCGCGCGATGGCGGATCTGCCGGATCAGGGGCGCCCCGAGGACTCGTGGCACTCCGTCCACGGATGCGGCGTCTTCCTCCCCCTCCCCGTCCTGCTCCCCCGTCGTCGTGGGCTCCTGCCGCTTCGGCGTCACCGCCACCGCCATGGCCGGGAACAGGTCCGTGAACAGGTTCACCAGCAGCATCTGACGGGTACTCAGCGGCGCGGTTCCCGACAGCAGGGTGCCGATGGCGCCGAAGCCGATCTCGCCCGCGTTCCCGCCGATGAGGATGGCGACGGCGTCGGCGACGCTGCGCCACAGGGCGCGGCCCTCGCGGACCGCCTCGACCAGGACGGTCAGATCGTCGTCGGTGAGCACCAGGTCGGCGGCGTTGCGGGCGGCGGCCGATCCCCGGGCGCTGATCCCCACGCCGACGTCGGCGGCGCGGATCGCCGCGGCGTCGTTGGCGCCGTCGCCCACCATCCCGACCACCCGGCCGGCGTCCCGCAGGGCCTCGACGACCTGGAGCTTCTGCTCCGGCGCGACCCGGGCCACGACGCCCGCGCCGGCCAGCATCCGGATCCTCACCGACCGGTCCGCGGCGGCGAGTTCTTCTCCGGTGACCACGACGGTGTCCTCGGGCCAGCCCAGTTCGGTCGCGATCGCCCGGGCGGTCCGCGGATGGTCACCGGTCAGCATGACCGGTCGTACGCCGGCGTCCCGCAGACCGCTCACCAGGGCCGTGGACGTCTCGCGCGGCGCGTCGGAGAGCGCCAGCAGACCGGCGAACTCCAGTCGGTCCAGCGGTCGTTCGATGACGTCGGACTCCTTCTCGTGCTCGCCCAGGGTGCGCCTCGCCACCGCCAGGACACGCAGGCCCTCGCCGGCGAGCGCCTGGGCCGTGGCGGACGCGTGGTCCGGCAGTGCTGAGCAGGCGGGCAGGACGGTCTCCGGGGCCCCTTTGACCACGAGCGTGCGCGGGCCGTCCGCGGCGCGGCCGACCGCCGCGGCATACCCGCGGGCCGCCTCGAACGGCAGGCCCGCGGCCTGCTCCCACTGCGGGTCGGCACCGGCCGCGTCCAGGACGGCCGCGTCGGTGGCGTGCACCGGCCGCTCGGTACCGCCGTTCAGCCGGGGGCAGGCACGCGCCGCGTCCCGTACGATTCCCGCGACCGCCGCCCGGGTCGCCCCGTGGACCGTGCCGTCGGCGTCGGCGACACGGGTCAGGCGCAGCCGGTTCTGCGTGAGGGTGCCGGTCTTGTCGAAGCAGACGGTGTCCATGCGGCCCAGGGCCTCCAGCGTGCGCGGGGTGCGTACCAGGACGCCGCGGTGGCCGAGGCGCCGGGCGGCGGCCAGTTGCGCGACCGTGGCCACCAGGGGCAGACCCTCGGGCACGGCGGCCACGGCGACGGCCACGCCGCCGCTGACCGCCTCCCGGACCGGCGTGCCGCGCAGCAGCGCCAGTCCGGTCACCGCCGCTCCGCCGCCCAGGGTGAGCGGGAGTGCCTTGCGGGTGAGTTCCTGCAGCCTGGCCTGCACCCCGGCGGAGGGCGGGGTGCGCGCGGCGAGCGTCACGGCACGGGCCGCCTCGGTGCTCTCGCCGGTCTGCACCACGACGGCCCGCGCGTGTCCCGCCACCACCGTGGTGCCCTCGAAGACCATGCAACTGCGGTCGGCGACAGGGGCGCCCGGGGTCGGATCGACCTGCTTCACAACCGGCAGGGACTCCCCGGTCAGCGCCGACTCGTCGACCTCGAGGCCGTCCTGCCAAAGCAGGCGGGCGTCGGCGGGTACGACGTCGTCCGCCTTGAGCTGGATCACGTCGCCGGGCCTGAGCCGGGCGGCGTCCACCGTCCGCGCGGGTTCCGCCGCGTCGTTGTGCGCGGGTGCAGGTGCCACGCGTGCCTTCTGCTTCTGCTCGGCGAGCAGGCCGGACAGCGCCCGTTCGGCCCGCAGCCGCTGGATGCCGCCGACCAGCGCGTTGAGGTCGAGCGCGCCGACGACGAGCGCCGCGTCGACGACGGAGCCGAGGATCGCGGAGGCGGCGGAGCCGACCGCCAGGACGGGCGTGAGCGGATCGTCGAGTTCACCGCGCACCGCCCGGGCGAGTTGGAACGTCCAGCGCGCCGGGGCCAGGGCGGGCAACCGTCCGGCCGCGCGCGTCGCCTTGCGCAGCCGGGCCGTGGCCAGGTCGACCGGGTCCGGTTCGCGGGCTCGTTCGGTTGCCAGCCGGGCCTGGGCCTCCTGGGGCGGCAGCTCGTGCCAGGGCACGCGCGGACGGGGGCGCGGCGCGCGGGCCGCCGCGACGCCCAGCGCCGACCGCGCTCCGGAAACCAGGGCCGTCGCCGCGCTCACGTCGACCGGAACGTGCCGCAGGCCGGGCAGCAGACCCCGCCGCCCCCGGCCGCCCTTGGACTCGCCCACGGCCACCAGCAGACCGGAAAGCGCGGCACCGGAACGGGCCAGGGTCTGTGCGCGGCGCCCGACTGCGCGGGCCGCGGGGACCGCGACCAGCAGCCGCCACACGTCGGCGAGGCCGTGCACGGCCAGGACGTCCGCTCCCCATACGACGGCGGCGTCCCGGTCCGTGAGGGCGACGGCGACGTCGCCGGCGAGCAGCCCGGCCAGCACGGTGCGTTCGTCGGCCGAGCCAAGCCGGGCGACCGTGACGACGCCGCCGGAGTCGCCGCGCAGCCCGTGCACCACATCGTCCAGGGGGCGCCGCGCGTCCACGACCTGGTCGGCGAGGCCGGTGAACTCCTCAAGTGCGGGGTCGTCCACGACCACGACGCGCAGCCCGGCCCGGCGCGCCGCGTCCAGCACCACCTCGGCCCAGGGGTCCGCCTCGCCGCTCTCGGTGCGCAGCGCGCTCGGGTGCAGCACGACCGTGCCGGCCGTCTCCAGCTGCCGCAGCCGCTGCGGGTCGCGCACCAGAACGCCCTCTCGTGACAGCGCGCCGCTCAGGACGGCCTGGAAGGCGCCGGGTCCGTAGCGCGCGGCCTTCGGCGATCCCGCCAGCACCGCCTCGGCGGCCTCGTCGACACTGCGCTTGACCAGCAGCGTCACCGCGGCTCCGACCAGGCTTCCGGTGGAGGCGCGGGAGGCGTACTCCTGGGCCGGGGCCGTGCGCAGCGGCGGGCGCGGAACCTCGCCGGCGGGCACGCTGACCCGCTCCGGCGTGCACACCTCGTCGTGGACGGCGTCGAAGGCGGCGGCGCGCGCCACCGTCTCCGCCAACTGGCACGACCGCAGCGCTCCGTCGAGCACCAGGGACGTGGGTGTCTGGCCGGCGCCGTGTGCGGCCGCGTTCGCCCAGGCCAGCGCCAGGTCCATGCCGGTGCGGCCGAGCCGGGCGCGCAACAGGTCGCGAAAGCGCGGGTTCTCCCGCAGCAGTGTCACGGCCGCGGTCACCAGACGCGGCGACGGCGGCAGGCGCAGCGCCGAACCGATCACAGCGGCCGCGGTGCCGGCCACGTCGGCCGCCAGCGCGGTCGCGGCGGCCCGTACTCCTGCGGGCCCGGCCGGATGCGGGAACTCCTCCGGCAGGTCGTCCGCCCGAACCAGCCCGTGGCGTTCCGCGAGGCCGGTCGCGTCCTCCACCACACGGTCGGTGACCGCGTCCTCGGTCGCGGCCACCACCAGGCGGGCCAACCCACCGTCCCAGTACGCGAAGGCCACGTCCGGGTGTTCCGTCAGCGCCGCGGCCACCCGGCGCGCCCTCGTCGCGATTCCGTCCGCCCGCCGCTCCTCCCCCGGAACCGCCTGCCGCAGCGCGAGATGCGCCCGCGTGCCGGACCGCCACGGGCGGGGACGGCCCGGTAGCGCGTGCCGGGCGACACGGGCGACACGGACCGCGGCGTCCGCGCTCCGCACCCCCGCCCGCGCCGTCTGGGCCACGGCTCCCGCGGCCGCGCCCACGGCGGTCGGGGCCGACCGTTCGAACAGGTGGACCGCCGCCGGCACGATACGTCCAGCGGTGGCGGAAGGCCTCGTCAGCAGCGCAAGAACCATGACGCGCCCTCAGCCGGTGGTACGGGCGCGGCGCGTACCGGAGCCGTCGCGTCCGGAGGACGCCGAAGGCTTCTTCGAGGGCGCGGGCTCGGGTGCCGAGGCCGTGGGCTTCTTCGCCCGGGACGCCCTTGGCCGGGGTGCGGTGGAGGTTGTCCCCTCGCTCTCGGACACCCGGGCCGGAGCCTGCCCGGATGCCTGCGGTCGGGGCTGCGTGAGCCAGGCCACCGCCGCGCCGGTGAGGGCGACGGGCCACTCGACCACGCCCACGGCGCCGAGCACTCCGGCCCCGGCGTAGACCGCCAGGCGCCGCCCCCGCGGCGACACGGCGCCGACCTTCTCCAGCGTTCCCTCGGCCGCCCCGCCCACCATCCCGGCGCCGGGAAGCCGGCCCAGGGCCGAGGCCGCGCCGCGCACCGGCCGGGGAACGGCCCTCAGCGGCATCGGCAGGGACGGCGACTTCTGCTCTGCCATGACTCACCTCATCCGTGGTGACATCGCCTTCTTGCGGGGCCCGGGTTCCCGCGTCGGCGCCGGCCATCCCCGGGTCTTGGTCATCTGCGATGTGCGCAGCAGCGCGGCGAGGGGTTGAGTGACCAGCGGCGCGGCGACGGGTCAGGTGATGTGCCGCAGCAGCGCGGCGACGGCGGGGGGCGTCTGTCCCTGTGGGTGGACGACTCTCACCGTCCACGCCGGTGCCTGTCCGGCGAACGGGCGTACCGGCAGATCGGGGAACCGGGAGGCGAGCGACGGGGGCATGATGCACACACCCAAGCCGTGCCGGACCAGGTCGGTCGCCGCCAGCACGTCGTTCACCTCGAAGGTGGCGGCGCGTTCGACCGAGGCCGCCCGGAAGGCCTTGTCGACCTCGTGCCGGATCGCCCAGCCCGGGGGGAAGTCCACCAGCGGCAGGCGGGCTGCTTCGGCCAGGGTCACCGGCCGCCGGCCCGGCGGGGCACCGGTGGCCGGCCCTGTCACCAGGACCATGTCCTCCTGGGCCAGCAACCGGGCTGTGAGTCCCCGCATCTGGGGTGTGTCGAGGGCGACGACGGCCAGGTCCACGCTGCCGTCGCGCAGCGTCTGCGGGATGTCGCCGACAGGGGCCTGGCGCAGCCTGAGCGTCACCGCGGGGTACTCGCGGTGGAAGCCGGCCAGTGCCTGGGCGAGGCCGGTGAACAGGCCCTGCATCACACCGACGGTGATCTCGCCGCGCAGTGCGTCCTTGAAGGGGTCGACGGCCGTACGGGCCTGTTGGGCGGCCTGCAGGGTGGCACGCGCGGCAGGCAGGAAGGCCTCTCCCGCGGGGGTCAGCGACACCAGGTGAGTGGTGCGTTGGAACAGCGGTGTGCCCAGCTCGCGCTCCAGGGACTGCACCGTGGTGGACACCGCGGACTGCACCACGTGCAACCGCCGTGCCGCCGCGCTGAACCCGCCTTCTTCGGCGACCGCGACAACGACCTCCATCTGCCGGAGATCCATGGCCGCCTCCTCCCGTATCGACCCGTTCGGTCGACCCCTTCGGTCAACCCGTCCGGTCAGCCTCGGGGATGACCGTCATATCAGGCACCGTGCCGCGCGGGTCACCATCACCCCGAGCACCGTAGCGGCCGCCGAGCGGCTGCCGCCTGGCCGCGACCCGGACGCCGGTACGGCATCTTCCCCGCGCAGCAGCGGTGTCGACGCAGGGTCGGGTGCCGGATGCTCAGTGAGCCTCGTGGGCGTACTTCTCGGTGGCGAGATAGATGCGGGTGGTCGTGCCGTCCGGGCCGGTGTGCAGGCGGACCAGGTCGGCGAGGATGTTCACCAGCAGCAGGCCCCGGCCGCCGGGCCGGGCGGAGGGCGGAGGGATGCGCCCGGCCAGCGGATTGGTGTGCACCCCCGCGTCGTTGACCTCGCACACCAGCTGCCGGGCCTCCGCCCACATGCGCAGGGTGCCCCGGCCGCCGCCGTGCACCACGCTGTTCGTGGTCAGCTCGGCCACCGCCAGCTCCAGGTCCGCGGTCCGGTCTTTCGCCAGGCCCAGCAGTACCGCCTGCTCGGTGGCGAAGTGGCGGGCGGCGGGCAGTGCGGCGGCGTCGAAGGGGAACTCGGCGGCGCCGAACGGTGCGGGCGGCAGGGGCTGGTTGTACCGGCTGACGACCTGTTCGGGCGCGTAGGCGCCGCTGGCGCGCTCCTGGCCGCGCTCGATGACCGTCGGGTGGGTGGCGTGCGCGTCGGCGAGCACCGCGGAATCCAGCCGGGAGGTGTCGTACGGGCACAGGATGCTCACGGCCCGGCCCCGGAAGGCCGCGTTGATCAGGGCCTCGTGCTGCACACACGCGGGGTACTCGGTCGCGGTGCGTCCGGCCCAGATGGGCTCCCCGACGATCCGTACTCGCCCCGTGGGGTGGGCGTCCGCGAAGCCTCGCAGCACCCGGGGGATGATCCGCCCCGGATTGCGCCCGGCCTCGGTCATGTCCAGGAACTGCACGGCCTCGCCCTGTGCGCCGAGAGCGTCCCGCAGCAGACGCAGATTGTCACCCGGCACGGCCACTGCCACCGGCTCCCCGGCGGCCAGCCCTTCCTGCACGAACGACACGGTGCCGGCCAGGTACTCGTCGCGGCCGGAGTAGAACAAGGCGGGGTGCCAGAACCGGTGGTCCACCTTCGTACCAGTCATGACTGCGCCACCTCGATCACCGACAGCTCGGGCCAGAACAACTCCAGCGTTCGCCGCAGACTCGCCGGGGGCTGCAACAGCACGATGCGCCGCCCTTCCCCCAGAGCTTGGGCCGCCGCCACGAGAGAGGCGGCGCCGCGGACGTCGATGAAGGTGACCGCGGACAGCTCCAGATGGCACACCGGCTCGTCCCCGTCCACGAGTTCCTCCAGCAGAGGCTCCCACACCGGCTGCGTCGCCAGGCTGATTTCACCCACCGCCCGCATCCCGGCCCGGTCCGGTAGCGGGCCGCCCTCCAACGTGGCTGTCGGCAGGAGCTGGGAGGCCGCCTGCCGCTTGCCTTGTGGTGTGTCCATCTCTCCACCTCGTGCGGCTGCTCCGGAACCCGGCCAGTATGGCCTACGGCCCGGCGACGCCATGCGGCGGTATCCCGCGGGCGGGCACACGGCACCGGCCGGAACGGTCACGGCGCTTGTCACTGCCCGGCCTCCGTGCCGGGCACGCCGCCCGCCGGGGCACCGAGAGCGGCAATCGCCCCTGCGTCGCGGCCGGTGGCGGGCGCCGGTGAGCCGAGTGCCCGGTAGGCGACCGTGCCGGCTCCCCCGGACGGCAGGGCTTTGGTCACAGGCCACGTAAGCGAGTACTCCCCTGTGGTGTAGGAGCTCGGAGTTCCGAGCGAGGTGGGGACCGGACAGACCCTCCGAGTTCCCCGGGCGCGGCGCACAAACGCCGCCGGTCGAGCGGCGGCTGATCGGGTGCTGTCCGTGGCCGGGAGACCGCGCGCCGCCGCGACCTTCAGCGGCGTATGAGGCCGGTGCCGGGCGACCGAGCTCCACGAGCACAGATGCGGCCGCCTCTCAACCGGGACGAGCGTCGCCGACGGCACCGCAGCGGGGCCCGGTGCGCGGTGGTAAGCGGAATGCATGAAACCCTCGCGTATCGCCGCTCGTCTGTGCTCACTTCTCACCGCCGTCTGCACCCTCACCGCAACTCCCACGGCGCACGCCGCGCCTCGGGGGTACGCCACCGGGTACGTCGCCCTCGGCGACTCCTACTCCGCCGGTGTCGGTGCCGGCAGCTATCTCACCTCCAGCACCGACTGTCTGCGCAGCAGCCACTCCTTCCCCGCGTTGTGGGCCGCGGCCCACGCGCCGTCCAGCTTCGACTTCACCGCCTGCAACGGCGCCCGCGCCCTCGACGTGCTGAGCCGCCAGCTCGGGTCGCTCAACGCCCGCACCGGGCTGGTCACCATCACCGTCGGCGGCAGTGACGCCGGCTTCTCCCATGTGATGACGACCTGTGTGCTGCACGGCTCGGGGACCTGCCTGGACGCCGTCAGGGAAGCGCTCGACCGCATCGACGGCGCCCTCCCCGGCGACCTCGACCGCCTCTACGCCGCCATCCGGGCCAAAGCCCCCCACGCCCATGTCGTCGTCCTCGGCTACCCGCACCTGTACCAGCTCAACGGCAGCTGCAAGGCGGGGCTGGCGGACACCACCCGCTCCGCCCTCAACGGCGCTGTCGACCGCCTCGACAAGGTCATCGACGAACGGGCCACGCACCACGGGTTCACCTACGTCGACATCACCGGCGCCTTCACCGGCCACGAGATCTGCTCCCCCGCCCCATGGCTCCACAGCGTCAACTGGCTTGCCCCGACCGAGTCGTACCACCCCACCGAAAAGGGACAGTCCCAGGCCTACCTGCCCGCCCTGAACCGCACCGCCTGAACTTCGCTCGGGTCCCGCCGTTCTCGGCACCCCGACAGGTCCGCCTCAGGTCACACGGGGTGGCACCCCCTGGACCTGCGCCTCATCCGGCTGCCAGAACGTCTTCATCCCGAGACGCCGCAACCGCGAATGACGCAAAACTGGGTACATCCACCTGAATGGGGGAACTGTGTATGTAAGGAATAAATCAATCCTCATCGAGAGGCACAGCGATGTCGTATCCGCAGCACTCCAGTGGAATGGGCACGCATCCCGAGATAGCGGAGATGCGGGAACGGCTCGAGCGCACGGCGGCCAGCGGCGGGGCGATCGCCCTTGAAGGGATGATCCTCCTGGCGGGTGTCTACGCCGCGATATCACCCTGGGTCGTGCACTTCTCCGGTACGCCCTTCATCACCGTCAACAACCTGATCGTCGGCATCGCCGTCGGCCTGATCGGGCTCGGTATGACCCTGGTGCCCGAGCGCATGTTCCGCCTGGCCTGGGTGGTCGTCCCGCTCGGTGTGTGGCTCATCATCTCGCCCTGGGTGGTCACCGCCACGCACAGCGCGCGGGCCGGCATCATCGCGAACAACGTCGCGGTGGGTGCGGTGACGGCTGCGCTGGGCCTGGCAGCCATGGGTCTGACCATCGGCGTCGCCCGCCGCGCTCCGCAGTGAGACCGCGGTACGGCACAGCCCCTGGTGAGCGTGCCGGTGTACGCGACTCGCGCACACCGGCACGCTTCCGGCCGCCTCGGCGCACACCGGCACGCTTCCGGCCGCCTCGGCGCACGACGGTCCGATGGGCCGCCCGCCGCGGCGCCTCACACGGGTGAGGCGTCCTGGAGCTCCAGCACCCGCGTCAGGACGTCCGAGCGGAACAACGTGCGGGCGTGGGCGACGCGCCGGTCCCGGTCGGGACCCGGGGTCGTGAGGCGGTCCAGCGCATCGAGCAGCTCGGACTCCGTAGTGGCCACCTCCGTCAGGCCGAGCGCGGCCATTCGGTGGACGCCTTCGTCACCATGGCCCGGAAGCGGGCGGTATCCCACCACAGGCAGGCCCGCAGCGAGAGCCTGTACGGCGGTCTGACCTGCGGCGTTGTCCACCAGGGCACCGGCCGTGCGCATCAGCTCGGGCATGTCGGCGACCCAGCCGAGCGCGAGAACCCCCGGGATCTCGGCGAGGTGCTTGCGGAGCACGTCGTTGCGGCCGCACAGCACGACCGGGAGAAAGCCGTGCGCGACCAGCAGGCCGGCGGTGGCGGGGAGATGTGAGCCCGCTCCCCAGGCGCCCGCGGCGAGGATCACCGGGGCCCGCCCCGGAGCAAACCGGGCGAGGCGACCGGACCACCGCGCGTCGGCCGGGGCCGGGGTGAGGAACTCGGGGGCCACGGCCGGTCCGGTCGTCTCGGCGGGGACGGCGATGTCCTCCCGAACCTCGCGAGAGGCCTCGTCGGTGAGGCAGAAGTAGCGGTCGTTGCCCGGATGGAGCCACTGCCGGTGCACCGCGAAGTCGATCAGGAAGACGGCGCTCGGCACCCGTAGCCGGCCCCGGGACCTGAGGTGGCCGGTCAGTTGCGCCGCCAGGTGGAAAACGGGGAGGACGACATCGGCGCCCGTACGGTCCACGAGATCCGTCAGGCGGCCGCCCGCGAGGCGGGCCAAGGGCACACCGCTGGGACGGCGGCCGGGGCCCCGGCGCAGGAACGTGCGGTAGAGGAGGGCGTACACCCACGGGAAGTGCCGGACCGAGGACTGGTAGAAGCGGCGCAGCCCCGCGCCGAGGCCGTACGGCAGGAGGGCGAGGACGTCGACGACGTCCGCCTCGTGGCCGCGCTCCCGTGCGCGCCGCGCCAGTTCCCCGGCGACCGTGTCGTGCCCGGCCCCCATACTCGCGCTCACGATCAGGATCCGCCGGGAGCCGTCAGGGGGCGGAGGCGGCGGGGCCGCTGGGGCGGTGGCCGATCCCACCGAACGGGCTACCTCGGCCGCCGGGCCGCGGGCGGGGTTCATGGCCGCTCGCGTCGCTCGCCGTCGAGGCACGGGGGAAAATGCACGCACTGGTACTGATTGTCCCGAGCCGCACTTTCCAAACACGCCCGTATTGCGGGTTTCGCGGTGTAGCGAGCGGGATACTCACCGTCCGCTTCGTCCGCTTCAACCCTGTCAGCGCAGGAGTGCTCGAAGCCAGGAGCACCCGACCGACAGCCGTCGCCACCCGTTCCGTCCGTCCGGTGTTCGCCGTCGCAGCCGAGCCGAGGTCGCCGCCATGTCCCATGCTCCCTCCCCTCCTCGATCCCTCCCCGCCCTCTCCGTGGACGCTCCGTCCCCCTCCGCGGGCGCCGCGCCCCGGCGCATCGGTGACCGGGCGGACCACCCGGGCACGGCACTGGTGACCGGCGCCTCCTCCGGCATCGGGGCCGCCGTCGCGCGGCGGCTGGCCGCCGAGGGCGGCTGGCGTCTGGTGCTCAACGGGCGGGACGCGACCCGTCTGGCGCAGGTCGCCGACCGGGCAGCGGCCACCGGTTACCCGGCGGATCTCACCCGTCCCGGAGCAGGCCGGCAGCTGGCCGAGTTCGCCCTGGAGCGGATGGGCCGCGTGGACCTGCTGGTGGCGTGCGCCGGGATCGGCTGGGCCGGCGAGTTCAGCACCATGCCCCCACACGCCATCGACGAGGTGATCGACGTCGATCTGCTCGCCACACTGCATGTGGTACGGCAGCTCGTCCCCCATATGGTCCAAGCGGGCTCAGGGCGTGTGGTGATCGTCGGATCGCTTGCGGGCGCGGTCGGCGTGCGCGGTGAGGCCGTCTACTCCGCGGCCAAGGCGGCGCTGGCGGCGTTCGCCGACGCCCTGCGCTACGAACTGCGCGGTACCGGGGTGCGGGTCAGCCTTGTGGTCCCCGGTGTGGTGGACACCCCCTTCTTCGAGCGCCGGGGTGTGCCCTACCGCAGGTCCAGGCCGAGGCTGGTGCCGCCCGAGCGGGTGGCGGACGCCGTCTGGTGCGCGGTGAGCCGGGGCCGGGACGAGGTGTACGTGCCCCGCTGGCTGCGGCTGCCCGCCCGGATCCGTGGTGCGGCGCCCGGTCTGTACCGGCGGCTCGCCGCAACGTTCGGATGAGTGGCGGGTGAGCGCTCTCACCGTCGTACTCGCGCTTCTCACGGCGCTGTCCAACGCCTCGGCCTCCGTGCTGCAACGGCGCGCGGCGACGGACGCGCCCGCGGGCGGCCGCGGGGTGCGCCAGGCGGTGCGTTGGCTCGGTCAGGTGCTGCGGCGGCCGTACTGGCTGGCGGGGGCCGGGCTGCTGGCACTGTCGACCGTGTTCCAGGCGGCCGCGCTGGCCGTTGGCAGTCTGGCCGTCGTGCAGCCCCTGCTGGCCACCGAGTTGCTGTTCACCCTGGCCGTCGGCGGCGTCGTCTTCCGCGCTCGCCCGAGTCGGCGCACCTGGCTGGCGTTCACCGCCCTCGCCGTCGGCCTGGCGTTGTTCCTGGGGGTGGCAGCGCCCTCCCCCGGCCGGACCACGGCCCTGCCGGGGCGCTGGCTTCCGGCAGGGGTGGCCGTGGTGTGCGCCGTGGTGGCTCTGGTCGTCTCGGCCCGTGCGGTGCGGGGCGCGCCGCGTGCCGCGCTCCTCGGGCTGTCGAGCGCGGTGTCGTTCGCCGCCACGGCAGCGCTGCTGAAGGAGGTCATGGGACGGCTCCCGCAGGGCGTGGGGGCCGTGCTGACGCAGTGGCCGCCCTACATGACGGCCCTGATCGGCGTGGTCAGCTTCCTGTTGTTGCAGAGCGCGTTCCGGGCCGGGTCGCTGACGGCGTCGCAGCCCGCTCTGACTCTCGGGGACGCGATGGTCGGGGTGGCGCTGGGATTGGCGCTGTTCGACGAGCAGATCGCCCTCGGGGTGCGGGTGCTGCCCGAGGTGCTCGGCTTCGCGCTCATCGGTGCGGGCAGTATCGGACTGGCGGGCGCCCCGTGGGCCGGCGGTGCCTGGGACACGGCACCGAACGGCCGGGACGGGCCGGACCCCGAGGCCCGCGAGCGGGCGCCGGGGAGGCCGTCGGCCGCTGGCCCGGACGGCGAGCAGCCCGGCCCCTGACGACGATCCCGGTCCAACAGGGGCCTCGATCCGTGCCCGTCGCGATCCGTGCCGGCCGCGATCCATGCCGGCGCAGATGCTGCAAGCCCCGATCCGTGTCAGCCCCGATCCATGGCGCTCCCGCCCGATCCACGGCGGTCCCGCCCCGACGACGACCCGTCGCCCACGACGGCCCGGAACCCGGCGAAGCCCCGGGTGCCTGACGACAAGGAGGCAGTTGCCCGATGACTCGTCCCTACGGTCCCTCCGCCGGCGGGCGCGCGGCGGCCCTCCTGGCGCCGGTCGCGGCGGTCGCGGCGGTGCACATCGGCCCGGCCGCCACCTGGCTGCCCGGCCTGCGGCGCCGCTTCCTCCCCGGGCTCGCCGGGGTGGGCCGCCCCGACCACATCGCTCTGACTTTCGACGACGGCCCCGATCCCGGCTCCACACCGCACTTCCTCGACGCGTTGGACGACCTCGGCGTCCGGGCGACGTTCTTCGTGCTGGGCGAGAGTGTCGTGCGCTATCCGGCACTGACCCGGGACATCGCGGAGCGGGGGCACGAGCTGGCCGTGCACGGCTGGAGCCACGGCAGGCCCTGGCTGCCGTCTCCGGCTCGTGACACGGCGGACCTGGTCCGGACGGTGGACACGGTCCACGCCGCGGCGGGCCGTCGGCCCCTGTGGTACCGGCCGCCGTACGGGATCCTCACGTCGGGACGCTGGGCGGCGGCCCGGCGGGCAGGCCTGCGACCGGTGCTGTGGACGGCCTGGGGCAAGGACTGGAGGGCCGACGCCACGCCCGCCTCCGTACGCGCGACGGCCGGTACGGATTTGCGGGGTGGCGGCACCCTGCTGCTGCACGACTCGGACCATGCCGCGGCGGTCGGCTGCTGGCGCGCGACGCTCGGGGCGCTCCCCGGCATCGTGGACGACTGCCGTTCGGCGGGGCTGTCGGTGGGACCGCTCGGCGAGCATGCTGTGGGAGCCGGCGTGGAGGAGCCCGCGTCGCGGCAGACGGCGGGGTGCGTCCGCGGCGCCTGACGCCCGCCAACGGAGTGAACCGGACCACGGCGTCACGATCTGGCGGACTCCGGGGTCACCTGGGTCGCCGGAGAACACCGGCCGGCGGCGTCTGCGCCCGCGTGGCAAGCCGCCGCCGGGCGCGTCGCCGGGTGCGCCGCCGCCCGGGGCACCGCCGTCTCACCCCGCTCAGGGTGCCGCGGGCGACCGGCTCGCCGGCCAATGCGGTCGCGGCGTTCTGCGGCCGCCTGCTCCGGGCGTCCGGGGGCATGCTGGAGGAGTGATCCTTCTCGCCGCGCTGTTCGCCGTCATGGGTGCCGCCAGCAATGCGGTCGGTACCGCGTTCCAGCGCAAGGCGGCGTCCACGGTCGCGCGCGGCGGCGGCCTGCGGCTGCTGATCGAGCTGGCCCACCGGCCGGCCTGGGTGATCGGCATCGGCGGCGTCGTCGGCGCCGCGTTGTTCCAGGCGCTCGCCCTGGTCAACGGGCCGATGGCACTGGTGCAGCCGCTGTTCGTACTGGAGCTGCCGTTCGCCCTGATGATCGCCGCTCCCCTGATGCAGCGACGGCTGCCGGCCGCGGCCTGGTGGGCGATCACCGGTGTCGTCATGGGGCTTGCCCTGGTCCTCGGTTCCGCCGCTCCGTCCGGGGTGGTGGACCAGGCATCGATGGTGCGCTGGATCCCGGTCCTCGCGGCCTGCCTGGGTGCCATGGCCACCGCGGTCGTCATCGCCCGCCCGGGGCGCCCGCCGCTGTTCCGGGCCGCCGTGCTGGCCGCGGCCTCCGCTGTCGGCAACGCCCTGACCGCGGCGTTGCTGAAGTCCGCCACGGGCAGGTTCGCGCAGGGCGGCCTCGTCGCCTTCCTGCAGTCCTGGCAGACCTACGGCTTCGCGCTCACCGGTGTCAGCGCCATCCTGCTGCTGGAGAACGCGCTCCAGGCGGGCTGGCTGACCGCGTCCCAGCCGGCGCTCACCATCGGGGATGCCACGGTGAGCCTGCTGCTCGGCATCACCCTGTTCGACGAGCGGATCCGCACCGGCTGGTGGCTGCTGCCCGAGGCCATCGGCGTCGCCCTGATCGTGTGGGGAGTGGTGAGGCTGAGCCGGGCGGTGTCGAGGATCCGGACGCCTGAGGCCGACCCCCGGCAGGCGTTTGTGGGTGGGGGCCAGGGGGACTCGGGGCCGCAGGAGGACGAGGGCTGGGACAGCCGGGGTCCGCGCACCCGGCGGGGACGGGGACCCACGGGAGAACGGCCCGAAAGCGAAGGCTGACCCGGTGGCCGGCCCCCGAGGGAGGCATTCGTATGACGGTGGAAGACACGCGCTACGACCAGAGCGGCGACACGCCGCTGGCGGGCTACGCGCTCCTCGCGACGACGTTCACGGCGGGTACCGCGGTGTTCGCCGCGGTGGCACGCCGCCGGGGGCTGCGGCTGCCGCACCAGGTGCCGCCGTGGGACGTCGCCCTGCTGGGAACGGCGACGTTCAAGGCGTCCCGGCTGCTGACCAAGGACAAGGTGACCAGCTTTCTGCGGGCGCCGTTCACCCGGCGGGAGTCCGACAGCACGGCCAACGAGGTGATGGACCAGGCGCGTGGCAGCGGTGTGCGGCGCGCCGTGGGCGACCTGCTCTCCTGCCCGTTCTGCACGTCCGCGTGGGTGGCCGGGGCGCTGATGTGCTCCTACACCGCCGCGCCGAGGGCCACCCGGCTGGTGTGCGCGGGTCTCACGGCCGTCACGGTGTCGGACCTGCTGCAGTACGGGTGGAGCGCGACGGCCGAGGCGGCCGAGGGCTGACGTCGGGCGCCCCTCCGGGCGTCAGGCGTGCCCCTCGGGATCCCCGGCCAGCCGTGCGGCGGTCTCCAGCAGCAGGGCGTGGACGAACGCCTGTGGGAGGTTGCCGCGCAGCTGCCGCTGGGCGATGTCGAACTCCTCCGCGTACAGGCCCGACGCCCCGCAGGCGGCACGGTTGCGTTCGAACCAGCGGTGGGCGTCGATCAACCGGCCCTGCTGGTGCTCGGCGAGCGCCATCACGAACCCGCACAGCAGGAACGCCCCCTCGGCGTCCCCGAGGGGGCGTTCGTCGTGCCGGAAGCGGTAGATGTAGTGGTCCTGGGCCAGTCGACGACGGCAGTCGGCCAGGGTGGCGCGGCTGCGGTCGTCGTAGGCGGGCAGGGCGCCGCGCACGGCCGGCAGCAGCAGGGCGGCGTCGGCCTTCGGATCGTCGGGGGTGCGCTGCCAGTGGCCGTCGGGATGCAGACAGCGCCGCGCGGTGGTGTCGAGGAGGGTGTCGGCGAGCCGGGCGCAGCGGTCGGAGAGCGGATGGCGGGGGGCCGCGGCGGCCAGGGCGCGCAGCCCGGCGACGCAGGTCAGTCGGCTGTGGGTCCACCACTGGGAGTCCAGTTCCCAGATCCCGGCGTCCGCCTCCCGCCACCGCTCGGCGATGGCGCGCACCGCGATCTCGGCGGCCTTCCACCCGTCGGAGTCCAGCCGCTGCCGGCGTTCGGCCGCCGCGAAAAGCAGAAGGGCCTCGCCGAAGCAGTCCAGCTGGAACTGTTCCCTGACCTGGTTGCCTACACGGCTGAAACCGCCGGGGTAGCCGGGCAGGTCGAGTTCCCTCTGGCCGGGGACGGGGGTGCCGTGCACCGTGTAGGCGGGGGCCAGGCGCGGGCCGTCCTCCCGCAGCCGCTCACCGACGAAGCGCACGGCCCCGTCGAGGAGCTCGGGGGCGCCGGCGGCGGCCGCGGCCTGCCCGGCGTAGCTCTGGTCGCGGATCCACACGTAGCGGTAGTCGTAGTTGCGCCCCGCCTCGGCACGTTCCGGCAGGCTGGTGGTGGCGGCCGCGACCATGCCGCCGCCGTGGGTGGTCAGGCCTCGCAGGACGGCGTAGGCACGGCGGGCGTCGCGCGGGGCGATCGTGTCGTCGAGCGGGGGTACGGCCTCGCGCCAGGCCTGCTCCGTCGCGGCCCAGGCCTCGGCGGCCCGCGGCGCGGTGCGGGGCAGAGGTGAAGTGGAGCACTCGAGGACCAGGTCGTGGCGCTCGCCGGGTTCCAGCACGATCTCGGCTGTCAGGCCCTGGCCGCGGGCGACGGCGAACGGGGCGCCCTGCCAGCGCAGACGGTGGGAGCCCGAGGTGAGGTACCACACGCCGTCGTCGGTGCGGTGCGCGGAGGTCACTGAGGATCGGCCGTAGTCGCCGTGCGGCTCGAGCAGGACCCGTACGTGGGCCACCGTGTCGACGGCGTGCAGTTGCCGCAGCAGCACCAAGCGGCTGGATTCGCCGGGGAAGGCGAGGGCCTCCCGGCACTCGACGATGCCGTCGGTGGTCACCCAGCGACTGCGCCAGACGAGGGTGCCCTCCTCGTAGTAGCCGCCGAAGACATGGCGGCCCCTGGGTGTGATGGCGTAGACACCGCCGCCGCCGATGAGCGAGGCGAAGACGGCGTCGTTGTGCCAGCCGGGTGAGCACAGCCAGCCGATGTCGCCGCAGGGGCCGATCAGCGCGCCGCGCTCCCCGTCGGCCAGCAACGCGTAGTCGTGCAGCGCGTGCGGCGGGAACGATGTGCTCATGGGTGCTGCCTCCTGGTTCGGCCGACCGGGGGAGCGCGGCCTGCGGGGTCGCAGGGACCTCAAGCCGTACGGCTACCCGGTTTGAGCTGCGGCATTGGCGCCGAGCGTGTGAGAAGCGTTCCGGGACGGCTGGAGAGATCCGTTGATTGGGCTGGGACCAGTGGGGAAACCGGTGCCGCATGCCAACGACCCGGCGACGTCCGCCGTCCCGTCCGGTGCCCCCGCCGCGCCCCGCCGCACCGCCACGGGCGCCCGTGGGGCGCGGCCACCGTGCCCGTCGGGGCGCGTGCGCACCGCGGGTCCTCACCCTGCGTCACTCACTCGGATGACGTACACCACCGAGCCACCGGCGCCGCGGCGACGGACGCTGATCGGGGTACTCGACGGTCTTCCGCGACGTCAGCGGCCCGGCGCCCGGAGAACCGGGCCCGACAAGCCGTCGCCGCGTAGGGAGGAGTTCTTCAATGGCCAGCCCTCTGTCACGGAACTGGGACCACGCCGTCGTCACCGGCGGCGCGGGGTTCGTCGGTTCCCACCTGTGCGCCGCCCTGCTGGAGGCGGGCGCCTCGGTCACCTGCGTGGACGACTTCAGCACCGGCCGGCCGGAGAACGTGGCGCCCTTGCTCGACCGGCCCGGGTTCACGCTGGTGCGGGGCAATGTGGCGGAGGGGCTGACCGTCGACCGGAAGCCGGATCTCATACTCCACTTCGCCTCCCCCGCGTCGCCCGCCGACTATCTGCGCCTGCCCCTGCACACGCTGGACACCGGCAGCCTGGGCACGCGCAACGCCCTCGACCTCGCGCACCGCTCGGGGGCGCGCTTCCTGCTCGCCTCGACCTCCGAGGTCTACGGGGACCCGCAGCAGAACCCGCAGGACGAGCGGTACTGGGGGCATGTGAACCCGATCGGTCCGCGCAGCGTGTACGACGAGGCCAAGCGGTTCGGTGAGGCCCTGGCCACCGCGCACGCCGAGGCGAAGGGCACCGACACCGGCATCGTGCGGCTGTTCAACACCTACGGTCCGCGGATGCGGGGGCACGACGGCCGCGCGGTTCCGACGTTCGTGCGGCAGGCGCTCGCCGGTGAGCCGCTGACGGTCACCGGTGACGGACGCCAGACGCGGTCCCTGTGCTACGTCGACGACACCGTCCGCGGCATTCTCGCGGCGGCGGCGCACGGCATGCGTGGCCCGGTGAACATCGGGAACCCCTCCGAGATCACCATGCTGGAGCTCGCCCGTCTGGTCATCCGCCTCACCGGGTCGACGTCGGAGATCCGGTTCATCGAGCGCCCGACGGACGACCCGGCCGTGCGCTGCCCCGACATCACGCTGGCCCGCGACAAGCTCGGCTGGGAGCCGCAGGTGGACGCCGAGGAAGGCCTGCGCCGCACCATCGACTGGTTCCGCGTCACCTCCGGGGGCTGACCCGCGCGCCCGCCCTCCGGCCGCACCCCGCGGCAGCGGACCCGCCCCGTCGTTCGGGCCCCGTACCGGCAGACGCCTCCCCGCACCTGTGCCCTCACCACCCGCTTCCGTCCGGCTCTACCGCCGAAAGGCCTCGGAACCCCATGCGCATCCTCGGAATCAACGCTCTGTTCCACGACCCCGCCGCCGCCCTGGTGATCGACGGCCGGACCGTCGCCGCCGCCGAGGAGGAACGATTCTCCCGGCGCAAGCACGGCAAGCGGCCGGTGCCGTTCTCCGCCTGGGAACTGCCGGAGAAGGCCGCCGCGTGGTGCCTCGGGCGTGCCGGACTGCGCCCCCAGGACCTCGACGCCGTCGTCTACTCCTACGATCCGGATCTCGCCCTTCCGGCCGAGGCCATGGGTCTGGACGACCCCTGGGACCACCTGCGGCAGACGTACGCCCGCGAGGCTCCCGGCTTTCTGAAGACGGCGCTGCCGGGCCTCGACCCCGGCATCGTCCGTTTCGTGCCGCACCACATGGCGCACGCCGCGTCCAGCGCCTTCGCCGCGCCCGACGCAGGGGACTCCTCCGTACTGGTCCTGGACGGCCGCGGGGAGCGCGCCTCGCACCTGGCCGCGCGCCGGGTCGGGGACCGTCTCGAGCCCCTGTACGCGCAGGAACTGCCGCATTCCCTGGGGCTGGTCTACGAGGAGCTGACCGAACATCTCGGGTTCCTCAGGTCCTCCGACGAGTTCAAGGTGATGGCGCTCGCCTCGCACGGCCGTCCGCGCATGCTCGCCGAGCTGCGCCGCCATGTGTACCCCACGGGTTACGGCGGCTTCCACGCCACTGGGGTGCCCTGGCACGAGCTGTGCGCGCCGCGCGGCCCGGACGAGCCGTGGACGCAGGACCACGCGGACGTGGCCGCGAGCGCCCAGGCCGTACTGGAGGAGACGCTGCTCGACCTGGTGCGCTGGCTGCACGGCAGGACGCACCACAGCGTGCTCACGCTCGCCGGGGGCGTCGCGCTGAACTGCGTCGCGAACTCGCGGATCGCCCGCGAGGGGCCCTTCTCCCGGGTGTGGGTGCAGCCCGCGGCCGGTGACGCGGGCACGGCGCTGGGCGGCGCGTTGCTGCTGGCCGCCGGGCAGGGGGACGAGCCGGAGCCGATGCCGGGCGCCGATCTGGGCCGGGACTGGTCGGACGCGGAGCTCGGGGCATGGCTGAAGACGGCGGCGGTGCCCTTCGAGCGGCCCGCGGACATCGCCCGGACCGTCGCCGAGACCCTCGCGGACAACGGGATCGTGGCCTGGTTCCAGGGCCGTTCCGAGTACGGCCCCCGGGCGCTGGGGCACCGTTCGCTGCTGGCCCACCCCGGGCACGCGGGCAACCTGGAGCGGCTCAACGACGTCAAGGGCCGCGAGCAGTTCCGGCCGGTGGCGCCCATGGTGCCGGCCGACCGCGCCTCCGAGATCTTCGACGGTCCGCTGCCCAGCCCGTACATGCTGTTCGTGCACGACGTGGCCGAGGCGTGGCGGGACCGCATCCCGGCGGTCGTGCACGTCGACGGCACGGCCCGCATCCAGACCGTCGACCCGGCCAAGGAGCCGCTGGTCGCCCGTATGCTCGGCGAGTTCGAACGGCTCACCGGGCTGCCCGTGGTGGTCAACACCAGCCTGAACACGGCGGGCCGGCCCATGGTGGACGATCCGCGCGACGCGCTGGAGTGCTTCGGCTCCTCCCCCGTCGATCTCCTCGCCATCGGTCCTTACGCGGTGCGGCGCGGAGACTTCTTCCGCGGCGCCGGCGCGAGGAGCACGTGATGGCGGAGCGCGGAGACGACATGGTGAACACCGCCGACGACGCGTACGCGGTGGTGATACCCACGCTGGGACGGCCCAGCCTGAGTGCGTGCCTACGGGCGCTGGCCGAGGCGTCCGGGCCCCGGCCGGTGCGGGTGGTCCTCGTCGACGACCGCCCCGGAGACGAGGGCGAGCCCCTCACGGTCGACATCCCGGGGCCGCTGCGCCCGGTGACCACCGTGGTGCGCGGCCGTGCCCGGGGGCCGGCCGCGGCCCGCAACGACGGGTGGCGGGCGGCCGGGCGGATCCCCTGGATCGTGTTCCTCGACGACGACGTGGTGCCCGGCCGTACCTGGGGCGACGACCTCGCCCTGGACCTGGCGGAGGCGACGGAACCGACGGGCGCGATCACCGCCCGGATCGATGTGCCGCTGCCGCCCGACCGCCGGCCCACCGACTGGGAACGCAACACCGCCGGCCTCGCCACCGCGCGGTGGATCACCGCCGACATGGCCTACCGGCGTACGGCCCTGGAGGCCGTCGGCGGCTTCGACGAACGGTTCCGGCGGGCCTTTCGGGAGGACGCGGACCTCGCGCTGCGGGTGCAGGCCGCGGGGTGGGCGGTCACCTCGGGTTCCCGGAGCACCACGCACCCGGTGCGCCCGGCCGACCGCTGGGTCTCGGTGCGCCTGCAGACGGGGAACGCAGACGACGTGCTGATGACCCGGCTGCACGGCCCCGGGTGGTGGAGCAGGGCGGGCGCACCACGGGGACGGCTGCCCGGTCATCTGGCGGCGACCGGAGCGGCGGTGGCGGCCCTCGCCTGCGCCGCCCTGCGCAGGCCCCGGGCCGCCGCGGTCTGTGCCGCCGGCTGGCTGGCCGGGACCGCCGAGTTCGCCCTGGCACGGATCGGCCCGGGGCCGCGCACCCCGGACGAGGTGGCCACCATGGCGCTGACCAGCGTGCTCATCCCGCCCGCCGCCACCTGGCACTGGCTGCGCGGTCACATAGTCCACCGGGGAGCGCCGCCGCACGTCGCACACGACGCCGGGGCGCAGCCGCCGGTGCGGCGCCAGTCGCTCGAGGAACGGGTGCACCCATGAGCGGACGTCCCCTGCCGCCCCGTCGCCCCGACGCCGCCGTGCCGTCGGCGACCGGGCCCTGGCTGTTCGACGGACCCCGGGGCGGCCCGCCGCAGGCGGGGGCCACCCTGCCGGCGGCGGTGCTGTTCGACCGCGACGGCACGCTCGTGGCCGATGTGCCCTACAACGGTGACCCGGCGCGCGTCGTGCCGATGCCGACGGCGCGGGAGGCGGTCGACGCCGTCCGTGCGCGAGGCATTCCCGTGGGGGTGGTCAGCAACCAGTCCGGCGTGGCCCGGGGCCTGCTGACGCGCGCTCAGGTGGAGGCGGTGCGGTGGCGGGTGGAGGAACTGCTCGGCCCGTTCGACGTGTGGGCGGTGTGTCCGCACGGCCCGGGCGACGGCTGCGTCTGCCGCAAGCCGGCTCCGGGCCTGGTGGTGGCCGCCTGCGCACGGCTCGGCGTCCCGGTGGAGCGCGCCGTCGTCATCGGGGACATCGGCGCGGACATGGGGGCCGCCCGGGCGGCGGGCGCCCGCGGCGTGCTGGTGCCGACCCCGGTCACCCTCCCGGAGGAGATCGAGGCCGCCGAGGGCACGGCCGGCGACCTGCTGGCGGCGGTGCGCCTGGTGCTGGACCCGGAGGACGGCCCCGGTCACGGGCCGTGCGCCGCCTCGATGGCGGGGGAGGCACGATGACGGACACCCGACGCCTTCCCCGCACCCTGGTGGTGCGCCTCGACAGCGCCGGCGACGTGCTGCTGGCCGGGCCCGCCGTGCGTGCCGTCGCGGCCGGTTCCTCGCACACGGCGATGCTGTGCGGTCCCCGTGGAGTGCAGGCGGCGAAGCTGCTGCCGGGCGTGGACGAGGTGCTGGAGTACGACGCCCCGTGGGTGGGGCTGGAACCGGCGCCGGTCTCCCGTGCGGCGACGCGGCGGCTCCTTCAGCCGCTGACCGCGGGCTGCTTCGACCGCGCCCTGGTGCTCGTCTCACATCACCAAAGTCCGCTGCCGATCGCGCTGCTGCTGAAGCTGGCCGGGGTCGGCTGGACGGCCGCCGACAGCGAGGACTACCCGGGCGCCCTGCTCGACCTGCGGCACCGCCGGCTGCCGCACCGGCACGAGGCCCTGGCGGCGCTGGACCTGGCGCGGGACGCCGGTTTCGCGCTGCCGCCCGGCGACGAGGGGGCACTGCGGGTCACCACGCCGCCGGACACCACTCACCTCACCGGGTCGGAGCCGTACGTCGTGCTGCACCCCGGTGCCGCCGTGCCGGCCCGGGCGTGGAGCCCCGAGCGGGCGGTGCGGGCCGCGGCCGCCCTGGCCGCCGAGGGCTATCGGGTCGTGGTCACGGGGGGCCGGGGGGAGCGGGAGCTGACCGCGAAGGTGGCCGGATCGCATGGGCTGGACCTCGGCGGCCTCACCGATCTGCGGCAGTTGGCGGGGGTGCTGGCCGGGGCGCGGGTGGTGCTGGTCGGCAACACCGGGCCGGCGCATCTGGCGGCCGCGGTGGGCACCCCGGTCGCCTCCCTGTTCGCGCCGGTCGTACCTGCCGAGCGCTGGGCTCCGTACGGCGTCCCGCATGTGCTGCTCGGGGACCAGAGCGCGGCCTGCGCGGCGACCCGCGCCCGCAACTGCCCGGTGCAGGGACACCCGTGTCTCGACGGCGTGAGCGATGCCGAGGTGCTGGCCGCCGTGGCGGCGCTCTGTGAGAGAAGGCCCACGGCGATGCATGACGCGGACCGGACGCGAAAGCCGGACCGAGCGGATCTCACCACGGACGCGTCGCCCGGGCTGCGTGACGGGTCCCGCCCGAAGGACGCGTCCGGCTCCGAGGACGTGTCAGGGCCCGGGGACGCGAGCGGCCCGGCGGAGGACGTGTCCGGTCCGGGCCGCGGTCCCGAGACGGAACGAGGAGCGACCGTATGAACATCCTGTTGTGGCATGTGCACGGCTCCTGGACGACGGCGTTCGTCCAGGGTCCCCACACCTACCTCGTTCCGGTGACACCGGGCCGCGACCCCGACGGACTGGGGCGGGCCCGCACGTTCTCCTGGCCGTCCTCGGTGCGCGAGGTGACCCCCGAGCAGCTGCGGGACGCGGACGTGGACCTGGTCGTCCTGCAACGGCCGCACGAGCCGGCGCTGGCCGAGCGCTGGCTAGGCGGCCGCCGCCCCGGCCGCGACATACCCGCCGTCTACCTGGAGCACAACGCACCGGACGGCGACGTGCCGAACACCCGGCACCCCTTCGCCGACCGCGGGGACCTGACGCTGGTTCACGTCACCCATTTCAACCGGTTGTTCTGGGACTGCGGCAGGACGCGCACCGAGGTCATCGAGCACGGCATCGTCGACCCGGGACACCAGTACACCGGTCGTCTCGCCCGCGGGGCAGTCGTCGTCAACGAGCCGGTACGGCGCGGCCGTCACACCGGTACGGATCTGCTGCCCGCGCTGGCGGAGGCGGCGCCGCTGGACGTGTTCGGAATGCGCACCGAGGGCCTGGCCCGCCATCTCGGGTTGCCCGAGGAGCGGTGCCGAAGCGCGGACCTGCCGCAGGCCGAGCTGCACCGGGCGATGGCGCAGCGCCGGTTCTACCTGCATCCGGTGCGCTGGACCTCCCTCGGCCTGTCGCTGCTGGAGGCCATGCACCTGGGCATGCCCGTTCTGGCGCTCGCCACCACCGAGGTGGTCGAGGCGGTCCCGCAGGGCGCGGGCGTGCTGTCCACCCGGCCCGATGTCCTGGCCCGGGCAGCCCGGCACTACCTGCACGAACCCGAAGCCGCGGCCGAGGCCGGCGCCCGAGCCCGCCAGGCGGCCCTCGGCCGGTACGGGCTCAAGCGCTTCCTGGACGACTGGGAGCGCCTGATGACGGAGGCGCGCTCATGACCTCATCCCTGCACCCCATCCAGCCCGGCACCGTCGACGCCGACGGCCCCGGTTCCCTGTCGATCGCACTGGTCTCGGAACACGCGAGTCCCCTCGCCACCCTGGGCGGGGTGGACGCCGGCGGGCAGAACGTCCACGTCGCCTGCCTGGCCGGAGCGCTCGCCGACCGGGGTCACCGGGTGACCGTGTACACCCGCCGCGACGACAAGGACCTGCCGGACCGGGTGCCGCTGCGCGAAGGGGTCGAGGTGCGCCATGTGCCCGCGGGTCCGCCGGAGCCGTTGCCCAAGGACGAACTGCTGCCCTACATGGCCGACTTCGGGCGCTATCTGGCCGGGGTCTGGCGGGTGCGGGCGCCGGACGTGGTGCACTCGCACTTCTGGATGTCGGGGCTGGCGTCGCTGCGGGCCGTGCGCGAGCTGGGGCTGCCGCTGCTGCACACGTACCACGCGCTCGGCACCGTGAAGCGACGACACCAGCAGCTGGCGGACACCAGTCCGCCGCGGCGGATCGCGTACGAGACGGAGGTGGGCCTCGGCTGCGACCGGGTGATCGCCACGTGCCGGGACGAGGTCGTCGAACTGGGCAGGATGGGCATACCCGCCGGGAAGGTCGGCATCGTGCCGTGCGGGGTGGACACCGAGCTGTTCACGCCGAAGGGTCCGGTCGCCGAACGCGGCACCCGCCGCCACCGGCTGCTCCAGCTGGGCCGCCTGGTGCCGCGAAAGGGCTCCGCGGTGTCCGTCGCCGCGCTCGCCCTGCTGCCGGAGACGGAACTCGTCGTCGTCGGCGGGCCGTCGGCGGACCGGCTCGACGAGGACCCGGAGGTGCGCCGGCTGCGCCGCATCGCCGAGGAGCACGGCGTCGCCGACCGGGTGATCTTCAGGGGCGGTGTGGCGCCGCGCGATGTGCCGCCGCTGCTGCGAGCGGCCGACGTGGTGGTGTGCCCCGCGGACTACGAGCCGTTCGGCATCGTCCCGCTGGAGGCCATGGCCTGCGGCAGGCCGGTCGTGGCCAGCGCGGTGGGCGGCCAGCTGGACACCGTCGCAGACCCGACCACCGGGCGCCTGGTGCCGCCACGGGACCCCGAGGCCCTCGCCCGGGCCGTCGGTGAACTCCTCGCCGACCCCGAGAAGCGGGAGGCGTGCGGCGCGGCGGGCCGCCGTCGCGTGCTGCGCAGGTACGGGTGGGGACGAGTCGCCGCGGCGACCGAGGCGACGTACTGCTCCGTCCTGGACGCCCAGCCCGCCGCCACGGGGGTGGTGTGATCACGCACCGTCCGCCCGGCCCTCGACAGCGTTCCCGACCCACCGCGGAGCTCCGACGTCCGAAGGAGGTGCGGGTCCGGCCGCCGTCCCCGTGACGCGGTACGCCCGAAGAACATGACCGATTTTTCTGCATCCCTTGCACTCGATGCCGCGCATCTGCACTGCCGTTCACTGGAGCAGGCGCTCGTCCGCCTGCGGCGGGACGGCCTGCACCGGATCGCGGAGTGGGGCGGCCGACTCGCGATCGTCCTTTCAGCCGGCGGCCGGCTGCTGGCCGCGGGCAACGGCGGCAGCGCCGCCCAGGCCCAGCATCTGACCGCCGAGCTGGTCGGTCGTTACCGGCAGGAACGGCCGGCCTACTCGGCCATCTCGCTGCACGCGGAGACCTCCAGCGTGACCGCGATCGGCAACGACTACGGCTTCGACCAGGTCTACGCCCGGCAGGTGGCCGCACACGGCCGCCCGGGTGACGTGCTCGTGCTGCTGTCCACCTCCGGCCGCAGCGCCAACCTGATCAGCGCGGCCGTGACCGGCCGGGCGGCCGGGCTGCGTGTCTGGGCGCTCACCGGGCCGGGCCCGAACCCCCTGGCGGAGGCGGCCGACGAGGCCCTGTGCATCGACGTCGGCAACACCGCGACCGTTCAGGAGGCCCATCTGGTGGCCGTGCACCTGCTCTGCGAGAGCTTCGACGCGGCGCTCGGCGCCGCGACCCGGCCCACCGCCGCGCCACGTACGGTCGGAGCGCACGGGAGGGTGTCGTGACGGGGCGGGGTCCGCTCGTGGTCGTCGGGGACGTTCTGCTCGACGAGGACATCGAAGGGGTCGCCACCCGGCTGTCCCCGGACGCCCCCGCCCCGGTCGTCGACGTCACCGAGGACCGGCGTCATCCCGGCGGGGCAGGCCTCGCCGCCGCGCTTGCGGCCGGCGGCGGGCGCGAGGTGGTGCTGGTGACCGCACTCGGCGACGACTCGGCCAGCGAGGCCGTGCGCCGTGATCTGCGCGGCCGGGTGCGGCTTGTGGAGATCCCGCTGAGGGGCAGCCTGCCGGTGAAGACGCGGGTGCTGGCGAGCGGCCGGCCTCTGGTGCGGATCGACCGGGGCGGCGGCACGCCCGGCGAGCCGGACGCCGCGGTGCGGGAGGCGCTCACGCAGGCGCACGCCGTGCTGGTCGCCGACTACGGGCGGCACACGGCCGGTGCCGTGCGGGAGCACCTGGCGGCCGTCGTGCCGCGTACGCCGCTGGTGTGGGACCCCCATCCCCGGGGCGACACTCCGGTGCCGGGGGCGCGACTGGTCACCCCGAACGCGGCGGAGGCATGCGCCCTGTGCCCCGGCGACGGCGACTCGCTGCGCGCGTACGCCGACCGGGCCGCTCGGCTCGCGGAGCGCTGGCAGGCGGCCGGTGTCGCCGTGACCCTCGGGGATCGCGGGGCGTTGCTGGCCAGGCCGGGCAACGGCACGCCGATGCTGGTGCCGCCGCCGTACCGGGCCAGCGGGGACCCGTGCGGTGCGGGCGACTGTTTCGCGGCCACGACGGCGGCGGCGCTGGCGGACGGCGCACTGCCGGAGGAGGCCCTGCAGCGGGGCGTCGCGGAGGCCGCCGCGTTCGTCTCGGCGGGCGGGGCCGGGAATCCGGCGCTGTGGCGGACCCCGCCTCCTCCCGCGGCGCAGACTCCCCGCACCGACGCCTTCGCGGTCGCCGAGCGGGTTCGCGCGCGGGGCGGCACCGTGGTGGCCACCGGCGGCTGCTTCGACCTGCTGCACGCGGGGCACGTGGGCCTGCTCGAGAGTGCGCGGCGCATCGGCGACTGCCTGATCGTGTGCCTCAACTCGGACTCCTCGGTCACCCGACTGAAGGGGCCGGGACGCCCGCTGAACACGGTGGCGGACCGGGTGCGGGTCCTCGAGGCGCTCGGCAGCGTGGACGCCGTCGCGGTCTTCGAGGAGGACACGCCGGAGACGGTCCTGAAGCGGCTGCAGCCCGATGTGTGGGTCAAGGGCGGCGACTACTCCGTCCAGGACCTGCCGGAGGCGGAGGCGCTGCGGGCCTGGGGCGGGCAGGCGGTCGTACTGCCGTATCTCGACGGCCGCTCCACGACGCTGCTGGCCCGCCGGGCGGCGCGGGCCGCCGTGCCCCCGGTGCCGCCGTCGTGAGGACGGCGGAGGCGCACTCGCCGCGGGTGCTGGTGCTGCGGGCGCTCGGGCTCGGCGATCTGCTGACGGCGGTGCCCGCGCTGCGGGCGCTGCGGCGGCATCTGCCCCGCCACCGGATCGTGCTGGCCGCGCCCGGGCGGCTGGCACAGGCGGCCGCGGCGACCGGCCTGGTGGACCGGGTGCTGCCCGCCTCCGCCCCCGGCCGGGCGGTGCCCGCCGAGCTGGCCTGGGCCGGGCCCGCGCCCGATCTGGCCGTCGATCTGCACGGCAACGGCCCGCCGAGCCATCTCCTGCTGCAGCGGCTCGGGCCGCGGCGACTGTTCGCCTACGCGCACCCGGACACTCCCGACATCCCCGGTCCGGTGTGGCGGGAGGACGAACACGAGCGGGAACGGTGGTGCCGTCTGCTCGCCTGGTACGGCGTCCGGGCGGACCCGGAGGACCTGTCGATCCCGGCGCCCGCGACGCCCTCCCCCGCACCCGGCGCGGTCGTGGTGCACCCCGGGGCCGACGCGGCCGCGCGGTGCTGGCCGCCGGAACGGTTCGCGGCCCTGGCGCGGGAGGTGCGCCGCTCCGGGTACGACGTCGTGGTGACAGCGGGCGCCGGGGAGGGCACGCTGGCGCGCAATGTGGCGGCTCGGGCGGGGCTGCCACGGGAGGCGGTCGTGGGAGGCGACGGCGACGTGCCGTTCGACCGGTTGGCCGCGCTGGTGGCCGGGGCCCGCTGTGTGGTGGTCGGCGACACCGGGCTCGCGCATCTGGCCACGGCGCTGGGCACCCCCTCGGTGGTCCTGTTCGGCCCGGTCGCCCCTCGGCTGTGGGGGCCGCCGGCCGACGCACGGCACCGGGTGCTGTGGCACCCGGGGGACGACGATGCGCCGAGGCCGGGGGACGCGCACGGAAGGGTGCCGGACGAGCGGCTGCTGAGGATCACGGTGGCGGAGGTCGCCGAGGCGGTGCACGGCCTGCTGGAGCCGGGGCCCGTGCGGGAGCGGGGGTCGGACCGTGGGGCACGGGGCGAGGTGCCCGGAGCACTGACGGCGGGGCTGCGGGCCCAGGGCTGAAGGAGGACGACGGCGGACCGGAGGCCCATGAGGGCTGTGCCGGTCGAGGGCCGACGGCCGAAGAAGGCACGAGCCTCTGCACGAGCCCACCGCATCCGTCCGCCGTGAGGCGGTGGTGGGATCCCGTCCGGCGACCGGGCCCGGCCGCCTCGGCGGCATCGCGCGCGGCCCCGGCCCGGCATGAGGGCCGGGCGGCGACACAGCGGGGACGGCCCCGGAAACGGGCGGCGACACGCAGGTCGGCCCCGGCAATGGACGGCCGGCCGTCCGCCGCCCGGACGGCTCAGGCCGCGGTGCTCAGATCCGGTACCCCGCAGTCCTCCGTGCGGAGCACCACCGCCGGGGCGGTGCGGCGGCGCCGGCGCAGGGCGCAGCCCGCTCCGATCGTGCCCGCGATGATCACCCCGCCGACGACCAGGGCGCCGCGGGCTCCGGCCAGCTGCATGAGGAGGCCGAGCGCGGGCGGGCCGCCCAGGCCCCACGCCGTGCTGATGGTCCTCCACACGCCGAGCACGCGACCGCGCAGGTGGGCGGGCGGGTCGGTCTGCAGGACGGTGGTCCCGGCGGTGTCCGAGACGGACTCCACCACGGCCATCGGCAGAACCAGCACCAGCAGCACGGCGAGCGACGGCGAGAGGCCCGCCACGATCTGGAGGAGTCCGCCCACGGCGGCCAGCGTGCCCACCACCCGCACGGAGGGCCGGCGCAGCCGGGCACCGAGGACGGCGCCGATGATGCCTCCGACGGCGAGGACGGTGGACACCGTGCCGAACGCCGCGGCGCCGCCCGCGAGCGGGCCGGTGACGAGGACGGCCAGGGTGAGGCCGTAGTTGCGTCCGAAGATCGCGCTGATCCCGGTGATGCCCGCGAGGGCGACCAGCCGCGGGCGGCGGGCGAAGAACGCCAGGCCCTGCCGCACGGTCATGTCCCCGCCCGCGGGCCGACCGCCGCGCTGGGCCGGGATGGCCTGCCCACGGCGAGCGGGAGCCCGTACGGCGCCGGGTGCCGGGCGGAGGAAGGGGATGACGGAGGCGACGAACAGGAAAGAGACCCCGTTCGCGGCGTACGCGGCGGCCGTGCCGAAGAAGCCGACCGCCACACCGGCGAGCGCCGTACCGGCGAGCCGGCCCGCGCTGTGCACCAGCGAGCCCACCCCGATCGCGGAGGGGACGTCCTCCTCGCGGACGAGGTCGTTGCCCAGCAGGGCGCACGCGGGCCCGTCGACGGTGGCGATCAGGCCGGTGACGGCGGCCAGCACCATCAGCACGGGCACGTCGAGCCGGCCGAGCGCGACGAGGACGGCCGTCGTGAAGGCGACGGCGCCGAGGAGCGCCTGGCTGACGGCGGCGGTCAGCCGCCTCGGCAGGCGGTCGACGGCGGCGCCGCCCGCAAGGCTCACGAGGAGGGCGGGGGCGGCCTGGACGGAGATCGACAGACCGGTGGCGGCGGCGGACCCGGTGATCTTCAGGACCAGCAGGTTCTGCACCGTGAGCTGCATCCAGGTGCCGGCGTTCGAGACGAAGTTCGCCAGGGACCACCAGCGCATGCTGCGGTACTTCAGGGATCTCCAGGGCGAGGAGGACCCGGCCGCCGGGGCCGCCGAGGCGGCGTCCGGCGCGGAGGCAGCCGGCACGGGGGTAGGAGAGGACGCGGAAGCGACAGGAGAAGAAGGCACAGTGATCTTCGGGGAGGGGTCCCGGGGGGGACTCACACGGAACATCGGCGGGAGCTCGGTACACCGGCTGCGCTGCGCGGTCGCTCCCCCGGATCTGGCGGGTGCCGTGCCGCCGGTGAGCCGCGGTGCGGGTCCCGGGAGGACGGCCTCGACCATCGTGGCAGACGGGACCGGCGAGTCGTCGCCGCGGGCCCCGGACGGGATGCCGAACACGCGCCAAGTCCCCGACCGTGGCGGGGACTTGGCGCCCTTGTGTACTTGCTCACAGCATCCGTGGCCGGCCGCCGTGACGTCAGCCCTCCAGTTCCTCCTGGATCGGCGTCTTCGGGGCGTCCCGCAGGTGCTGTGACAGCCCGGGTTTACCGCCCTCGCGCGCCTGCTCGGCACGCTGTGCGGCGGTGTGCCCGAGGTCGGAGTCGGGGTCCACCCGGACCGAAGGAGTACACCAGCCGGGAGGACGTGGCGCCGCCCCGCGCCCGCGACAGCGGACGCCGCGAGCCGGGCGCCCCATTTTGTTCGGGGCTCTCAGAGCTACTCCCCCGGCCCTGACGGTGTCGCCGGGGATCGCGCGCCCGGTCTGCGCATGGCCCCGCCGGGCCCCGGGTACTCGGGGGTCCGGCGCTTTTGGCGGCGCCGTGTCAACCGGAACGTCTCACCGCCTGGAGGAGCCATGGCGGGTGTCAGCCCCACAGATCTGCAGAAAGCACTGTCCGGCGCGGAGTACCCGACCGACACCGAGCAGCTCAAGAAGGTCGCCCGGGACAACCGAGCCCCCAAGGAGATCACCGAGCGCATCGATCACCTCGGGAAGAAGAAGTTCCAGAATCCGGCCGAGGTGAGCAAGGCGGTGTTCGAGAACGAGTGATCCAATGTCGAAGGTGCGGCGGCCGGGGCGAGGTGCCCCGGCCGCGGTGCGTGCGCCGGTGGTCAGCCGACGTACTTGCGGGCCGGGGAGGTCCGCCTCGCCTCCTCCAGGGCGATCAGCCGGGCCTCGAGGTCGGCGGGCACGGGATCGCGCTGTTTCAGGACCCAGGGAAGCCCCGCCGCCGCCCGCGCGAACGCGCGCACGGACGCGTGGTCCCGGGGGACGGTGCGCAGCAGGTACCAGGTGCGGCGCAGCGCGGACGGCCAGGGGCGGCGCAGCCAGGTGAACCACAGGGTGTTGCGCAGTCCGAGGACGCGCCGTTCGGTGCCGTCCCGTACCTGGGACGCGGCGTGATGGATCGTCAGTTCGGGTACGTAACTCAGCCAGTGGCCCCGGCGCAGCAGGTCGGTGGCGAGAAGTTCCTCCTCACCGCCCAGCCACAGTCCGGGGTGGAAGCCGCCCGCGGCCCTGAAGGCGTCGACGCGGATCACGGTCGCGGCGGCGAGGAACGATCCCAGGGCGGGGCCGGGCAGCCAGTCGGGGCCCGTGAGGGGTGAGTCGCGCAGTTCGGCGACGACGGGGTCCTCCTCCCCCGACGGCTCGACCACGATGCGGCCCGTCACGGCCGCGAGCTGAGGATGGGCGTCGAGGAGGTCCGCGGCCCGCCGCAGGGACCCCGGTTCCCACCAGGTGTCGTCGTCGCAGAACGCCACGTAGGGCGTCCGTACGTGGCGCACGGCCAGGTTGCGGCCGACCGCTCCCAGGTTGCGTCCGGGGCACAGCAGCCGGACCTCGGGGAAGTGCCGGGTGACGGCGTCCGCGGTGCCGTCGGTGGACCCGTTGTCGGTGACGACGACCGGGGGCCGCTCGGGCAGGTCCCGCAGGGTCCGCAGGGTGCGCAGCAGTTCAGGCCGACGATCCCGGGTGATCACGACTACCGTGGTCCGGCGGTCGGGGTGGAGGTCGTCGTCGTGCGGGGCGCCGGTGTCCTTCCGGGGTGTCGTGGCGGGCACATGAGAGGGGTCGTGGGGCATGTCCGCTCGTCCTCGGTCGTCGGTGCCGTCGTCGGCGCTCATGGGGTGGCCCGCTCCAGCAGGCGAACGGCGTGCTCGATCCGTGCGGGCAGCGGTTCGCGGTCCCTGAGGGCCGCGGGGAGCCGGGCGATCGCACCGCGCAGCGCCGCCGCGGCGTCGCGCTCCCCGCGGGCCGCCGCCGCGGCGAGGCGGGCGGTGTGGCCCAGCGCCACCGTGACGGGCCGGCGGAGCCATGCGGTGAGCAGGGCGTTGCGCCGCTGGACCGCCGAGCGGCCGGGGCGTTCACCGGGGTCCGGGTGGTGATGGGCCGTCACCGACGGCACATAGCTGACGCCCCAGCCGCGGGCCGCGAGGTCGTAGGCCAGCAGGGTCTCCTCGCCCCCGAAGAACAGCACCCGGTGGTAGCCGCCTGCTTCCAGGAAGGCCCGGCGGCGGACCACCGCCGCGCAGGCGAGGAAGCCGAGCACCGGGCGGCCGGGCAGGTCGGGGTCGGGCGGCAGCGGCGAGCGCGCGAGGACGGAGTTCAGCGGGTCCTCGGCGGCGTCCGGGCCGACCAGGGTGCGGGCGGCCAGCAGGCCGAGCCGCGCGTGGCCGTCGAGGACGTCCGCAGCGGTGTCCAGGGCGCCCGGCGCCCACCAGGAGTCGTCGTCGCTGAAGGCGACGTAGGGCGTGGTGGCGTGCCGTACCGCGAGGTTGCGGCCCAGTGCGCCGGTGTTGCGTCCGGCGACCAGGACGCGCACGCCCAGCGGGTGGTCGCGTACGGCGTTCACGGTCGCGTCGCTGGAGCCGTTGTCCACGACGATGACCGGGGGCCGCTCGGGCAGGTCGGCCAGCCGGTCCAGGGTGCGCAGCACACTGTCACGTCGGTCGCGGGTGATCATGGCGACGGTGACACGGGAGGCGTGTCGCTCGGGCGCGTCGGTGTCCTTCACGCGCCCTCCTGGAGCAGCTTCTGCACGCCGCGCCGCACGTCGTGGGCCGTGATCTCGTTGATGACGACGTCGGCGGCCCGCACCGCCCCGGCCAGGGGCCGCGCGTCCGTACGGCCGCCGAGGTCCACGGCCGTGCCGCGGCTGACGTACCTGGTCAGGGCGGTCTCGTGCGGGCCGCCGGTGACGACGACTCGATGGCCCGCGTCGGCCGGCAGGACGCCTCCGAAGCCGTCGAACCGCACGACGAGCGCCTTCACCGCGCCCCTCCCCCGTGCGCCACTGGCTCGGGGGTCGTGTCACCGGCCGGCCGGGCTTCCGCCAGGTCGTCCGCACAGTCGACGTCGATCCCGCTGTCCAGGAGACGCTCGCACAGGTGTGAGCCGGGGAACCCGGCGCCCCCGGTCACCACGGCACGGCCCCAGAAGGGCCGGGCCGTCGGCAGCGGCGAGAACGTGGTCGTCGGCGTCATCAGCACGCGGTCCTCCCGCCTTCCTTCCCCGGTGGGTGATGCACGCCTGCGCGCGGCGGCCGGTCGAGTGCCCCGGCTAGTTGTTTTCATGCTCCGGCCTGCGGTGAGGGCGTGCCACAGGGGTGCGTGCACGGCACCGCCTACCGCACGGCGGCCACCGTGGCTCGTCGTGGCCCGTACGGGTGAAACCGCGCGGTGGGACGGCCCGCCCGGCATCCCCCGGGCCGAACGGGGTACTTCGCCGCCATGCGGGTGAGCGTGATTGATGTGGGTTCGAACACGATCCGTCTGATGGTGGCGGACGCGGAGCGCGGTGTGCCCCTCCCGGTGCACACCGCGAAGTGGAAGCAACGGCTGTCCGACCAGACGGACGCGGACGGGCGGATGGCGGACGCGGCGGTGGAGCAACTGGCCCAGTCGGTCGCCGAGGCCGCCGCGACGGCCGAGCGGTGGGGCTCGGGGCCGCCCCTGGCGTTCGCGACCGCGGTGGTGCGCGCCGCGCCCAACCGGCGGGAGGTCCTGGAGGCGGTGCGCGGCCAGACGGGTGTGGCCCTGTGCACGCTGCCCGGCGAGGTGGAGGCGGAGCTGACGTTCCTTGCGGCACGGCGGTGGATGGGCTGGCGGTCCGGGCCGCTGGCGCTGCTCGACATCGGCGGCGGCTCCCTGGAGGTGGCGCTGGGCCGGGGCAGCCTGCCGGACTTCGCCGCGTCGTTGCCGCTCGGTGCGAACCGGCTGACCCGTGAGTTCTTCGCCGAGAACGATCCGCCCACCCCGGCGGACATCAAGGCGCTGCGCCGCAACGTACGTCACCAGCTGCGCGACGTGGCCACGCGCGCCCGTTGGGAGAGCCCCTGCACGGCGGTGGCGACCTCGCGCACGTTCCAGCAGCTGGCACGGTTGTGCGGGGCGCCGCCGGGACGGCACGGCCCGTTCGTGCACCGTGAGTTGCGCCGTGCGGATCTGCGGCGGGCCATCGACCACCTGGCCTCCCGCCGGTCGGCGGAACGGGCCGACCTGCCGGGCATCTCCGCGCCACGGGCCCGTCAGAGCCTGGCCGGTGCCCTGGTCGGCCACACCGTCATGAAGCTGGGGAACTTCGAGACGGTGACCATCTGCCCGTGGGCGGTCAGGGAGGGTGTGCTGCTGCGGTCCATCGAGGACGGCCTCGCCTGGTGGTCGAAGGTCGCGCGGGACGGTGAGGAGACGTTGTCGGGTGCCGCCGTTCCGCTGCGCGTGGCGGAACCGACGGCCTGACCGGGGCACCCGCAGGGCGGCGACCGGGCCGCGGCACGCTCCCCCCCCCCCAGCCCGTCCCCGCCCCTTTGGTCTTCCCCCCCTTTTCCCCCTGCCCGAGCCCCCTCCCTTTCCTCCCCGG
>NZ_JBVKBA010000039.1:0-56566 GCF_055639175.1 Streptomyces sp. NPDC107546 | reverse complement strand
AACGTCGCCCGAACACGATTGACTTCATGTGCGTCCACACAGTCCTCATGCCCCTGAACACGGCACGCAGACAGACGTAACGGAGTCCTACTAGTCAGCCGCGGAGTGGGTGCGGGCCAGAAGGAGGGCGATGTCGTCGTCCACCGGTCCGTTGGGGGCCAGGGTGTCGACGACCGATGCGCAAAGGTCGTCCAGACTGGAAACGGGGACGGCGAGAGCGGTGCGCAGCCGCTGCAGTCCCCGGTCGAGGTCATGGTCCATCTCGACCAGACCGTCGCTGTACAGCCCTATCACGCTGCTGTCCGGTAGCTCGACCTCAATCGATTCGAAGGAGCCCAGTCCCACCCCGATGGGTGCACCAGGAGGTACCTCGGCGAAGTCGACCGATCCGTCCGGGGCGATGATCGCGGGTGGAGGATGGCCGGCACAGGACATGGTGCACCGCTGAGATTTCGGGTCGTACACGCCGTAGAGGCAGGTGGCTCCGATAGCCGATGGTGTGGAGGTGCCTTCGTCGAAACGGTCACGGGCGATGTCGACGGTGAGGTCATCCATGAGACGTAGCAATTCGTCGGGCCGCACTTCCAACTTGCTGAGCGCACGGGTCGTGGCGCGCAGGCGTCCCATGGTCACGGCTGCGTTGATGCCGTGACCGACGACGTCTCCGACGACCAAGGCGACGCGGCCATCAGACAGTTGTATGACGTCGAACCAGTCGCCGCCGACGCCGCCATACGTGTCCGCGGGCAGATAGCGGCTGGCCACCTCGACTGTGCTGCCGCCCGACAAGTGGTGCGGCATCAGGTCGCGTTGTATCGCAAGCGCGGTCGTTCGCTCCCGCGTGTATCGCAGGGCGTTGTCGATGATCAGTGCGGCCCGGGCCGCGAGTTCCTCGGCGAGAGCAAGGTCCGCCCTGCTGAACGGGACCGGATTCTGGCTGCGCACGAAGACGGCGATGCCGAGCATCGCACCGCGGGCCTGCAGGGGGACGATCATGAGGGAATGCATTCCGGTCCGGTGAATGACCTGCGCCCGATCCGGGTCGCTCTCGAGCCAGGTGCCGGGGGAGGCGTCGAGAACGGGCTCGAAGTAGGACCTACGATTCTTGAGCACGGTGGTGAAAGGGGACGCAGGCGGAACGTAGACCGGCGTTCCGCGCGCCCAGAGAGACTCGCGAAGATCGTCGTGAATGGAAGCGGCGCCTGCGCGGTAGAAGCCAGGGATGCTCGTATCGGTGGGCTTGAGGCGTCTCAACGGCTCCTTGTCCAGCGGCACGGCCTCGACGAGGTCGATGGTGGCGTAGTCGGCGAGGTTCGGTACCGCTGTCTCCGCCAGCCTCTGGCTGGTGACCAACGGATCCAGATCCGTGCCGATGCGGCTTTTCGCTTCATTGAGCAGACGAAGTCGTCCGCCTTTCTGCCCGGAGCCGATCTGCACAGCCACAGAACAGACGCCCAGTGGTCGACCGTCCGGTCCATCGAGACGGATCAAGGCGACACTGTAGTAACGGTCGTGAGCCCGAGGATCGGCCGGACACAGTTCATGCCCGAGGAGCGGCACGCCGTTGGACAGGACGTACGCCATAGCGCATTCCAGAAATTCTGGATGACGAGCACGGACCACGTCGGTGACATAGCCGCCCAGCTCCCGCTCGGTGCTGTAGATGTCCTGGTCGTGAACGCTCTCGTTGAACCAGACACAGCGCAATTCCCGGTCCCAGATGGCCAGACTGATCGGCGAGCGGTGAAAGAGCGCATCCACCGCACCCGGATCCAGGCCTGGCCGGCCAAATGTGTTCGGCCCCCATACGAGCCACCCCGCGCCGCCGTCAGCGTCCAGAGGAGTGACCCGCAGATCCACGGTTGCCTCATGGCCGTCGCGGCGGCGTATCCGCACCCGCCCTGACCAGGGGCTGCCGGCAAAGACGCGGGGAACTTCAGGGGCGCCCGAGACCAGCAGCCCCTCGGCGGGACCATGGAGCACTTGGTCGGCCGAATAGCCCCACAGGCGCTCGGCGGCCCCGGTCCACACGGAGACCGTCATGTCGGCACCGAGCACTGCCAGGACGTCAACCGGGTCCACAGCCCGCTCTCCAGCTGAGGATCTCGCAGAACCATCAGGGGACATACTGCAACTATGCCGCGCATGTGCAGGGCCCTCCACGGCAGAGCGCTGTGGCCTGCCCGACGCGCCCAAGGGGGGCTATCCGAGTAACGTAGGAAACACGACGTGCTCATCTGCCGCCTTCCGCCTCCCGCGTCTCCGTCGGCCCCGATGCGCGTCCGCTGCTGGTCGTGACATTCCAAGTGCGGCTCGGGCACTGAATTCGCATGCGGTGCGGAGTTCCGGGACAAGCGCTAGCGAGGCAATCATGGCCTTTGCCACTGCAAATGACGGCACGCAGATCTACTTCAAGGACTGGGGATCGGGTCCGCCGGTCGTCTTTTCCCACGGCTGGCCACTGATCGCGGACGCGTGGGATGCGCAGCTGAAGCTGATGGCGGACAACGGCTTCCGGGCCGTGGCCCACGACCGGCGCGGGGGTGGACGCTCGGGCCAGCCCTGGCAGGGGAACGACCTCGACACGTACGCTGAAGATCTCGCCTCGGTCATCGAGGCTCTCGACCTTCGTGACGCCATCCTGGTCGGTCACTCGACCGGCGGGGGAGAGGTCACGCGCTATATCGGCCGACACGGCTCGAGTCGTGTCACCAAGGCGGTTCTGCTCGGCGCGATCCCCCCGTTGATGCTCAAGACGGAAGCGAACCCGGAGGGGCTGCCGATCGACGTGTTCGACGAGATCCGTAAAGGCGTGCTGACGGACCGTTCCCAGTTCTACAAGGACCTCAGCGCTCCGTTCTACGGCGCCAACCGCGAGGGATCGACCGTTTCTCAGGGGACCCGTGACGAGTTCTGGCTCTGGAGCATGACGGTGGGCATCAAGGGAGCCCACGACTGCATCAAGGCGTTCTCCGAGACCGACCTCACCGAGGACCTCAAGAAGTTCGACATCCCCACGCTGATCATTCACGGCGACGATGACCAGATCGTTCCCATCGTGGCATCCGCGAATAAATCGGCAAGGCTTGTTGCGGACGCTACCTTCAAGGTCTACGCGGGTGCTCCGCACGGCTTGTCGATGGTTCCCGAGTTCGCGGATCGGTTCAACGCCGACCTCCTCGAATTCGCACGCGGCTGACCTGCCACACCGCGTCGCTCGCCGGTCGTCGCACGCTCCGGTCTTCGGGTGGCCGTCCGAAGCATCGACCGTCAGGCGCAGCCCGTAGGACCTTCGCCCCCAACCCCCCACCCCCCCAGCCCCCCAGGCGTCACGCGGACGACGCCCATGTGCCGCAGGTGGGCCGGCGCAGGCAGTGGCTGGCGCACGCAAGTCCCACGGCGGAGATCGGCGGGGCGGTGGCGTATCCAGGCGTCGACGTGGGTGAAACCGACCGCCAGGCTTACGGCCGAGGACGTCGACGTCCGGCCTGGACGCGCGCGGGCGGCAGACCGTCGTGGCCCTGTAGTCACTTCGCGTGACGACGGCCTGGTGTGTCGCTCAACTTCGGCGGAGCATGAGGGGTTTCGCCGATGCCGGTAGACTCATGGTGTGGCATTCATGAGCACCCCGCACTGCTGCTTCCTGTGATCGGAAGGCGTTGAGGGCGATGCCGGACGGCATCGCCCTTCTTGGTGTGCCTGCTGCGTGAACCACGTTCCCGACGCTGCCCGTTCCTCCCTGAGGCAATAAGGCTCCGAGCGCGCGTGCAGGCATGGTCTCTTCCCTTCCCCCTTGCCAGGAGTGCCTCGTGCCCGTGTCGCTGCCCCCTGCCCTCGAACTCTCGCTCGATCTGCTGCGCTGCCCAACGTGCCGCACGCGCCGCCTGCATCCCGACCACGGCGCACTGCGCTGCCCGGTGGGCCACACCTTCGACATCGCCCGCCACGGCTATGCCGGCCTCCTGACGGGCACCCGCGCCACCAGTGGCGACGACGCGGCCATGGTCCAGGCCCGGGGGCGATTCCTGTCCACCGGCGCCTACGCGCCCATCCGCCAAGTCGGGGCCCACCTGGCGGCCGACGCCGTGTCTGAGCAGGCCACGGTTGTGGACGTGGGGTGCGGCACGGGCTACTACCTGGCCGGCGCACTCGACCAGCTGCCCGGCGCCCGTGGTCTGGGCCTGGACACATCAGTGCGCGCACTGCGCGCGGCAGCCCGAGCCCACGAACGAGCAGCCGCGGTGGCCTGGGACGTCTTCCGTCCCCTCCCGCTGGCCGACGGGGCGGCCGATGTCGTGCTGACCGTGTTCGCCCCGCGCAACGCGGCCGAGTTCCACCGGGTGCTGCGCCCAACCGGCCGGTTGATCGTGGCCGCGCAGCTCGGCCAGGTGCCGCCCTAGCAGGCCGAACGCCAGGTCGGTTTCCCGCCAGAGTCCGACGGTGGGGTCCGCGATGCTCGACGCCATGAAACGACTTGAAGGAAACGTGGCCTTGATCACGGGCGGAAGCCGGGGCATCGGTGCCGCTGTCGCGTTACGACTGGCCGAAGAAGGCGCCGATGTCGCCCTGACCTTTCACAACAGAGCGGAACGCGCCGCCGAGGTGGTAGAGCAGATCAAGGCCGGCGGGCGCCGGGCACTGGCCATCCAGGCCGACAGCGCGGTACCTGAGGCACTCACCGCCGCGGTGGACGAGGCGGCCGCGATGTTCGGCAGACTTGACATCCTGGTCAACAACGCCGGCGTCTTCCTCGTCGGCCCACTTGAGGACTTGGGACCGGCAGAGATCGAGCGCACCCTGGCGGTGAACGTCCGGGCACCGTTCGCCGCGTCCCAGGCGGCAGCGCGTCACATGGGCCAGGGCGGCCGTATCATCAGCATCGGCAGCAATGTCGCCGAACGTGCGGTGTTCCCCGGACTGGCGCTGTACTCGATGAGCAAGACGGCTCTCATCGGGATGACCAAGGGTTTGGCGCGAGAACTGGGCCCGCGTGGAGTCACCGTCAATCTGGTGCACCCGGGCCCCACCGATACGGACGCCAACCCCGCCGACGGGCCGAACGCCGAGGTGATCGCCGGCTTCACCGCTGTGGGCCGCTTTGCGGAAGCGGCCGAGATCGCGGCCACCGTCGCCCACCTGGCGAGTGCGGACGGCAGGTACATCACGGGAGCCTCGATCCTCGTCGACGGCGGCTTCACCGCCTGAGCCACGCGAGCTCGACTCCACAACCAAGTTGACAGCCGGGCCGGCAAGGGGGACGGCCGCCGCGTGATCATCGGGGGTTGTGTGGACTGCTGGAGATCGTGTGGTGGCCGCGGGCCATAGCGCGGGCCCCGCCCGCTGCCAGGCGTCGAACAGGCCGGTCACGCCCGGGCCGGCTGGTTTCATGTGCAGTGGGCGCATGGAACCAGCCGGCACCCGGCGACCAACTGCTGTGGGCGCGCAGCTCAGCCGGTGCACCCCGGAACAGCGCCTGAGGGACCGCAGTTGTCCGGGGCGTTGCCACTAACCTCGGAACGGTCGAGGGTGGCGGTTCCGCGCACGGTGTAGATACCGCCGCCGCTGCCGGGGCCGCTGCCTGCGGTGTTGCGCACCACCGTGGAGCGGGTCAGTGTCAGCGCGCCGCCGTTGTAGATGCCACCACCCTGGTTCGGCGCCGTGTTGTCCCTCACGGTCGAGCCGATCAGCCGCAGGGTGCCTGCTTCATTCTCGATGCCGCCGCCATGAGGGGCGGTGTTCGCGTACACCACGGAGTCGGAGAGCGTCACGGTGCCCTGGCTGTTGTCGATGCCGCCGCCGCTGCTTGCTCTCGCGATGTTGCCGTGCACCGCGGAGCCGGTGATCGTAGCCGTGTCGCCGGCCAGGAAGTTGAAGATGCCGCCGCCGTTGTCTGCGGAGTTGCCGAACACGTCGGAGTCGCGCACGGTGAGCGAGCCGTTGTTGTTGATGCCGCCGCCGGCGCCGAGTGAGTAATTGCCCCTCACGGTTGAGTCGCTGATCGTCAGCGTGCCTTGGTTGTGGATGCCGCCGCCGGCGCCTGATGGCGCTGTGTTGTTTCTGACGGTTGAGCGGCTCACCGTCAATGTGCCCTGGTTGTCGATGCCGCCGCCGAGGAGTGCAGCTCGGCCGTTGGTGATGGTCAGGTGGTCGAAGCGGACTTGGGCGCCGCCGCGAACCGTCACAGTGGAGGCTGCCTGATGGCCGTCGAGCGTCGCCTGACCGATGCCCTGCAACGTCAGATGCTTGTCGATCGTGAAGGGGCCGGTGCAGGTCCCGATCACTCGCAGGACGTCTCCGGGCGAAGCCGCGGTGATGGCGGGCTGCAGGGCGCCGGGATTGCCGTTGCAGTCCACCTGCGTTTCGGCGGCGGCTGCCGCAGGAGCCGCTCCGACCAGGCCGACAGCCCCGACCACCGCCGCCACCGCGGCGGCAGGCACCCAGCGACGAGGTACGACCCTGCCTTGTTCGGCGAACATTTGGATCTCCTGAACTTGTCTGGACGGTACGAGGGCCCTTGATCACATACGAGGGTGCCCCAGCCGGGCAGTGCGGCCTCGCAGCTGATCGAGCTCTTCGCCCGAACAGCCCAGCGGCGAGGCCTTAAAGGATGCGTTGATGTGTCAGGAAGCTGGATCACTGCACTGGTTACGATCCGCTGACGCCTGTTGGCTGGTGCAGGTGATGGCCGTGATGTCCGGTGTCGAGGGAACGCCTACTGAGCTTGCGGCACCGAGTGCTTGTCGGCAGCAAGGACCGAGTTCATCCAGTTCAGCACGGAGCTGATGCTGTTGTCGGCAGCCGTGGCCTCACTCATCGATGTGTAAAACAGTGTCGCGTTGCCGTCCCGCAGAGACTGCAGACAGTCGGCGGTCGCCTTCTTCTCTCCTGCCATCGCCTTCAACCACAGTTTCTGTCCTTGCGGGTCCGGAACACGGAAGTAAGTGCCGGCGCGCTCGGCGGTTTCGGCGATGCGCGAGCAAAGGGCGTGGAAGCGGGACGTCTTGATCGACGTCGCGTTGGACTTCGCGGCCTCGTCGAGGGCAGCCGCAAGGTCTCTGGTTCCCGAGTTCAAGCTGTTCATCAGATCGGAGCCGCCGTACCTGGCCCAGGCCAGCAGTTGTAGGCGGCGAGTCTTCGGGGAGACTGCCGAGGAGCCGCCGGAGGGAAGGGACCGGCCCACTGTCAGGGCGACGGCGTCGTTCGCCGAAGCGCGCGACGGCACTCCCGCGGTCGTCGCAACGGCGAGTCCGACGGCCAGTACGCAGAGGACGGCAGCGCCGATCCGCCACGGGCGCAGGACACTGGTTGGGATTGCGGGAGCCGCTTCCGGGGCGGGGGATCCCTGCTGCCTGTGCCAGCGGGACGCCGCCGCGATCGTCACCGCTACCACGACCGTTACGAGCAGGCCTGTCACTGTGGCGCGCCGCACCAGGAGGACGATCTCTGACCAGGCGGGACCGGGCCACCAGCCGCAGGACGACGCCAGTACGTTCAACGGCTCGACGCACCCGTCCGACGCTGCGAGGAGGAACTTTCCCAGCGCACCGACCAGCATGGCGCAGCCGCTCGTGACGAGGGCCACAAGGATTCGGGGGCCGCGGGTTCGCGCAGCCGCCACGGCTGCGGCGGCAGCCGGCACAACGGCCAAGGCGACGATGTCCCACAGCGTGTAGGCGACGCGGTAGCCGCTTTCGTGCCAGTTGATGACCCGCCGCATGGAATGCATGTGCGCCATCACGACCGCAAGGGCGATCCAGCACAGCAGTCCACCAGCTGCGGCGGCGACCAGCGTCCGAGGCAGTTCGCGAGGTGTTCCGGCATCCGGCTCCGGTGCCTGGTCGGCGTCGGCGGAATTGGTCGTCGGGCGTCGTGTCCGTGGCGCAGATCCAACGATCCAGGCTAGGAGAGGGAGGAGCCAGAGAATCTGCACGGCCCACAGACAAAACGGACCGGAGTCGAGCGTGGTGAGCGCGGGCCATACCACGGCGATCACAGACAGCTCACTGTCGCGGGCGCCGGCTGATCCGGGGAAGGACTGCTGCAGCCAGTGTTCCATCGCGTGGCGGGAGAAAGGCCAGCCGTTCGCGTACAGGTCTCCGTAGTGCTGCCACCAGTAGAACACCGCGGTGAACACGATCCAGCTTCCCGCGAGCACCATGAGCATTGCCGGCCGGACGGCAGTCGATCGCCAGGCTTTGACCCATATCTGAGCACAATGGCATGTCCACCACACCACGGTGGCCAGAGCGGCAAGCTGCAGCGGGAGAACCCATGACCAGGCAGGCAACCAATGGTTCAGCGTCAGGCGACTGGTCATCAACTGACCGCAGATGAAGCCTGCGCCCAGCCACACGCCGGGAAGCGCTCCCGAGGGCATGGGACGGCCGGTGAGGGCCGCGTGGGCGACCGAGCGCCAGACGGCGACACCGGCGATACCGGTGACCAGTCCGGCGCTCAGGCATGCCGTTGCCCGGACGAGCGACTCCGTCAGGGAGAACGAGTCGCTCACGTAGAGGACCACCTGCCACTCCAGGAGCGCAACAGCGGATCCGGTCAGGAACATCGGCAACGCCCGGACTTCGAAGAGCGGGGCAGGGTCTGCGATGGATGCCAGACGCTCCTCCCAGTTCGGGTGGGTGCGCCACAGCCCACGCAGCCGACTCATCACGCGGCTGCGACCGCCGCGCTGACTGGCCGCGCCTGTGGCCTGGCGGCTCCAGCTGCCGGTGTCCGCGCCCCACTCCACCGCGTCCAGGTCTGCGTGCACCTCCCGGCTACGCAGAACATCGGCGCGCGCCAGATGGACAAGGGCGACCATGAAGCATGCCGTGAGCACGTTGCGGAGAACGATCGGCAGGCCTCCCTGCCAGAAGTCCGACGGCTCCCAGAAGATCCGGATGTGCCAAGCAGCGTACGGCAGCAGGATGATGCAGAGGAACGCACGCCACAAGGCGACGGTCGCGTATGTGATGCCGATGTCACCGTTGCGGATGTGCGCGAGTTCGTGGAGAACGACGGCGCGGAACCCCTGCGGGTTGGTGGATCTGCCGGTGATCAGGCCGCCGTGCAGGCAAATCGTGAAGCGGTTGATGCGGCCGAAGGCGGCTGCGCTGGTCGTCGCCGCTGACGGGTCGACCACGACTCTAGGTACGCAGTCGAGCCCCGCTGTCGCCGCCAAATTCGCCAGTTCCGCACGCAGGTCTCCCGCGGGGTCGATCACCTCCAGCGGGACTACCCGGCCGGCCCGTGCTTTCCAGGCGGGCAGGCTCCAGAAGAGCACGGCGGCGACCACCAGGAGAAGGGCGGTCCAAGCGAGTGCCGACCACCACGGCAGGCCGGGAGCGTACCGGGCGCGGCACGCGTCGTATGCGGCCTCCTGGGAGACGAGGGCCCTCAGGTTGCCGAGGTATGCACCGCTGTTCGCGTCGAACCCTGCGGCGTAAGCGCAGCCGAGACCGTCGTTCGTGAGGAGAAGTCCCTGCAGGACGGCCAGGGACATGCCAAGACCACTGGTCAGCACCAGAAGCAGCAGCAGGACGAAGCGCATTGTCGTACCCGAGCCCAGTACACGGTGATCGATCCGTGCCGGGAGGGTCTGGCTGGTCATCGGTCTTTCCGGGCTAGGCTCGCGCAGTGTGCGGTTCAGGGCCGCTGTCTTCGCTTCCGCCGACTGACCGTCCGGTGCTGCCATCGCTGTCTGTTCGGTGGACATCGGCGGGTCGCGAGGGATCGGTCAGCGCGAGCCGCGCCACGACGGCGTCCGCGAGCGCAGTGGCCAGACTGTCATCGATCTCGTTGCGCCTAGCCGATTCCAGTACGCCCCGACGAACCTCCAAGAGCTGATCACGTGTCAAGGGAGGTAGAACTACGGGCTCGACAGGTCTGCGCACAAGCCTGCTCAGCCTGGCTTTGATCATCCTGCCGGTACCGTCGACTGCGGCCCCGGCCAGGCGGCGGGCCGCTTCGTCCAGCACGAGCCATACCACGGGGGTGACAAGCGCAGCGACCTCTCCCAGTCCGAAACCCAACGGCTCTTCAGCCCGGGCCCGCCGCCCCAACCGTCGCACGACGGTCGCATCGTCGAACACGAGGAGACCCTCGAGCAGGGGCAGTTCATGCGAAGCTGCATCGGCCACGACGTCACGGACCACGTCGCGTACCAGGATTCCGCCCATGGCCCGATCATCCCGGTCGGCTGGACCCGCTGTCTGTGCCAAGGCTCGTTCCCCCGTCCTTCCGACTGCAGCCAAGCAGAGAGGCTACTGCGTCACCTGGCGTTCTGCAGCACGTGGCCTGCAGCCGGGCTGGGGTTCGGCCACGCGCGTCGCGCATGGGGGTCGGTGACACGGTGATCGCGGATCCCGAGGTGGACTCTCGATGGAACGCTCGCAGCTCAGTGGCTATGGATGAGCACCGTAATGATCGCAACAGGTGTGGCGCAGCAGTCCTGGTCGCCTTCACGCACGCGGGACCAGCGCGTTCGCAGGTCCCGAGCAGCGGAAGGCCGAGTGTGAGGCCCGGCGCCCTGCCCGCGCCGGCTGCGGGGCGAAGAGTTCACCGATGAACGCTGGGACGCTGTTGGGCACCGCGACTTGGTCAGCTCACCGGACCTATCTGCACCTGCCTGACGCGTGCGAGGGCGGGTCATCGACGTCGCGTGCCATGCGGCGTCGGCAGCCGGTCCCGGATCCGGCAGTGTCCGGAGGACGTCAGGGCAGGGTCAGAACGCGGGGGCCCTGGTCGGTGATGGCGACGGTGTGCTCGATGTGGGCGGCCCTGCTGCCGTCGGTGGTGCGCAGGGTCCAGCCGTCGACATCGGTGCGGTAGGTGTTCTGCCCGCCGGCCATGAGCATGGGTTCGATGGCGAGGACCAGGCCGTGGCGGAGGGGGAAGCCACGGCCGGGGCGGCCGCGGTTGGGAACATGGGGGTCTTCGTGCATGCGGCGGCCGATGCCGTGGCCGCCGAAGTCGGCGGGCATGCCGCAGCCCGCCTTGCGGGCGACGGTGTCGATGGCGTGGGAGATGTCGCCGATGCGACTGCCCACCTGGGCGGCGGCAATTCCGGCGTCGAGGGCTTGCCGGGTGGCGTCGATCAGATCGAGGTCGCCGGGGCGTGGCGTTCCGACGGGGAAGGTGATGGCCGCGTCGCCCGTCCAGCCGTCGAGCTGGGCGCCGCAGTCGATGCTCACCAGGTCGCCGTCGCGCAGCCGGTAACCGGTGGGGATGCCGTGTGAGACGGCGTCGTTGACGGACGTGCAGATCACGGCCGGGAAAGCGACCGGGGCGAAGGACGGCCGGTATCCGAGGAACGGGGAGCCGGCTCCGGCCTCGGCCAGAACAGACCGGGCCGCTTCGTCCAGTTCTTGCAGGGACACTCCCACGCCGGCTGCTTCTCGGACCGCTGCCAGGGCGCGGGCCACCACACGTCCGGCTTCCCGCATCGCGTCCAATGCGGCATCGGTCTTGATCTCCACCATGTGCTGCGACTCCCCGCCTCGAGTAGACCCAATACTTATACCGGTATTAGTATCACGGTCATGGTGAGGACTCCTCTGACACCGTGGGAACGGGAACGCGGCGAGCGGTTCGGCGCGCTGCTGCGTCGAGCGCGCGGCAGCCGGAGCATGACGGAGGTGGCGGCCGCGGCGGGGGTTTCCGCAGAGACCCTGCGCAAGATCGAGACCGGCCGGGCCCCGACCCCCGCCTTCTTCACCGTCGCGGCCCTGGCCGCTGCGCTGCATGTGTCTCTGGACGAGTTGGCGGCCGCGTGCGCGTATGGCCCGGAGGGGCAGGAACCGGCACTCTCGGCTTGAGACGTGGGCGGCGCCGCACCCCCTGTCGCTCAACCAGCCTCACGTCACCCGCACCACATGAATTCCCGCAGATCGGCGGTGAGTTGGTCGGCGTGCGTGGCGAACAGGCCGTGACCGGCGTCCTGGTAGACCTTGAGTGTGGCGCGGGGGGCGAGGGCCGCGGCGCGGCGGCCAGTGATGTCCAGGGGTGCCGAGACGTCGTGCGTGCCGTGCAGGACGAGGACCGGCAGGTCGAGCTCGGCCAGTTCCGGGGCGACGTCCACGGTGACCACCGTCTCCTGGAGGGCGCTGAAGGCGCGGGCGGTGGAGACGAGGCAGCGGTCGGACAGGTAGCGGATGTGGGCGGAGGACACATCGTTGCCGGGCAGTTGGAGAGCGAAGAAGTCGCGCAGCGCATCGGGGTCGTTGAAGAATGCCGCCCGGTCCCGCAGGTAGGCGGCGTTGCCGGCCCGCATGACCGCCGGGTCCCAGCCGTCCGGGTTGCCGGCCGAGCGGGACACGCCCGGGGTGATGCCGGCGACGAGCGCGATGCGGGCCACCCGGTCGGTGCCGTGTCGCGCCAGACAACGCACGATCTCGGCACTGCCGACCGAGTGTCCGATCACAGTCGCCGCGCGCAGGTCCAGGTGGTCGAGCAGGCCGTACAGATCGTCGGCGAGCGAGTCGAGGTCATAGCCGCCCCACACATCGTCAGAGCGTCCGTGCCCACGCCGGTCCAGCGCGACGCAGCGACGGCCTTCCGTGGCGAGCGGCAGCGTCTGGTCCTCCCACATCTCGGAACCGAGGTAGGCGCTGGAGACGAAGACGGCCACCGGGCCGTCGGCCGGTCCGTAGTCCGTGTAGTGAAGGCGGGCTCCGTCGACAGGGCTGGTGAAGTACGGCATGGCAGGCCTCCCGGAATCCGGACGTTGGGCGAGTGGTACGCCCTTGATGGTTCCGCAGGCCCACGCGGGGGGCGATTACCTCCGGGGTCATGCTCGACCAGATCCTGGAAGCGCCGAGGATCTGGCCCAGCTCTGCATCGACGTGCTTCGGTGTGCGCTGGTTTGCGGCCTTCGCAAGAATGCTTCGCTCAGCGACAGGCGAGCAGGCCGGAGTTGAGTTTGGCGGTGAGGATCCGGTGCACGCTGTCGTTCACCTGGGCCCGGAAGGAGGCGTTCTGCTGCATCCTGGTCAGGACTGCCTGTGTCATGGCCGGTATGGTGCTCGGCTGCACCGTCAGGATCATGTTCCCGCCCGCCGTAAGGAAGTTCAGCGCCCGCTGCGCCGGCGTGTACGACCGCACGGCGACCGCTTGCCCGAGGTCGTCGGAGATGACCACGCCTTTGAAGCCCAGTTGGGTGCGCAGCAGCCGGCCGATGACCGTCGGCGAGAAGGCCGCCAAATGCGTGGAGTCGATTTTGGTGTATTTGGCCAGGGAGACCATCACGAACGGTGAACCGGCCCTGATCCCGGTCCGGAAGGGCGTGAGACTGGCGCTGGAAGCAGTTGTCACCGAGTCCACGACGTTGGCCGTGGTGTCGGTGTTCCCGAGCACCTGACCCAGCCCGGGAAAGTGCTTGAGGGTGGTCATCACACCCGCCTGAGCGAAGCCGGCGGCGAAGGCGCCGCTGTGTGAGGCCACCGTGTCCGGGGTGTGGCCGTACTCACGGAAGTAGTGGCCGATCGGGCCGTTGCGGGTACCCAGGCCGGCCGGGACGACATCGGCGACGGGGGCCAGGTTGAGGCCGACTCCGGCGGCCTTGAGCTGACCGGCCCACTGGGCGGCCCGGGTCCGCAGGGTTGCGGTCGACCAGCTTCCCTGGGTCAGCGCGTTGGGTATGGCCGCGAAGCCGGGACCGCTCAGTACCTGCACGTTGCCGCCTTCCTGGTCGGTGGCGACCAGGATCCCGACCCGCCGCCCGGCGACCTGGTCCGCCTGCCGCTGGAGACCGTCCACCAGGCTTCTGGTCGCCTTGACACCGGCGCTGCCGCGCCCGGTCAGCATGATGGACCCGACGTGGTTGTCGCGCAGGACACGCAACTGGGCCTGGTCGGGACGGGCCGCGGAGATCCCGCCCATGAAGAGCTGCCCGACACGTTGAGCCGTGGTCATGCCGGAGAAGATCTGGTCGGTGCAGGAGGCGGCGGGTGCCGCCGAGGCGGTATCGGCGGCGGTGCCGCTGCCGGGCACTGAACGCCCGCCGCCGGGGGTTTCGGCGCCATGGCTGGTGGTGGCGGACCGGGCTGAGTTCCCCGGGCGCACCTGTGAGGCCGGTGCGCCGCAGGCGACCGCGGCCAGCAGCATGGTGACCACCGGCACTGCGGTGCGCAGGGCTGCTGAGCGGCGGCCTCCGCGCGCTCGGGTACGTGCTGTCATGGGTGTCGCTCCTGACATTGATGCTGTCACTTGGCTGTGGGCCCACGGCATCAGGGGACCCGGGGATCGCGCGATGAGGGCGCTGTGGATCCCCTCCCGTTGCGGCGAGCTCGGCACTCGGCCTCACACCAGCATGCCCACCCCGGCGCGGTGACGCGACCGGTGCGGAATCCCCGAGCCGCCCGTCGGCGGTCTCGGCCCGGCATTCTCGGGAGTCCTGCCGGGCAACAGCTGCTCAGACTCCGTTTGTGGCAGGCGCACGGGAAGGTCGTGTTGCGGGGGCGACTGGTCACGTCGATCCACCCGTGGTGGGCCTGCACTACGGCGGCCACGATCACCACCCGGAGTCCGGTGCCGCCGGCCGAACGCGACCGGCTGGTGGCGGCGCGGGAGAAGCGTCCGACGGCGGATGCGGCGCTGATCCGTTCGACGGCACCTGGCGGCCTTCCTTCATGTGCCTGACGCCACGGCCTTGCCGACGCCGACCTGATCGACCGTCACCACCTGCTCGTCTTCCCCCTCCTGCTCGGCGCGGGCAAGCGCCTGTTCAGCGCAAACGGAGAAGGACACCCAGAAGCTGAAGCCGGTCGAGCACGAGGCCTACGCCAACGGCCTGCAGAAGAACGTCTTTGACCTCATCCGCTGACAAGGCACCCGCGCTCGCCGTTCCCTCGCGTCCTGCGGACGTGGCACTCGGCGGAGGTACCTGCTCGGCGTGAAATCGGCTCGCCCATACGCGGCGACCAACATGCTGGGCCACGATGCGTCCCGGCGGGCGCCGGTTGCTGGACCCGTTCGGGTCGAGGAACCGGCGATGTTTGGTGCCCGGGCGAGCCAGCCACCGGCCCACGGTTCGTTCGCTGATTGTGGCGCTGCCAGGACCCGCTGATCGGCATGGGCGGTGAGCTTCTGGGTCAGTCCCTCTGGGGTGTGCTGTCCGCCAGGGATGCGGGCAGGACAGTCCGGTCGATGGCAATGCGGCTGTCGTTCTCGGCAAGGCGCAGATGGGCTGTGATCTGCTTTCCCGGAGCGCGGGGTAGGACGCTCACTTTGCTGCTGGCCGCGCGTACCAGGTGCAGTCCGTGGCCGCCGACGCGCTGCCGATCGTGCCTCCGGAAAACCGGTTCTTCGGCGGAGGTGTCCCACACGGTGATCGTCAGCTCGTCATCGGAGAGCTGCAGGACCAGTCCGCAGGGTCCGGGGGCGTGCCGGACGGCGTTCGCTATCAGCTCGCTGACGACAAGCTCGGCGTCCAGGACGACAGATTCGGGCGCCGCGGCGCGGCCGGAATGCGGGGCGTGGGCAAGGAAGGCGCGCAGTGCCTGACGCGCGTCCGCAGCGCGGGCGGCGCCACGGGCCCAGGCCGTGCTGTAGCACAGCACGGCGTGCTCACCTGTGCCCCGCTCGTCTGCCGCCTGCTTCCTAAGCGGGAAGACCATGTGGCTCTTTCGTTGTCTCTCGGCCGTTCGGATACGGTTTGATCGTCCTGCGCGTACCCCGGTCGCCGAGCGTGCATACCACTGACAGCGCAGCAACCTCGGCGCTGGACATCGGTGCGTGCCGGGACGTTCGCCTAATGCCTTTCGTCCCGCCTACGCATCCGCCTCAGCGCTCGTCGGATCAGGAGCAGGGTCCCTGCTGCGAGCATGGCCATGCCCATGAAGATCAGGAATCCGCCGACGGCGGCCAGGACTACGGCCACCAGGGCCAGGAGGGCGCCGATGAAGAGCACGAGCGTGCCGACCAATACCAAGATCATCGCGGTGACAAGCAGAAGAAGTGCGAGCATCGCCATTGCTGCCTCCAGCCCCTCGCTCGCTCTTTTTTCGCTTTCTGGCGAGGACTGGGCCGCGCCGCACTGACGCAGCGGTGACGGTGCCCTCGTCGGTGGCCTTCTCTCCCAGCCGGTAGATCGCCTGCTCGACTGCCGATCATCGTGACCGCACGGTCAGACAGACAGACAGACAGACGGACAGACGGGGCCGGGCGTGATAATCGGCACGTCAGTATGTTGTTGCTCGCCTCCAGCCTCACCCCCGCGATCCACGGACGCCAGCACCCACCGGCTTCTCCGAGCTCGCCCGCCGAGGAAGTGACGGGAGCAGGTGAGATCACCGTTGGCCCCGTGTGCGAGGACCAGCGCCAGGCACCGGTCTGTGCCCGAAAGGAGCCTTTGACTTTCGGATGGCCGGCCGAGACGCTGACGGCGTGGATGGCAACCGGATGAGCGGTCCGGCGAGTGGTTGCGCGTGGCCGGTACCACGCTGGGCAGCCGGACGGTGGTCTCGGTGGCGGGCGAGGTGGATCATCTGACCGCGGCCCGGCCGGGTGACGAGCTGGGCCGCGGTGCTCAGCGGTGCGCGGTCGGTCGAGGCGGACTTCCGCCGGGTCGGTTTCTGCGATGGTGCTTGCGTGGGCGGGTCGTGTCCGTCTGGATAACGAAGTCCTCCTCGTCATCGCTGAGCAGGCGGGGACGGCCTCCCGCGCACCGAGACATCTCACGATGCCTAGTCGTCAAGCTGCTGTGGCCAACTGGGATGGGAACGCGATGCGTTCGTCGAACGGTTCGAGGCAGCTTCGCAAGCCGCGTGGGACGGGTCGATGTGTACCGCGTCCAGCCCCGTGGCCGCTGCCCGGTCGGCCCGGTTGCGGATCCACAGCACGCCCAGCACGGGATACACCGCGCAGGCCACCCGCAGCGCGATCAGGCACATGGTCGGCTGGCTCATGACCTGCGATCCTCGGCGTCCGTCTGTCGGGGCGTGGTCCAGCCGTGGCGAACCCCATATGGCTCCCGATCGTCCGTCCTGGTCACCTCCGGCGTGTGGAAGCCCCGAGTCAGGATCAGGCTGCGCAGGGTGCTGTACCCGAGCAGGACGGTCGCGGCCGCGGTGAAGAACAAGCCGAAGAGGTCGTCGTACCCCAGGCCGTCACCGGTGCGGAGCACGTGCACGAGGCCCCAGCCGCTCAACACGGCAAGCAGGGCCCACACCGGCCACAGCAGCCGGTGCGTACGCCGACGCCGCCGTACGTCGGCCGTGGACCGGAGCACGACCCGCAGCCGCGCCTCGCAGTGCAGGCAGAACTCGCTCGTCTCGCTCGGCCGATCGGCGAACCGGTCCAGGCTGCCCACCCCCGCGCTGACCAGCGTCGCCGTCTGTGTGCTGTCACCGACGTGCCGCGTGACGTAGGTGTGCGTGATGCAGTACTGGAATCTGTCCGAAACCTCGCTCGCCACAGCGCCTCCCCGCTCTCGCGACTCCCGCGGAGTTTCTTCCCTTCCTTGACAGTTCACACCCACGGGCGACAGTGGCGGGCACGTTCGGCGACGACGCAGATCTCGTTGCCCGTTGGATCACACGGCGGCCCCGCCGTTCGCCCAATCGCCGGGCTCGGTGCTGCCCCGATGCCGCGGCATTGTCCGGAGTCGTTGACGGGGGCTGGGCCGCGAGGCCGTGTCGTGCGCGGCGCGGTCCGCTGGTTCTGTCCTGGATCGGCGGGTAACCCCAACGGCATGGGATCTTTGGGTTCGTCATTGTTGCTGGTGTTGTTCGTGGCCAGTGCGGCTGTCATCTGGATTGCGGGTATCAAGCTGTCGGACACCACCGATGTGCTCGCTGAACGGCTTCACCTCGGCAGCGCGCTGGGCGGTCTGATCCTGCTGGCGATCGCGACGAACCTTCCCGAGATCGCGATCACCGTGAGTGCGGCGATGGCCGGCCAGCTCGACGTCGCGGTCGGCAACATCCTCGGCGGCATAGCCATCCAGACCATCGTCCTCGCGGTCCTGGACGCGGCCGGGGTTCGTCCGCGCGCCCCGCTGACCCGCCTGGCGGCCAGCTTGCAGCTGGTCCTCGAGGGGGCCATGGTGGTGGTCGTCCTGGCCGTGGTGGTGATGGGCACGCAGCTGTCCCCGAACCTGCACGCCGCCCGCCTGGCTCCCGCTTCGGTGGCCATCGCCGTCCTGTGGGTGATCGGCCTGGTTCTGCTGAACCGGGCCGGCCGGGGTCTGCCGTGGCTGGAAGGTGGCGACGCCCCGGACAGCCAGCCCGAACCGCGCGGCCACTCCAAAGGCAAGAAGGAGAAGGCCGCCAGCGACAAGGGCGTGAGCACCGCACGCGCCGGGCTGGTGTTCGGCGTGTCCGCACTGGCCACGCTCGTGGCCGGTGTCGTGATCGAGCGCAGCGGTGAGGAGTTCTTCGCCCGGCAGGGCCTGAGCGGCGTGCTGTTCGGCGCGACCGTGCTGGCGGCGGCCACTTCCCTGCCCGAGGTCAGCACCGGCCTGACCTCCACGAAGCTGGGCGACTACCAGCTCGCCGTCAGCGACATCTTCGGCGGCAACGCCTTCTTGCCCGTGCTGTTCCTGCTCGCCACCGTCATCTCCGGCAAACCGGTCCTGCCGGCCGCGCACGACACCGACATCTACCTCACCGCGCTCGGGATCATCCTCACGGTGGTGTACATGGCGGGGTTGATCTTCCGACCACGCCGTCAGTACGCCCGCATGGGCGTCGACAGCATCGCCGCGGTGGTCATCTATCTCATAGGCATCGCCGGACTGGCCACCATCGCCGCCTGACCACGAGACGTCCCGTAGCCCACCTCCGGTGGGGCACTGTCGGGTGCTTTACGCGTCCTGCTCAGCGGGACGGCAACCAGCCGCCGAAGGGAAGACGGATTCGCCGGCGGCACCTGGAACCCAGGGGCCTCGGCAGCGTTCCCGCCCGGCCCGGACCCCATGGACCGGGCCGGCCCTGTTTGACGTGGTTGAGGTGGGTGAGTCGACAAGGGTCGAGGGTTGAGCAGGCACGGCCGGCCCGGTGTGCCACCTCCGGCGCCCCGAAGAAGGAGGCATCACCGTGACCACCAGCGTGAAGGACATGCTCGCCACCTACCCGGCCGATCTGGGCGACGTCGACCGCGACAAGCTCACCCGCTGCATCGAGGAGTGCATCGCCTGTGCCCAGGCGTGTACGGCGTGCGCGGACGCCTGCCTGTCCGAAGGCATGGTCGGCGAGCTGACCAAGTGCATCCGTACCGACATGGACTGCGCCGACATCTGCAACGCCACCGCCGCCGTCCTGTCCCGCCACACGGGCTACGACGCCAACATCACCCGCGCAATCCTCACCGCCTGCGCCACGGCGTGCAAAGCCTGCGCCGACGAGTGCGCCTCCCATGCTGACCAGCACGACCACTGCCGCATCTGCGCCGAAGCCTGCCGCTCGTGCGAGCAGGCCTGCAACGAACTGCTGCAGTCCCTCGGCTGAACCGCGCGGTGGCCGACTTCCGTCGACGGGCCCGCATCGCAGCGCGGGCCGGAACGGTGAGCACTGGTCGGGAGGTCGCGATCGCGGGCCCGTGAACGCGACCTCCCGGAAGGCCCTCAACGCCGGCGCGCACTCTTTCCTGGACGCCGCCCCGGCAACTTCTGATCCGCACGGGAGGCGGCGGCGACAGCACGACCATCCTGAGCACCCTCACCGCCCGGACAGCCGGCCGGGCGGGCGTCTCAGGCGGGGAAGCCGTAGCTGTAGCCCTGAGCGTCCAGCTGGTCGAGGAGGTGGGCGAGGGCCTGCACCGTCTGTGAGCGGTCACCGCCGCCATCGTGCATCAGGATGATCGTGCCGGGTCGCAAGTCCTGGTTGATGTTGCGCAGGATGCCGTCCACACCCGGGCGCCGCCAGTCGTTGGCGTCGTCGCTCCAGCCGAGCGGCTGCAGGTGGTTGGCGCCGGCTATCGCCCGGATCGTCCGGCTCCAGTCGCCGCCGGGTGCCCGGTAGTACATCAGCTTCGCACCGTTGCCCGCCGCGTTGGTTATGTCGCGCTTGGCCTCGACGATCTCGCGGATGTTGTACTCGACCGGCTTACGGCTCTGCTGCTCGTCGTGATGGACCGAATGGTCGCACAGCCGGTCCCCATCCGCGACGATCGCACTGGTCAGGTACGGGTACCTCTGGGCGAGCGGCCCGATCTCGCAGAAGGTGGCCTTTGCGTGGTGCTGGGCGAGGAGCGCCAGCACCTGCGGGGTCCACCGCGGGTCCGGGCCGTCGTCGAAGGTGAGCGCCACGGACTTGCCGCCGCCCTCCACCCCGTGGCCGACCACTACGTCGGAGCCCGTCGGGGCGCTCGGCAGCTGCCCGAAGGCATGCGCCGAGCCGGGCTGCGAGGCAGGCCCGGACGGCACTGCGGCGGAGCCTCCGTTGCGGCCGGACGGCTTTCCTCCTGCGGCGCGGCCGGATGCCGGCGCGGACGGGGAAGCGGACGAGGTCGACGGCGCCCGGGAGGGCGGGTGCGGCCCGGGAGAGGCGGGCTTCGCCGGGGGAGTGGCGCTGCTGGGTGGGCTCTGGGCTATGTGCCCGCCTGCGTGCGGCCCGCACGCCGTGAGCACGGCCCCCGCGATCGTCGCCGTGATGGCGGCTGCCGTCATCCCTTTGATTCTGGCCGATGCCACAGATTTACCTCCGTCGGCACCATTCGGTGCCGGAATCGGTGTTGGTACTGGTCACGTCGATGCACAGGCAGGGCCGAGCGCAGGAGTGCTGCCGGTCGATGGCACGGCGGCGTCCGCAGTCAGGGTCCGCTGGAGATCCGCGTCCCTGCGCGTCAGCGCCCAGGGGTTACCGGTACCTCCGAGCGCTCCGGGGATCGGTCACGCGGCGGGCCCCATCGCCCGGCCGCTGATGCCCCACTCTCATGGGAGATGACCAATACATCCATGTTTGTGCCTGGTATCGGACCACGATAAAGGACGCGTGAGGCCTTGCTTAACAATTCCAATACGTGATGAATGTCGCATTGCATCCTGAGATGAAAGGATGCGAGTCAAAAGGGAGACATCAACTTCGGCGGCCTCGGCCCGATCCCCGACCAGGCCACCGCGAATGTCCCTATGGACCCCCATGGCGGCCACCAGTGAGCGTCGCCTCTCCACCCGCAGGTGGAGAGCTCATTCCGCCCCCCGGGGCGATCCGCCGGACATCACGGTCATGCTGGAGTGCTCCTGTGACCGCCACGCTGCAGCAGGCCCACGGCCGCTCACCGTTGCGCGTCCAGGCCGACGCGGGCGCCCTGCCGCTGCCTGACGCCTCCGTCCCCGTCATCGCCGCGATCGACATGCTGCTGTTCCCCGACGAGACCGCCCGCGTCCTGACGTCGGACGGTGTACTGCTGTGGATCAACCAACTCGGCAGCGATGGACCGCTGTACCTGCCGGCCGATGACGTCACAGCAGCCCTGCCCGGCCGGTGGCAGGCCGTCGAAGCCGAAGCCGGCTGGGGCAGCTGGGCCGTCCTGCGCCGCACCCGCTGACACGCCTCCGCCCTCCGGACCGGACCTGGAGCGGCCTCCGTGCCGGTACTGGGAGGCCCGTCCAACGGGGCACAGGCCGCGAAGCCACCGGCACGGCGCTCCGCCCCTTCGGGGCGGCGCGACTGCTGCGGGGCATCTTCCTCTGGTCCAACCGGGTGATCCGAACGAAAGGAATCGGTGCCCGATTACAGGAGATCGAGGCGAGGCCCTTCGAGTGAATAAACCGGAGCAAGGCCGCCTGACTCGCAGTTCGCTGGTTGTTGAGGGGAACTCCAAACCATACGTTCAGGTCCAGCGCTCACGGCGTCGGCGCCCGTGCACAGAGTTCGTCCACACCTGCCACAGACCACAAAGCCGAGAGGAACAGTCATGCGCCTGATCCGCTGCGCTCTCGCTGCTGCAACGGTGGCGGCTTCCGCCTCAGCCATCGGCCTGTCCCACTTCTTCACGGACTGGATGCCCCGGAGTTCCGATGCCACGCAAGTCCGCACGGTCAGCGCCCCCCGCATCTCGGAGAGCGAAGCCGAATCCCCCCAGCCGCCCGTCACAAATCCGGGCCCGCAGGCATGGGCGCCCCCCTGTTACAGCTACGGCGGCCCCTACTGCGGCTGGGTGGGGACCTACTGGGGTGGCTGCGACAAGGAGTGGGGCCTGAGCTTCGGAATCAAAAGCCCTTATTGGATCTGCCCCCACGACCCCCGCCCGAGTCCCTCGGACACATCCAGTCCGTCAGCCACATCGAGTCCCTCGGACACATCCAGTCCGTCAGCCACATCGAGTCCCTGGGATATTTCCAGTCCCTGATACTTCAGCCACCGCCGGAAGCAGCAGTTCTTCTTGACCAGTCCGGCCGAGACTTCCCGCGACCGGCAACAGCGGCGGTGCGCACCTGCCGGTGGCGGTCGAACCGCAGGTGCTGCCGAGGGGAGAAGAACCAGGGACCAAAAGTACTGCCGGTTCCTCTTCCGGCCGGGCGTCACGGGGCAGAACGACGTCGGCGGAGCCAGGCCAAAGCCAGCATTCCTAGGATCATCAGCAAAGCGCCGCCCGCGATCAGGATGTGGGTAGCACTCACAAGGCAGGTGCTCCAGCCGGCAGCCGCTGTATCACGCGGAACAGGCGGAATGGCGCCCCCGGGGGCGAGAGCCTTCGGCTCACCCTGGCCGTTTTGATGCTGGTCCCCCTTCTGGGGCGACGGGTAGCCGGACGAGCCACTCCCATCAGCAGTTGTACCACCATGCGGACGAGCATGGTCCCCGCGGTCCCGGTGGTCCCCCCGGTCCCTGCGCTCACCGTCGTCCTCGTCGTCCTCGTCGCAGTGGGCTGCCGGGAAGGGAAAGGCTCGCTCGTGGCGGTCGAATGCCTTCACCACGAAGAGCGGGTGCACCCTGAAGAAGTCGTGAATGGCAAACTCATACTGGTTGGCGGTCTGGGTGGGGTAATTCACGTCCAGATACGTCGAGACAGTAAAGCTGCTCCACGGTGCCGTCGGCGACGAGGAAGAGGATCCCGGGGTCCCTTGGAGGACGAGAGCCTCAGGTCCACGCCGGCCATTGGTCAGAATCGCCCTCAGCCCCTTGTCGATGAGCACGACACGACGTCGGCTGTAGCAGTGACGCCAGGGATTGTGGTGACCGTGGTGGCCGTCCCCCTCATGAAGCCACAGGGAGCCGGACGCGTGCCGTGCCGAAGCCTGCGCAGCGACGCCGACCGACGGAGACACGAGGGCGATAGCCGCACCCGCCAGGGACGCCGCGACCCAAGGACGAAGATTCATTCGATGACCTCCATGGGTGGCGGACGCAGGAGACCGCCTGCTGCGCGACACATCGAATCCCAGAAGAAGTTAAGAGAAACCAGCTCGCCGCATCCCGAACATCCATGTGAAGCCCTACTCCTGTCACTCAACCGCAGCAGTCCCATGGGCCGCCTGCGCGTTTTCCGACAGCGCGGTCATCCGCGTACCGGTCCGGATGTCGTCCTCGCGGAGCCCGGGCCGGGCCGCATTCGCCTGCCGATCAGCTCGACATACTGGCGAACATGCCGGGCTCGTACGAACCCCCAGGTCGTGCACGATCACGTTCATCCGGGTAGCCGCGTTGATCAGGGCGACCAGGCAGACCAGCGCACCGACCTGGTCGTCGTCGTAGTGCTCGCGCACCTCGGCCCAGGTCTCGTCGGCACGCCCTGCTCGCCGAGCCGGGTGCCCTCTTCGGCAAGCGCCGGTGCGGCCCGCTTGGCCTCGGTGAACACGGTGGAATGACGCCAGGCGGCGACCAGCTTGAGCCGGAGCGCGGTTTCACCGGCGGCCGCGGCCTCCTTGGTGTGGTGGGGATCATGCGACACCTGGCGGACCACGTCGAGATCCGCCCCGGCCGGAACGGACGCCGCGTGTATGCCTGGCTGCGCGTCACGCCGTTCCCCGTCAGCGCGGGGCAGCCGAGCCTGGCGGCCTAGGCACCGGAGGGGACGACCGGCGCTCCGCGGCGCGGAACAAGCGCACGGGCGCCGTCCCCCGGGCGTGTCGTGCGCGGTGCGCCGACTCCGGAACACACGCGCGTTTCGTGCAGCGCGGCGCGTGCATCGTGCAGGACGACGCACCGCCCTCCTCCGCACACTCGGTGCCCCAAGCGATCGACGCGCACCGGATGACAAGCGGAGGCAGAACTCAATGCGGACGTTCGTCTACACATCCCGTCCCTCACGGGTCGTCTTCGGACCCGGCACGGTGGGCCGGCTCCGCGAGGAGGTCGCGCGGCTCGGCTGCTCCCGTGTCCTGCTGCTGTCGAGCCCGCCCCTGGCCCGGACCGCCACGCGGGTCCGCGAGGCGCTCGGAGACCTCGTGGTGGCGGAGTTCGACGGCGCCGCCATGCACACCCCGGTCGAGGTCACCGAGCAGGCGCTCGACGTGCTCACGCACGCCTCGGCCGACGCGATCGTGGCCGTCGGCGGCGGCTCGACGACCGGCCTGTCCAAGGCGCTGGCCCTGCGTACGGACCTCCCGCAGGTGATCCTGCCGACCACCTACGCGGGATCCGAGGTGACCCCGGTGCTCGGCGAGACCCGGGACGGGCGCAAGGTCACCCAGTCGTCCCCGGCGATCCTGCCCGAGACCGTCGTCTACGACATCGACTTCACCCTCACTCTGCCGCTGCCCATGACGGTGACGAGCGGCGTCAACGCCCTGGCGCACGCCGTCGAGGCCCTCTACTCGGTCGACGCCAACCCGGTGACGGACCGGCAGGCCCTCGACGCGATCTCGCGCATCGCCCGGGCGCTGCCCCGGTTGGCCGCCGATCCGGCCGACCCGGAGGCCCGGGCCGACCTGCTGCACGCCGCCTGGCTCGCCGGTACCTGCCTCGCCACGGTCGGCATGGGCCTGCACCACAAGCTGTGCCACACCCTCGGCGGCAGCTTCGGCCTGCCGCACGCCGAGACCCATACCGTCGTGCTGCCGCACGCCATGGCCTACAACGCACCCGCCGTCCCCGAGGTGATGCGCCGCATCGCCGACGCCTTGGGCGTGCCCGACGCACCGAGCGGCGTGTACGACCTCATCGTCTCCCTGGGAGCCCCCACCTCGCTGCGCGACCTCGGCATGGCGGAGTCCGACCTGGCACGCGCGGCCGAACTGGCCGCCTCGACGCCGTACCCCAACCCGCGTGAGCTGACCGCCGAGGGCATCGGCGAGCTGCTGGCCGACGCCTGGCAGGGCCGCCGTCCGCAGGGCCCGCCGTCGACGGAGGCGAAGTTGGCCCGGCTCACCGAGGAGGTGGTGGCCAGCTTCGCGCACGCCCCCGACCCCCGGGTCCGTACGCTGATGACCGACCTCGTCAGGCACCTGCACGCCTTCGTCGCGGCCAACGACGTCACCGACGCCGAATGGCAGTACGCCATCGACTTCCTCACCCGCACCGGACAGATCTGCAGTCCGACCCGCCAGGAGTTCGTGCTGTTGTCCGACACGCTCGGTGTCTCCAGCGCCGTGGACCTGCTCACCAACTCCCGCACGCCCGACACCACTCCGTCCGCGGTGCTCGGCCCCTTCTACGTGGAGGGCCCGCCCGAGACCGCGCTCGGCAGCGACATCTCCGGCGGCCTGCACGGCACCCCGCTGTGGGTGGACGTACGGGTCACGGACAGCGACGGCGAGCCGGTCAAGGACGCGGTGGTGGACGTGTGGCAGTCGAATGAGGACGGCTTCTACGACGTCCAGCTCCCCGATCTGGAGGGACCGGTGCTGCGGGCCCGGCTGCGCAGCGACGCCCAGGGACGGATCACCTTCTGGTCCATCCTGCCCTCGCACTACCCGATTCCCGAGGACGGACCGGTCGGGCAGATGCTCGACGCGGTCGGACGCCATCCCTACCGGGCGCCCCACCTCCACTTCATGTTCGACGCGCCCGGCCACCGCCGGCTCGTCACGCAGCTGTTCGTGGCCGGCGGGGCGTACCTGGACAGCGACACCGTCTTCGGCGTCAAGGACGAACTCGTCGTCGACTTCACACCACAGTCCGGCCCCACCCCCGACGGCCGCCCGGTCGACGGCCAGTGGTGCCGGCTCGACTACACCTTCCGTCTCGCCCCCCAGGCCGGATGACCGAGGAGCGCCCACCCATGACGACCATCGACCCGCTCGACGCGTACGACACCGACGTCCTCGTCGTCGGCAGCGGCCCCGCAGGCGGCTCGGCGGCCCTGCTGCTGGCCACCTACGGCATCCGCACCCTGCTGGTGACGAAGTACGGGTGGCTCGCCAACACGCCGCGGGCGCACATCACCAACCAGCGCACCATGGAGGTGCTGCGCGACCTCGGCGTCGAGCCGGAGGCGCTGGCCCTCGGCAGCCCCTCGCACCTGATGGGGGACACCGTGCTGTGCACGGCGCTGACGGGCGACGAGATCGGCCGCATCCGCAGCTGGGGCACCGGCCCCGCGACGGCCGGCGAGTACTCCGCCAAGAGCCCCTGCGAGATGATCGACCTGCCGCAGACCTATCTGGAGCCGATTCTGGTCGACAACGCGGCGGCCCGCGGCGCCAAGGTCCGCTTCGACACCGAGTTCGTCAGCTTCGAACAGGACGAGGACGGGGTCACCGCCCTGCTGCGCGACCGGGTCCGAGGGGATGAGTTCACGGTGCGGGCCCGCTACCTGATCGGCGCCGACGGCGGGCGCAGCGCGGTCGCCGAGGAGCTCGGCCTGCCCTTCGCCGGTCGCATGGCCAAGGCCGGCAGCATGAACATCGTCTTCAAGGCCGACCTCGCCCGGTACTGCGCCCACCGTCCGAGCGTCCTGTACTGGGTGCTGCAGCCCGGCGCGGACACCGGAGGCATCGGCATGGGTCTGGTCCGTATGGTCCGCCCGTGGAACGAGTGGCTGCTGGTGTGGGGTTACGACATAGAGCAGCCGCCGCCGCGGGTCGACGAAGAGGCCGCGCGCACGATCGTGCGCGACCTCGTCGGCGATCCGGACCTGCCGGTGGAGATCACGTCGACCTCGCTGTGGACCGTCAACCACGCCTACACCGAGGAGTATTCGAGCGGCAGGGTCTTCTGTGCCGGAGACGCCGTGCACCGCCATCCGCCGTCCAACGGACTGGGCTCCAACACCTCCGTCCAGGACGCGTACAACCTCGCGTGGAAACTCGCGATGGTGATCCGCGGCGAGGCCGGACCCGCGCTGCTCGACAGCTACACGGCCGAACGCGCCCCGGTGGGGCGGCAGATCGTCGAGCGGGCCAACCTCAGCCGCGACCAGTTCGGGCCGATCTTCGATGTGCTCGGCGTCGGCGGCGGCAGCGACGCGGAGGCCATCGCCGAAGGGATCGCGGCGATACGGGAGCGGACACCCGAGGGCGCCAAGAGGAGACGGCAGCTCGAAGAAGCGATCCAGCTGAAGAACTACGAGTTCAACGCGCACGGCGTGGAGATGAACCAGCGGTACGTCTCCACCGCGGTGCTCCCCGACGACAGCCCGGCCGAAGTGTGGGCGGGCGACCGCGAGTTGGTGCACCAGCCGACGACCCGGCCGGGCGCCAAGCTGCCGCACGCCTGGCTGGTCGACGCACAGGGCGAGCGCGTCTCCACGCTGGACGTCGTCGGCCATGGTGTCTTCACCGTGCTGACCGGCCTTTCGGGCGGTGCCTGGGAGACCGCCGCGCGGGCCTGTGGCGACGCACTCGGCGTACCGCTGCGCGTGGTGCGCGTCGGTGACGACAACTGCCGTGACGCCTACGGCGAGTGGAGCCGCGTCAGCGAGATCGCCGAGGACGGTGTGCTGCTGGTGCGCCCGGACGGACATGTCGCCTGGCGCCGGGCCACCGCCGCCGAGACCGATGAGGCGGCGCGGGAGGAGCTGCTCGGCGCGCTCCGCCACGTCCTGGCGCGCTAGTGCTGAGGGCCGCGGCCGCCGTATTCAGCCCGAGCGGCGCAGGGCGGCGGGAGTGGTGCCGAGCCGGGTGCGCATCACCCGGGTGAGGTGCTCCTGGTGGGAGAACCCGCAGGCGACGGCCACCTCGGCGATCGGGTCGGTACCGGTGCGCAACAGCCGGCACGCCCGCTCCACACGCAGCGCGAGCAGGAACTGGTGCGGCGACTGTCCCGTGCTCGCCCGGAACTGCCGGGTGAACTGGCTGCAGCTCAGTGACGCCGCGGCGGCGAGGTCCGCGATCGGCAGCGGTTCGGCCAGCCGTTCCTCCATGAGCTCGCGGACGGCGGCGAGTCGGCGTGCGGACAGTCCGGGCCGGCTGTCCGCCGGCACGGCGTCGCGGACGCCGTGCCGGCGGGCGAGCTGTGCGGCGAGCATCGCGGTCAGATGGTCGGTGTAGGTACGGGCCGACGGCTCCCACGAGCGCACCGCGCCCGCCAGCGCGAGCAGGAGCTGCTCGGCCAGCGGATCGGTGGCGCCGAGTTCCTCGGACAGCTCCACGGGCCGTCCGTCGTTCGCCTCGCACAGCGCATCGTCGGTGAGGTAGGCGTGGACCGTGTCGAGCCTGCCGCCGAGTTCGACGGCGAGGGTACGGCCGGCCGGTTGCAGGAAGAGCCCCCCGGCCGGAACGGTCCGCGACCGCGCGCCCGGCCCCCGTCCCCGCCGCACGGCGACAGGTCCGCTCAGGTGCAGGATCACCAGGTGCGTGGGCGCCGGATCGAAGGCACCACGGTAGGGCTGCTCTTCTTGGGTGGAGAGGTACAGCCGCTCCCACCCGAGCCCGGCGCTGCTGGACCGCGTCCGCACACCGGGTTGTCGCAGGATGCCGACCGTGTCGGCCAGACCCAGCTCTGCCATGGTGCGACCTCCTCGTGGCACCCCTACATAGTTGAACTGTAAACCAGAGCAGCGTGCGCGGAAGGCCGGGTGCCCTGATTTTGCCCAGCCGTGTCCCGCCTCGAGGAATCGCGTGACACGCCCGCCGGTGCGGGCCGCAGGGATCGGTGAAGCGACCGAGGAGGGCGGTGACCGGCTGCCTGGGCGGGGGCGTGCCGTCCAGCGGACGGCCGTGGCCGGTGCCGTCCCCGTGAACTGGCTCGCTGTCTGTTCGAACTCCAGGGTGACTGGGGCCGCCAGGACGCCTATGGCGCCGCCATGGACATCGTCCAGGCGCACGTCGGCGCCTACGGGCAGGGCGTGGTCTACGCCCAGTGGTTCCTCGGCGCTGGATGCGGCGTGCGGAAGGTGACGCACCGGCTCGGCGGCAGGGGACTCGCCGGCGGGTCGAGGCGCCCGGCGTGCCCTGCTGGACCGGCGCCCGGCCCCGGTGGCGGCGAGGTCCTCTGCGTCCGATGTGGTTGACGATTAAACAAGATGGTTTAAGCTTCAGCATACCGTCGGTGATCGCCGCGCTTCTCACTGCGCGCCGAGCGCGACGCCTGTGCACCACGCGGGCCCAGTCCGGCGTGGCGCACCGTACGCATCCTCAGGATCGGAGACGACTTCCATGACCAGCCCTGTCCGCGTTGCTGTCATCTACTACTCCTCCACCGGATTCTCGGCCGAGATCGCCAAGGAGATCGCGGAGGCGGCCGAGAAGGCGGGCGCCGAGGTGCGCCTGCTCAAGGCCGCTGAACTGGCCCCTGAGGCCGCCATCGCCTCGAACGAGGCGTGGGCCGCCCACGCCGCGGCGAGCGCGGGCATTCCCGAGGCCACGACCGCCGACGTCGAGTGGGCGGACGCGATCGTCTTCGGCACCCCCACCCGCTTCGGGAACATCTCGTCCCAGCTGAAGCAGTTCATCGACACCCTGGGCGGCCTGTGGGCACAGGGCAAGCTGGCCAACAAGGTCTACAGCGGCTTCGTGACGACCGCCACGGCGCACGGCGGCCAGGAGTCGACGCTGCTCGCCCTGTACAACTCCATCCACCACTTCGGCGGCATCATCGTGTCCCCGGGCTACACCGACCCCGTCAAGTTCGTCGACGGCAACCCCTACGGCACCTCGCACGTCGACGCACAGGGCAACAACCCGGTCGGCGAGCACACCCGCAACGCCGCCCGCCACCAGGCCGAGCGCGTGGTCCAGGTCGCTGCCGCCCTGAAGGCCGGCCTCGCCTGACCTGTCCTGGAGCGCGGCGGTCCCAGGGTCCGCCGTGCGCCTGTCCGCACCGCGAGTCCGGCAGCCGACGCGCTGCCGGACTGGCGGTGCGCGCTTTCCCGGCTGCCGGCCGGGTGAGCGCATGGGGGAGGGCGAGTCGCCGCCGCCGCGTGGTGCGTACGGCTGACACGGCAGGCCGGTGGCAACCGACCGTCAACGGAACGGAGAGGTGCTGTCGACGTTCCTCGGCGTGCGCACCCCGTACTACGACAGCCGGGTCACGGCGGCCTGCGCCGTCGGCATCCGCCAACTGGTCGTGCTTGCGGCGGGACTGGACGCGAGGGCCTACCGCCCGGGCCTGCCCGCGGACACCAGCGTCTACGAGATCGAGACCGAACCGGTGCTGCGGTTCGAGGACAGCGTGCTGACGCGCGCGGCTGAAGCCCGCCGCGCGTCGCCACCCGGTCGTCGCCGATCTGCGCGGCCCCTGGGAGGCGGCGCTCACCGACGCCGGGTGCGACCCCGCGCTTCCCACCATGTGGCTGGTGGAGTGGCTCTTCATGTACCTGAGCGCGGAGCGAGCGGCTGCTCGACGGTCTGACCCGGCTCAGCGCCCCGGGCAGCCGCCTCGCCCTGGAGTACTACGAGTCCGTTCCGCGTCCGCAGGACGTGTCGACGGTCGACGCGGTCGAGGAGGCGGTCATCGCCCGGATCCTGAGCTTCTTCCAGGAAGGCCCGGCCACTTCCCCCGACCGGTGGCTGCCGACCCATGGCGGTCGGCCGGTCGCGCGGGGACTGCGGAAGCGGGGCAGGGGGAGAGGGCCAAGGTGTGCTGGGGTCGGTTGCCCGTGGTACGGACGGCGCGGGCCGTGGCGCGTGGCTCGGGACGCGGGGACGCCTGCCCTGGGGCCCGTATGCGGGCCGGCCGGTGTGGGCCGTCCCCTGGGATGGGGACGGATGCGGAAGATGTCCGAGGGGCTCGTGCTCGGGAGGCCCTCAGCCCGCTTCGTCTCCGTGGAAGGTGACGAAGGAACCGATGGGTTCGCGCGGGGTGCGCAGTCGGTTCAGGCGGTGCGCGGGGTCGGCGTACCCGAGGGCGACTGCGCAGACGATCAGCTGGTCGTCGGGGATGAGCAGGTGCCGGCGCAGCACGGGAGAGAAGTCGATGAGGGATGCCTGGGGACAGGTGTCCAGGTCGTCGCCGCGCGCGGCGAGCATCAGGGCCTGCAGGAACAGGCCTGCGTCGACCAGGGCGCTCTGCAGCGGATGGCGGCTGGTCGTGAGGACGATGCCGACGGGCGCGCCGAAGAAGTCGTAGTTCCGGCGGTGATGGTCGAGCCGCGCCCCGGTGTCGTCGGCCCGGATCCCGAGCGTTTCGCGGTAGAGGCTCTCACCGAACCGGCGGCGTCGTGAGCGGAACGGCTCGCGCCAACCGTCCTGCTCCGGCTGGTAGGCGTAGTCCCGTCCCCGCCCCTCGTCGTCGCCGGCATGGGCCCGCAGGAGGGCGGCGGTGAGTGAGCGTTTCGCCGCCCCGGTCACGACGTGGACCTGCCAGGGCTGGCAGTTGGAGTTGCTGGCGGACCGGGCGGCCAGTGCGAGGAGCCGCTCGACCCTGGACCGGGGGACGGGTGTCGGCAGGAACGCTCGCACGCTGCGCCGGCCGCGGAGGGCGGCCTCCACCGTGACCGGGGTGGCGGCGGGGACCGGTGCCGTGGCCGGGGTGTGGTTCATGATCGTTTCCATGGTCAGGCCGGGGGAGGGGTGGTGTGGGAGGAGGGGCGCCCGGCCGGCTGGGGGAACGGCGTGCTCGTCGTTGCGCCCCTCGCGGCCGGGCAGTACTTCGGCGACGCTGCCGTCCGGCTCGCACCGCACCGGGGTCGCGGCCTCGCCCGGGCCCGGGCGTTCGGGCCCGCGGCGACGCCGGGGCTCACGACGCCGTGGTCGATCGACTGCTGGGCCTTCTTCATGTGAGGTTCTCGCCTTCGGCCACATCACACGCTCCATGTGTCGCGCAACGCTAGGTGCCCTGTTCAGTTACAGTCAAGAGCTGTAAAGAAAGTGGATCTGGCCGTCCGGTGAAGGCGCTACGGGTGGCGGGCCGGAGTTCGCGTAGTGTGCTGATGCGGCGGGGGCCTGATGGGCAACCGGCTCCGGCCGGCTTGTGTGTCGGAAGGAATGAGATGGCGAAGGCGAAGGCGACGCGTTCCGATGAACGGGCCGGCGGGCGCGGGGGGCGCGGGGGGCGCGGGGGGCGCTCGGGAGCGGAGCCGGCGGTGCCTGCCGGCGGACGGCCCAGGGACCCGGCGATCGAGGAGGCGATCATCCAGGCCACGCGCAAGCGGCTGGCCACCGACGGCTACTCCTCCATGACGATCGGGGACATCGTCGCGGACGCCGGTGTCACCCGGCCGACCCTGTACCGGCGGTGGGCGAACAAGTACGACCTCGTCGTCGACGCCCTGGAATACGGACTGCGCAAGCAGCGCGAGGCCTACCCTCCGCTGGACATGGAGCAGTTGGCCCCGCGTGAGGCGCTCGTCGAAGCGGTACGGCGTCTCGACCCCCGCTACCACAACGAGCGGGCCATGGCCCTGCACGGCAACTTCATGGCGGAGGTGGAGCGGGCGCCCGGCCTGCTGGAGCAGTTGCGGGAGCACGGGGTGCGGCCCCGCTGCGAGGAACTGCTGATGACGCTGGTCTCGCTGCAGCGCCGCGGCGCCGTGCGTGAGGACGTGGACCTGGACATGGTCGTCACCCTGTGTTTCGGCAGTTACTTCGCCGACTACCTGCGGACCGGCCGGGCGGTCCCGGACGACTTCGCGGAACGGGTCGTCGCCACGGTCTGGCCGGCGATCACCGTGGACGGCGAGGCTCGCCCCGTCTGAGAGGACCCTCGGGGCGGCGCCGAGCGGGCGCGGGCCCCGGGCCGCTTCCGGCGCCGCTTCGTCCGGGCCGACGGACATCGGTATTTCATTACAGCTATTGACTGTAACGAAAAGCGGCTGCATCGTTCTCGTGTCAGACCCAGTGGCGACACGAGAGGACTCCGCGCATGAGCGAGGACAGCCGCAAGGCACTGATCGAGCGCAGCATCCCGTTCCTGGCCGAGGTCAGGAACCGTACGGCCGGCGATGACCTGGAGAGCTGGCTGAACACCACCTACGGCCCCGACAGCGAGCTCTACCAGGATCTCGCGCGCCTGATCAAGATCGGTGTCCTGGAGGAGGGCTGGGCGGCGAACATCGAGGTCGACGGGCCCCGCTACCGCCGCAGCCTCATCGCCGAACCGACGGCGGAGACCCACTACTTCAGCATCACGGCCGTCTACATGGACAGTGTCGAGCGCTACCGGGGCCAGTACCACGCGCATCCGTACGGCGAACTGAACCTCGTCGCCCCCATCGACCCCGGAGCCCAGCTGGTGGGGCCGAACGGCTGGCAGGGAGCGGGCTGGACCGCGCCCGCCCCGGGCAGCCACCACTACCCCGAGGTACGAGGAGGCGCCCTGATCGCCCTGTTCTACCTGCCCGCCGGACGCATCTCGTACGACATCCGTCCTTCCCGGTCCGCCGGTGCCGTCGCATAGGGCTGCCCACCGCGAGCACGTACGGTCCGGTGGCCGGCCGCGGTGACCGGGGTCCGGTGGCCGGCCGCGGTGACCGGGCGATGGCCCGGACGCACCCCGTCGGCGCGTCCGGCGGCGGCCGTGCACCGGGTCGAGCGGTGGGAGGCCTCACGCCGTCCCGAGCCCGCGGCAGCCAACGGGTCCGAGAGGACACGGCGCCCTGCGGAATGCCGGGTCGGCGGCCTTGGTTGTTTCCCTGCGTAATGGTGGACGGTGTACAGGGGTGAGAGAGGATCGTTGCGGCCATGACCCTTTCCGTCGCTCTCGCCGTTCTCGCGGCCTGCAGCAATGCCCTCGGAACGGTGTTGCAAAGGCGTGCCGCGCTGACCGTCCCCGCGTCGACGTCACTGCGCCTCGGGCTGCTGGCCGACCTGCTGCGGACGCCCGTCTGGCTCGCGGGCATCGTCGGCGTGACGCTGTCGGCGATCCTCCAGGCGCTCGCCCTGGCCTCCGGTTCGCTCGCCGCCGTCCAGCCGGTCTTCATCCTGGAGCTGCCGCTGGCCCTCGTGATCGGCGGGATGGTCTTCCATGTGCGCCGATCACGCAGGTCCTGGGCGTCGGTGGCGTACATCGCCGTCGGGCTCGCCGTCTTCCTGTTCTCGCTCGCCCCTTCCGGGGGACGCGCCGAGGTACCGGTCCTCTGGTGGGCGCCGACCGTCGTCGTCACCGGTGCCCTGGGCGCGGCTCTCGTGCTGACCGCCCGGGCCCGGCCGTTCGGCCGGGCGCGGGCGGCCTGCCTGGCCGCCGGTGCGGCTCTCGGCAACGCGCTCGCCGCGGCGCTGATGAAGTCGGCCATGGGCGTACTGGACGATCAGGGAGCCGTGGCGTTCCTCCTGTCGTGGCAGACGTACGGCTTCGCGGTGATCGGGGCTACGTCCCTCTTCCTGCTGGGCACCGCGATGCAGGCCGGCCCGCTCATCGCCTCCCAGCCAGCACTGACCCTCACCGACGCCGTGAGCGGTGTCGTGCTGGGAGTGACGCTCTACGCCGAGCAGCCCCGTACGGGACTGTGGATCCTGCCGGCCCTGCTCGGCTTCGGCCTGCTCACCTACGGCATCTTCACGCTCTCCCGGACGCGTTGCCTGGCGGAGTGCCTGAACGCCGAGGAGGAGGCGCCGGACGAGGCGGAGAAGGCCGCGGTATAGCGCCGGGTGGTCGCGTGCGGTCAGCCGATGCGGAGGTCGCCGATCAGGCCGTCGCGCAGGCGGAAGGTCATGGGGCCGGTGCCGTTGTACCGGTCGCTGGTGACCTTGAGCGTGACGACATAACGGTCCGGGTCGGGACCGGCCACCGCATCGATCAGCTCGAAGTGGGCCCGCACACCGATGTTGTCGGTGCGGTCCCAGTCGCGCACATGGTCACGTCCGTGGAACTCGCGCCCGTAGTCGTAGAGGTGGGCGTCCTCGGTGAAGGCGGCGGCGAAGGCCTCGCTGTCGCCGCGGTTGGTGGCTTCGATGAAGGTGCCGATGGCGGCGGGGACGTCGACCGCGGTCATGGTCGTCTCCTTGCGGGTCGTGGGGTTCTCGGGGACTGCCTGGTACGCACAGAAGCGAGGTCGATCTCACCCAACACCATGACGGTGAACGGCTCTTGCCGATGAGGCACGGAATGCTTTCCTCTCGTGCATGTCGGTGATCGGGAAACGGCCGTCCGGCCGGAGGTGCGCGAGCTGTCGCGGTCGGGACAGCTCGGTGTTCTCCTCGCCGCCGAGGAAACGCGGTGCGCCGCCGGTCGTCACGGCCCGGTGGGCTGTCCTGCGGAGACCGCCGCTCACCGGGCCGACGACGGGACCGGAGGGCCGGTTCGTCCGCCCACGGTTCCCTTTGGATGCCATGGGCGAGGACCTGCCGACCAACGAGAGCCCGCGTCACGGCTTGTCGCGCACGGGCATGCCGAGCGTCCGAGCCAGCCCCTGGATGCTCTCGTCCACGCGTTGCAGGTGCCGTAGCACCCGCAGCGTCACGTGGACGTCCTCGGTACGCGCCCCGTCCACCCGGACCGGGAACCGGGCGAGGATCCCGGAGCCGCGCTCGAGCGCGGTGCCGTCGTCACCTCCGTCGGCCACCTGGCCGATCAGGGCCGCGAGGTTGCGGTCGATGCGGACGGCCTCCTCCCTGAGGTACGGACCGGCGCCGAGGCGGATGCCGGCCGTCATCGGTTCGGCGGTGCCGGCCAGGCTGCGGGTGTGCAAGGCCGCTGTCTCGAGCAGCCCCAGCACCGCGAGCGTGGTGCGCCGCCGGGACCGCAACGGGCTGATCGGAGTGATCAGCGGCTCCACAGACACGCGCAGGCTGTCCAGGGCCGAATCCAGCGCGCGGGCCGGACCGAGCAGATCCCCGACGGGCTCGCCGCCCAAGCGGGCCAGCGACTGGGAGAGCACCGCGCGCAGCCGCCCCAGCACCTCGTGCAGCAAGCGGTCCGTGCGTTCCCGGGTCCGCGTCGGCAGCACGAGCAGTGCCGCGGCCAGCCCGCATGCGATCCCCAGCGCGGTCTCCTCGATCCGCACCACCAGCACGCCCGGGGTGAGGGCGTGGAGCAGGGTGTACAGCATGCCGATCATGGTGGTGACGCAGAAGGACATCAGCGTGTAGGACACCGCGGTCGTGTAGTACATCCCGAACACGCCGAGGACCGCCAAGGCGAACGCCAGCCGGGGATCGTCACCGATCAGGGCGGCGAGTGCGAGCGCGGCGACGACACCCATCACTGTGCCGAGCAGCCGGCGGTATCCCCGGACCAGGACCTCACCGGTGGAGGTGGTGCTGATGAACACCACCCAGCACGTGAACACCGCCCAGTACCAGCGCTGGGGCGACAGCAGTTCACCGCCGCCGATGGCCAGCGCCGATCCGGTGGCGACCTGGAGCGCGGTCCGGGTGGTGGGACGGACGCGGGTGCCCTCCAGCCCCGGTGCGACGTCCTTCGCCGGGCCGGAGTCCTCCGCCTCGAGCTCCCCGGTGCACCGTGGCGCCTCGGGGGAGTCCTGGGGAGCCGAAGTGGGCGCGTCGGCGGGCAGGCACAGGTCGCGAAGGGTGCGGGCGAGGTCCCCGACGGAGCGCAAGACGTCCGGCGTCGACGAGGACGCGTCGGACGGGTGCTCGTCGTTGCGGTGGCCGAGCAGCCCGTCGCGGACCTCGGCGGGATCGGTGGGCGCCGGTCGCAGCCGACCGGGGCCGATCGCCACGCGCAGCGCGCGCAGCTCCGAGATGAGCACGGGCAGCGTCAGGGCCTCCCGAGCGTCGAGGCAGGAGCCGGCACGGCGGACGTTCGTCAGATGCCGGGTCAGGGTGTCGATGTCGGCACCGGGCCACAAGAGCCGCATCACGAGGATGGCCAGCCGTTCCACGGCCGTCTCTGCTGCTGTCACGCGGCGCTGGATCGCGGTGGCCGTGGACTGGTCCGGCGCTCCGGTGCCCAGCCAATTCTGGATCATCAACGCGCCCGTGTGCAGCCGGGCCGCATGCCGGCGCAGGTCGTCAACCGCCCGCTCGGTTCGCGGCGCCTCCGGTCCGCCTTCGGCCATCTCGATCAGCGCGTCGAGGACCAGCCCCAGCCGCAGCCGGAAAGCCCGGTTCAGCCGTGCCAGCGTCCGCTCCGGCGGCGAGCGCAGGATGGCGAAGCGGATCAGCGCCGAGCTGCCGAAGGCCACCAGCACGGCCGGGCACAGCTGCGGCAGTTGCTCCGGGCGGGTCTCGACGAACTGGGTCACGAAGAACAGCTGGAAGGCGAAGACGCCCAGCGTGGTCGCGCGCGGGCCCAGCCGCCGGATGTAGATGGCGGCGAAGATCATCATTACGAACACCACGTCCGCCAGGACCCGGTACGGCGTCAGTGCGCTGCCGACCGCCATGACGGCCAGCGCGAGGGGCACTCCGGCCGCGAGGGTCAGTGCCTGGTCGTGCGGTCGGCGCTCGGTGATCGCCACCGTGCTGACCATGGCGGTGAGAGCACCCGCCACCAGGATCGGTACCGGCGCGTGCATCGCCGCGAGGGCCCCCAGCGCCAGCAGCACCGAGCAGACCGCGCTGAGCCCGGACAGCAGCCTGAGCAGTCCGGGATCGGATGCCACGAACCGGTCCCGGACGCCCGTCGGCCCCACTCGTGCCCGATGCACGCCCCGGTCTCTCCCTTCACCCCGCACTGACGGTGAAGTGTTACGTCGCCGGCATGTCGAGCGAGGCCAGGAAGTCGTCGACGCTGACCACGCTGTGCGAGACCATGTTCAGGCCGCGCATCATCGCCTGGTACGTGACAAGCCCACCGGGAGCGGCGATCGCGTCGGTGAACGTCGTGACGTGGTAGCCGCGCTCCATCGCGGTGCGGGCCGTCGACTCCACGGCCATGATCCCGGAGACTCCGGCGATGGCCAGGTATTCGACGTTCCGCTGCCGCAGCTGGAACTCCAGGTCGGTGTGGTGGAGCACGTCGAGGCTCTTGTGCGGCGCTAGGATCACGTCACCCGGCTGGGGAGCCAGGTCCTCGTAGAACTCGGTGTTCCAGGTGTTCACCTCGAACAGCCGGTTGTCGAACATCTGCCGGTGAATCCCTGAGACGTGCTTCCACGACGAGTAGTCGTCATCGGTGAAGGCGGTCCTCGAGTAGAAGACGGGAATGCCCTTGTGCCGCCGCACCCCGGCGATGAGCTTCTTCAGGTTGTCGATCGTGTCCAGCCGTTCGTACTCCGGTGCGTAGATGGAGTAGGCCTTGCCGTGCTCCGAGAAGTTCTCATTGACCAGGTCGACGAGGAGCAACCCCACTCGACCGCGTTCGTAGTCGCTCGCCATGACCGTCCTCCGGCGCAGAGATCGTCGGCAGCCGGGCCACTCCGGCCATCCGTTACAATCGATGATTGTAACGTAATCCCTGCTCATAATCATCCAGAATTCACGGAGCAGCCGATGCGAGGGGTGAAGGTGAGGTGCCGACATGCAGGGATGCCGTGGCTGCCGCGCTCGCCGCCGATTCCTGGCTGCAGGCGCCCCGGATGGCCGGGGCTGCGCCCTCCTGTCCGTCCCGTCAGGGAGAGATCATGCGGCTTGTCGCGCTCATCACCGGTGCAGTCACCGGCATCGCTTCCAGTCCGGGGCCGGCCGTCACGACCGGGCCGTCCCTGCGATGATGTCGTTCATGACGTCCGCGCTTCCGATGCGGCGCAGGATGAGTGGGCGGTAGTCGTCCTCCGTGGTCCGGACCGCGGCGTATGCGCGGCCTCGACGGCCGCCAGTCACCGGACCCAGATGCCTGAGGAAGAGAACCGGGAGTTCCGACATGCACCACCGGGTGGCCATGCTCGTCTACGACGGGGTGAAACTCCTGGACGTCTCAGGCCCCGCCGAGGTGTTTGCTGAAGCGAATCGACTCGGCGCCGACTATAGGATCACCCTGCTGTCGACGAACGGTGCCGACATCACGTCGTCGGTCGGCATCCGGATCACCGTCGACGGCAGCCCCGCCTCCGAGCCGGCCCCGGACACGCTCGTGGTGCCGGGCGGCGACATCTATCCCAGGACTCCCGTCACGCGCGATCTGGTCGAGGCCGCGAGGGACCTGGCGGCCCGCTCCGGCCGTGTCGCCTCCGTCTGCTCCGGGGCGTTCGTCCTGGCTGCCACCGGCCTGCTGGACGGAAAGCGTGCCACCACTCACTGGAAGGTCGCAGGCGAACTCGCCGCCCGGTGCCCGAAGACCCGTGTCGAGCCCGACGCCATCTACGTACGCGACGGCACCACGTACACCTCGGCGGGCGTCACCGCCGGTATCGACCTGGCGCTGGCTCTCGTGGAGGAGGACCACGGGCCCGAACTCAGCCGGGACGTCGCCCGCGCCCTGGTGGTCTACCTGCAACGCGCGGGCGGTCAGTCGCAGTTCTCCGCCCCGCTGCAGGCCCCGCCGCCCAGGTCTCCCGCGCTGCGCAGAGTCATCGACCTGGTCCAGGCCGATCCTGCGGGCAATCACTCCCTCGGTGAACTCGCCAAGCATCTCAATGTCAGCCCCCGCCATCTCACGCGGCTGTTCCGTGAGGAGCTGTCCACCACGCCGGCCCGGTACGTCGAGTCGATCCGGTTCGACCTCGCCAAGGCATTCCTCGATCAGGGGCATTCCGCGACCCAGGCAGCCGCCTTGGCGGGATTCCCGAGCTACGAGAGTCTGCGCCGAGTGTTCGCACGGGAGTTGTCCATCAGTCCCACTGCCTATCAGCGCCGCTTCGGCACGGCTCGCCACGCGCAGGCGGGGTTTGTCCGGGGACGTTGAAGTCGACGGCTCACCGCCGGTTCCTCTGTGGTCGCGGGCCGAGCTTCGCCCGGAGGTAAAAGACGATCGCCGTTCAGGACCAGCGGCGTTTGAAGACCGACTTCACTGGGGGCGGCGCGGGTTTGTGTGCGTCGTCGCGAACCGGGCGCGGTAATGGCCGGGTGAGACGCCGAGTCGGGCCACGAAGGCCCGTCGCAGCGTCTCGGGACTGCCGAACCCGGCGGCTCGGGCGCTCTCGGACACGCTGTGACCGGCGTCGAGGAGGGCCTTTGCGTGATCCAGTCGCATGTGTTCGACGAACTTGGCCGGGGTCCTGCCGAGTTCCGCGTTGAACAGGCGGGTGAGATGTCGCGAACTGACACCGACGAGGGCCACCAGCGCATCCGTACTGTGCTCGAGCGCGGGCTGCGCCGAGACGAGGTCGATGACTGCCCGCAGTGCGGGCGTGCGCGGCACGCTCACCTTCAGCGGTGCAGAGAACTGGGACTGCCCTCCGGGGCGCTGCATGAACATGACCAGGTTTCGGGCGACGTCACGTGCCAGATCCGCACCGTGGTCATGCTCGACGAGGGAAAGCGCCAGGTCGATACCGGCGGTCACACCCGCCGAGGTGAAGATGTCACGATCCTCGACGAAGAGGGAATCGGGCTCGACGTGAATGTCGGGGTGGGCGCGCGCGAGCAGCTGGGCGTGGCGCCAGTGAGTGGTCGCGCGGTGTCCCGAAAGCAGGCCTGCGGCAGCGAGAACGAACGAGCCGGTGCAAACGGAGACAAGCCTGCGTGTGCGGGCACGCAGCAGCCGGACGGCCTCTGTCAGATCTGACGGGATCGGCTCAGTGACGAGTTGGATCCCCACCCGCGACGACGAGTGTGTCGACGTCGACCTCTGCCGCAGCCGCGTCCACGGGCAGGAGCGTACCGATCGACGTGCGTACCGACTCGCCGGACGAAGAGGTGTAGCGCAGCGAGTAACACGCGCCGAGAGCATTGGCTTCCGCGAACACCTCCGCCGGGCCGGAGACGTCGAGCATCTTCACTCCGTCGAACACGAGGAAGGCGACACGATGGACGGTCATGCGGTTGTCGGCTCCTTTCCTTGATCAAATTCCTTGATCAAACCCCGGCGTCCCAGAGCCGCAGAGTCCCTCGCCGTCTGGCCCGCTCCAACTGGCGGCGCAGCGGGCCGCTCGGTGGGCCGACCTGGGCCAAGAGCGCCGGGTCGGCTCCTTGCCGACCGCTGGTGAACCCGCGACGCCGCCAAGTGTGATCGCGAATCAGGTCACTCGGGCCAGGCGTTGGTCCGTATGACAGTGACGAAGTCCTTGCGCTGGAAGGTGGAGTCGAAGTGCGCCAGGACGTCGTCGTTCATGGTGCCGAACGTGGTGTCCGGCCGGTCGGCCATGCCGTCGTAGAAGGCTTGGAGAATGCGGTTCTTGAAATCCGGTCGTGGGTGGGCGGCGACGACCTCGGCACGTTGTACCGGGGTGATCTGCTCGAGGTCCAGGCCCAGGACGTCGGTCTCGACGCCGAGCGTCACCACGGCGACTTCGGGCGCTAGGTGGAGGGGAACCTCCGGCGTGGTGTGCAGCGCGATCGCAAGCCAGACGTTTCGTGCCTCCTCCTCGCTGCGGCCGTGGTCACGCAGGAAGCCGTACGCCGCCTCCGCGCCGTCGAGCTCGAAGCGGCGGTCCTTCGTGCGGTAGTCGGCCGTCAGCCCGAGATCGTGGAAGAGGCCGCCGACGTAGGCGAGCTCGGCGTCGACCTCGAGTCCCCGGGCAGCGGTCTTGAGCATTCCCCAGAGGAACACCCTGCGGGAGTGGTGGAACAGCGTGTCGTCGGCCGACTGGCGCACCAGAGCGGTCGCCTCGCGGACCAGGGCGGTGTCCGGGACCGTGATCCCGGCAATCGTTTCGGGCATTGGGTCTCCTGAAGGGAAAGGCCGAGGAATGGGTCGCTCCGATTCATGTCCACGGTCCCAAACCGGTCCGGTAGCTGGAGCTGTCCGAACGGACATGCATCCCACAGATCCGGACGCGGGGTCCGCGGGCGGCGACAGTCGACCGGCGCGGGACCGGCCTCGGCGCAGTCGCACGTGCACGAGCTGCTCATGGCCGGAAAGGGGATACAGCGCCCTCGCATTGCGACAACACCGCCCCGAAGCGAGGCGGGCGGTTGCCGGCACGTCCGGAAACGAGGGACACCTGTCCGATCTGGCCTGGCCGTCGTTCCGCGTACTGGTGTGGAATGAGACCTGGGAGCCGGCTGGGGTCCAAAGGCAGCCCGGAAGCCCGCTGGGGCCCAGGGGCAGCCGGCTCCCGTCTGAACCATGCAAGGGACTGCCCCGGCACCAGGAGCGTCGGCTACGAGCGCCGGTAACGCTGCGCAAACAGCCACGCTTCAGCGAGCACTACAAGGGCTTCCGTGAGCTGGGTGCAGCCTGCCGGGCGTTCTGCGCGGCCCGCGCGGTGGTCAACGTCCCGCAGCGAGCTACGCCTGACGCCAGGACGCCTCGTAGCACGGTGTCAGGGCCCGGGTCAGAGCACGCCGCACTCCCGGCCCCTGGCCACCGCTCCGCTCCTGTCGTGGGCGTCGAGTTTGCGGAAGATCGCCCGCACCTGTGTCTTGACGGTGTTGTGTGACACGTAGAGCTCGGAGGCGATCTCACGCAGCGTCAGCGGACCGCACAGGGCGCGCAGCACCCGGCGCTCCCCCGGAGACAGGTCCTGGTGGACAGGCGCGGAAGGCGTCACGTCCGTGTCCTTGCCCGCTTGGCAGAGCAGGCCGGTCAGGACTCCTGGCGACTCGCACTGGGCCACCGCGCGCTCGGCTGCCTCGCGGGCCTGCCGCGCCGCGTTCGTGTGGTGCCTGGCGCTCTCCAGCCGCGACCGCGTGAAGTGGGACAAGGCACGTAGGTGGGGTTCGCTTCCGGTCCGGGGCAATCCCGCGAGCGCCGCCTCCGCGTCGGCCAGAGCCCGTTCGGCGTCATCGACCTTTCCCTCTTCGAGAAGCAGTCCGGCCCGGCCGATGTAGGCGGACACAGTGACGAAGTGTCCGCCCAGTCCGGCCGTCGCGGCGGCGTCGAGAGCCTCGTCGCTCAGAAGCCGCGCCGACTCGTGCCGTCCGGCCAGGAGCGCGCACACCGCCGCCAGGCCCAGCGCGCGGACGAGCGCCAGGCCGTGCCCGGCGGCATGCGCGTCACGGGTCGCCTCACCGAGCAGCGCTTCCGCCTCCTCGTACCGGCAGGACCACAGCAGAGCGGTACCGCGGGCCGTACAGGCCAGGGCGCGCCAGAAAGTCAACGGCATGGTGCCGGCAACGGCGGACTCGGCGAGATGGTCGGCGGTCAGGACCTCCCCCTTGAGACAGCAGGCCACGGCCTGAGCGACGGCTGCCGCATCGGACACCGTGCTGCCTTCGCCGACTGTCTCCGGTCCGGTCTGTCTGAGCTGGGCCACGTCCAGCCAGCGCCGGGCCGTTTCCGGGGCGCCCCCCGACAGAGCCGCCATCGCCGCCACGACGCACAGTCTTGCGTCGGCGGCGACGGTTCGGGGCGGCAAGAGGTCCAGCCAATGCGAGACCTCCACGTTACGGCCTGCCGAGATCGCCTGTTCCCAGCCGTCGAGGACCGCCGCGACGGCAGCGGACTCGTCGCCGCCCAGTACCCAGTGCTGTACGGCAGCGGTCGTCTTCCCCTGCCGGGAATACCACCGAGCCGCCGACCGGTGCAGGGACACGACGGTGTCCGGCCCTTCGGACTTGAGGACGTCGGACAGCAGCGCAGACAGTGCTGGGTGACGCCGGTAAGCCGACGGATCGGCGGCGACGGGCACCAGCAGTTGCACGGTCCGTGCGAGCTCGCGCAGCAGCACGCCCGCTCGGTCCCCGGCGAGGGCCTGGCACGGACCGGCACTCAGCTCGTCGAGCACAGTGGTACGCAGCAGGAACTCGCGCTGTTCGGTGGTGAGCCGGTAGAGCACCTCGGTGGCCAGATACTCGGTGACCGCCTGCCTGCCGCGGGCCAGGTCCCCTGCCGTGCCGGCCTCTCTCGCCGAGCGTGCGAGGGTGCGCCCCATGATGCACAGCCCCGCCGCCCATCCCTCGGTGGCCTCGTACAGCGCGCCCGCAGTGTCCGCGCTCGGTGCGGACCCGAGCAGATCGCTGAGCACTGCCTCTGCTTCCTCAGGGGTGAAGGCCAGGTCGTGTTGGTCGAGTTCGGCGACCAGACCTCGGGCGCGCAGGGCCGGAAGGGGCCTTCCGGGAACGTGCCGGGTCGACACAACGACGCGCAGTCCCTGAGGGAGCCTCGTCAGGAAATCCGCCAGGCTGCGGACCGCGTCGATGTCCGTGATGGCTTCCAGTCCGTCGAGAATCAGCGTGAGCGGTCCCCCTCCGCCCAGTCCGGTCAACAGGCTTGGCAGGATCTCCTCCGGCCATGCGCCGAGCGTCCACTCGTCGCTTTCGAGGTGGGCGGGCAGTTCCGGTCGTGCGTGGTGCAACGCCCGCAGGATGCCGGCCCAGAGCCGGCCCGGGGCGTTGTCGTACGTGTCCAGGCTGACCCAGGCGCACTCTCCGCGAGCCGCCAGGCCTCGCGACCACTCGGTCAGGAGCACCGTCTTTCCGGCGCCGGCCGGTGCGGAGACCACCACCACGGGCTCGGTCACCGCGTCAAGCCGACGCAGCAGACGCGGCCGTGTCAGCAGGTGCGGGGGCTGGGCCGGAGGATGCAGCTTGAAGGTCGGCACGGAGCTGGTCATGGCACCTTCCGTGGAGTCGTCAGGACGGGCGGAGCCCCCGACGGCCATGGCTCGCTCGCAAGAGCCGGACATCGGGGGCGGTAATGGGCCGGTCAGGAGCCCGCAGCGGCCTCCTCGGGGCCGATGCCACCGGAACTAGTGCGGAGCCCTGAGCGAGCCGAAACCTCCCGCGAAGTACAGCAGCGGTCGGCCGTCCACGCGGTGCGCGCAGTGGCGGACGTCACCCACGAAGATGGTGTGATCGCCGCCGGGGAGTGCCTCGGCGACATCGCACACGACAGCCGCGATGGCGTCCTTCAACAACGGCACACCGTGGTCGTCGAAGGTCTCGACGCCCGCGAACTTGTCCGGTTTGGAGACGGCGAAGTTCCGCGCCAGGGGTTCGCTGCCCTCGCCGAGGACATTGACGGCGAAACGGCCGTGCTCCGCGATCGCGGTTCGCGTGTACAGGCGGTTGTCGATGCACACGAGCAACTGCAGCGGCTCCAGGGACAGGGCGGACACGGCGCTCGCTGTCATGCCGATGGGCGTCGTTCCGGAGCAGGTGGTGATCACGCTGACACCCGTGGCGAGTCGGCTCATCGTGGCTCTGAAATCGGCTGTCATATCAAGGGTTTCAGTCATCGGAGGACCTCCGTGAAAGTCGGGAACAGCGTCGGCCTGATGTGCGGGGCACTGGATGAACGCACCGTCCCGGTGGGTGCGTTGGCGGCCTATCGGTCGAGCAGGGCGAGAAGGCGGGGTGGCTGCCTTGTGACGTACGCGAGGTCATCGCGCGGGTGGTGGACGGATCGCGCTGCGCCGAGCTCAAGGCACTTCGAGCTTCTTCTGACGTGCAGGTGGCCGATGCGGCGGCAGCGACGCTCAGTTTGCGGGGAGGGGTTCCAGGACGAAGGTGTGGCGCAGCAGGGTGTACGGCACGTCGGTCAGCCCGCGGCAGGGCCCGGCGTCGGCCGCATACGTGTTGTAGGTCTCGACCAGCGACTCCTTGACCCCGAACACCGGATCCGCGTCCAGGTTCGGGTCGTCCGAAGGGAACAGCATGGTGGTCACGCGCTGGAATCCCGGGGCCTCGATCAGCAGGTGCACATGCGCGGGACGCATGAGCGATCTGCCGGTTGCGCTCATCAGTTCGCCGACCGGGCCGTCACCGGGTATCGGGTAGCTGGACGGGCGAATGGAACGGAAACTGAAGTGTCCCGTCTCGTCGGTCCGGAACAGGGCGCGCATGGCCGGGTCGACTCGGCCGGGCACGTCCACGTCGTAGTGGCCCTCCGCGTCACTGTGCCAGACATCCACCGCTGCGCCGGTCACCGGTGCTCCCTCACCGTTCACGACCCGCCCCTCGAAGAACAGCGGGGTACCGGGCAGGCCTCCGGAGATGTCGGCGGCGTCGGCGTACTGCGGCCGGTCCTCCCTGAAGAAGGGGCCCAGGACGCTGTTCTGCGTGGCTTTGGCGGGGCGTTGATTGCTCAGGGCGTCGACCAGCATGGTGACGCCCAGCACGTCGGACAGCAGGATGAATTCCTGGCGCGTCGGCGTGCACATGTGCCCGGTGCGCGTCAGGAAGTCCACTCCCCGGGCCCACTCGTCCTCCGTCAGTTCGACATCCCGGACGAAGGCGTGGAGGTGCCGCACCAGTGATTCAAGGATCTCCGCGAGGCGGGAGTCCTTGGTGTCCCGCATGGTCGAGATCACGGCTTCGGTGATGGTGTCGCTGGTCAGATCCCGCATGGCGCGCTCCTGTGACGATTGAGTGTTAGATGACGGAGTTGGGCTGGGGAAGTTCGTTGCCGGCTGACGTCGATGGCGGCTCCCCGGCCCAGGCGCGGGTCAGCAAGGTGCGGACAGCGGTCCGATCCACTGGACGCGGATTCCAGTACCCGTCCCGCACGATGAGTTCGGCCGCCTGCTCGATCCCCGACTCCGGCATGCCGAGGTCCCGCAGTGCCCTGGGGACGCCGAGCCGTCCGGCGAAGTCGAAGAGGCCGCCCGCGGCGTCGTCGCCCGCCAGCGCCTGCACGATGCGCGTCATGGCCTCGGGGGCGGCCGGCCCGTTGTAGGCGACGACGTGCGGCAGGACGACTGCGTGGGTTTCGGCGTGCGGAAGCCCGAATGTGCCGCCCAGTACGTGGCACACCTTGTGATGCAGGGCCATGCCCACCGTGCCGAGGCACGTGCCCGCCAGCCAGGCTCCGTACAACGCATCCGACCGCGCCTCGCCGTCGTCCGGACGCCGCGCGATGACCGGAAGGGATCGGGTGAGGGCATCGAGCGCCTCTCCCGCCATCAGGAAGGCGACCGGGTCTCGGCCCTGTGCGTACAGGGCCTCCACGGCGTGCGCCATCGCGTTGACGCCGCTGACCATCGATACCGCAACGGGAAGCGTGAGCGTCAGGTCGACGTCGTACACCACCGTCTTGAGCAGCACTTCCGGCAGCCGCCGGGTCGTCTTCCTGCGGCCTTCGGTCTCTCCGAGGATCGGCGTCATCTCCGAGCCGGCATAGGTGGTGGGCAGCGCCAGCTGCGGAAGACCGGTCCGCGCGGCGATCGCCTTGCCCAGGCAGATGGCCGAGCCACCGCCGATGGCCAGCACGGTGTCCGTTCCCACGGATCTGGCGTACGCGACGGCTTTCTCCGTGACCTCGACAGGGGTGTGCGGGACCGCTTCGCCGAAGGTTCCCGCTGCCGCGGCACCGAGCTGGTCGCCTATCTGCGCTGCCTGTTCCACCTGAGCAGGTGTGCACAGGATGAGCACCCGACGGCCTCCGAGAGCATCGACCTCTTCAGGGATACGGCTGCGTGTACCGCTGCCGAACGCCACCTTGGTGATCTGTCCCCGATGCACGAATGTCTTCATGAGAATGTCCTCGGTTCCCGCCACTCATCTGTGTATGAAGGAAAGCGTCGACACCTGGACGACGGGCGTCAACGGAATCCGCGAGCGATAAGGAGAAGCGGCATGGAAATACCTTGTTCGTGCGACAGGCGCTGACACCAGGACTAGGGGATCGCGACCGATATCACCTGTCTGGGGGATGTCGGAGGACGCCAAGGCGTTGGACCGTGGAACGAGGTATCGGTCGGTCGATATCCGGATTGTCCACATTTCTGAGGCTCAACCGCCGTTGTAATGCCTGCAGACCGGCGCAAACTGGCGAGAGACCGAGCGGAAAAGATGGACAAGGCGGTCGCCACGGCCGTGGGGGCGGTGGCCGATGTGTCGGACGGCGCGTCGCTCGCGATCCGCCCCGCCGTCAGCAGCACAGGGGAAGTCGACAGCCGCAGCCCCTGACTACCTCCGGCGAAATACCTCATTCAAGCGATGGATGTCGGCGGCGACGCTCGTAGAGTCGCGAAACACGGCAGACCCCGGCGGATCGCCACCCTCCCTCATGTCGCCGACCTGTCGGTGACGGCGTTTCCGTGCGGCTGCGAGCCGGCAATTTGTCAGCCCTCCACGTCCCACGACTCGAAGGTATCCATGTCTCTCGTCATCGACGCAGTGGCCCAAAGCATTCTCTTCCGCGACGCACGCTCCGCGAACGCCTTCACGGACGAACCCGTGACGGACGAGCAGGTGCGCGCCATCTACGATCTGGTGAAGTTCGCGCCCACCTCCATGAACCAGCAGCCGCTTCGTGCGGTCCTCATCCGGTCCCAGGCCGCCCGCGAGCGCCTGGTTCGGCACATGGCCGAGGGCAACCAGGCCAAGACCGCTGCCGCGCCGCTGACCGTGCTCCTCGCGGCCGACTACGAGTTCCACCGGGAACTTCCTGCTCAGTTTCCACACTTTCCGCAGGCCAAGGACGTCTTCTTCGCCGAGCGCGAGGTTCGCGTCAAGTCCGCACGATTCAACGCTGCCCTTCAGGTGGGGTACTTCATCCTTGGCGTTCGTGCCGCCGGTCTTGCGGCCGGTCCCATGACCGGATTCGATGCCGAGGGCATCAACAAGGAGTTCTTCCCCGACGGTGATCATGGGGTGCTCGCCGTGGTGAACATCGGAAAGCCGGGCGAGCAAGCCTGGTTCCCGCGGCTGCCTCGCCTCGAATACGACGAGGTGTTCACCACGGAGTGAATGCGCCCTGTATCGTCCGGCCCGGCTTCGGCAGCCGCGCGGAGGCGGCCTCGAGGACGGCCTGAGAGCGGGGAGCCGTCCCGGGGCCTGTGCCACGTCGCTCAGGGCGGGCCGGCGCACCGATCCGCAGGCCGTCGTCGACGGTGCCGATGGCGCCGAGGCTCGGGAGCTATCGGACGCCGACCAGGCGAGCCGTCGTGGATCTCGGCGTTCGAGCCCGTGTGCCCCTCCCGACGCAGCCGACGGCCGAACGGTACTTGGCGTACACAACCCGCACCTGAAGCCACCCGCCTGGATGAAGGCCTGCTGCACGGCTGACGCGCTTGTGCACGGTACGACGGCTCACCTGCAGCACCCGCACGATGGAGTCGTCGTTCATGCCGGTGCACCGCTTCGTCGCAAGCGCGGGTACGGCGTGCCAGAGAAACGACTGCACGGCCTGGGCGGCGATCACGCCCGCCGAGGTGTAGCGAGATGACATCGGCAACCCTCGGTGACACGCACGATCTTGTGGTCGGTACCGAGCCGGTTCGCTTCCGCGAATATCTCTGCCGGTATCTCTGCCGGGCCGCGACGTCCAGGAGTTTCACCTGTCACAGACGAGGACGCGACCCGATGCGTGGCGGAGCCCGAGCCCCCGCTGCCCGCCTGTCCGGATCCGGGTGATTCATGGCCGGACCGAGGCGGCGCCGGACGCCGGTTGGTCGCAGTGTGGAAGAAGGACGCACCGTCCATTCGAAGCACACTGATATCGGAAGGCACAGAGCCCATGAGCGAGATCATCGCGGGGGTAGAGATTCCTGAAACGGCGGCGGTCGCCGAAGCCACCCGCCTCATGCAGGAGATGACCAGCCCCCTCATCTACCATCACTCCCGGCGCGTTTTCGTCTTCGGCGTCATTCATGCTCGCAGGCTCGGCCTGGAGCCCGACCCGGAGCTTCTCTACCTCTCCGCCATGTTTCATGACACCGGCCTCTTGACGCCGTTTTCCGACGTGGAGCAGCGCTTCGAGGTCGATGGAGCCGACCACGCACGTAAGTTCATGCTCGACCGCGGTTTCCCGGCCACGGCCGCCGACGTGGTGTGGACGGCGATCGCGCTGCACACTACCCCGGGAATTCCCGGGCGGATGGGGCCGGAGATCGCCATCACGAATTTCGGGGTTCTGACCGACGTGCTCGGCTTCGGTCTGGACGAGCTGGATCGCAGCCAGGTGGACGAGATCACCGCCGTCCATCCGCGGGGCGACTTCAAGAACGAGTTTTTGCAGGCCTTCGTCGACGGACTCAAGTACCGCCCGGAGACCACGAACGGAACCGTGAATTCGGATGTGTTGGAGCACTTCGTTCCCGGCTTCCGTCGCACAACCACGGTCGAGCGCATCATCGGCGCTCCCTGGCCGAGCTGATCAGGACGCCACCAAAGACAACGTGATGAAACGTGTGAGTCGCCCTCGCGACGGGCGTCGTCTCGGGCGAGGTGCGTCCTTCGCCGTGTTGGTCTGCGCCAATGTGGTGATGATGGCCACGGCGAGCGCACCGTCACCGATCTACCCGCTGTACCGGGAGCGTTGGGGCCTGTCGGTCACGATGCTGACGGTGGTCTTCGCGGTGTACGTCGTGGGTCTGCTCGGCGCGCTGCTGACGGTCGGATCGCTGAGCGACCACCTGGGTCGCCGCCCTGTGCTGGTCGCCGCCCTTTTGGTGGCGGCGGCCAGCACGGCGATCTTCTGGACGGCCGACGGCGTCGTCTCCCTCCTGATCGCCCGGGTGGTGCAGGGCATCGCCACGGGGACGGCCACGGGCGGTCTCGCCGCCGGATTGGTCGATCTCTCGCCCGAGCGACGTCCGCATCTGGGGCCAACGATGACAGCGGTGGGCACGAGTATCGGCATGGCCGCCGGTGCGGGAGTCGTGGGGTTGCTGGTTCAGTCGACTTCACGTCCCGATGCATATGTCTTTCCCGTCCTTACGCTGGCCTTCCTCGTTCTGGCCGCGGTCATCCTCAGGATCCCTGAGACCCTCGCCCCGCGAGCGTTTTGGCTGGCGTCGTTGCGACCGAGGGTGCGGGTTCCTCGGGAGACACGGTCGGCGTTCCTCGCCTCCGTTCCCGCCCTCGTCGCGGGGTGGTCCGTCACGGGTCTGTTCCTGGCGCTCACTCCGTCCCTGGTGAGCAATGTCCTGCATGTGCGGTCCGGCGCTGCGGGCGGGCTCAGCATCGCGGCGCTGTTTCTGGCCAACAGCGTGGGCGGGTTGTGGTCCGTTCGGCATACGGCACGGCTCGCCACCTTGCTGGGGGCGGTTCTCCTGACTCTGGGTGCGTCCGGGCTGGCGGTGGCCATCGCTGTCGCGTCGCCGGCCGTATACCTGGGCGGATCGGTCGTCGCAGGGCTGGGCGTCGGCCTGACGTTCAACGGCAGCCTCCGCGCCATCAGCGCGGTCACCACCGCGAAGTCGCGCTCGGAGGTCTTCTCGGCCGTCTACGTGATCAGCTATGCGGCGCTGAGTCTTCCGTCCCTCGCGGCCGGGCTCGCGGCGCCCTCATGGGGACTGGAGACCACGGGCTACCTGTACGTCGGCTTCGTCGGGGCGCTGTCCTTGGCTGCGGCCCTCCACGCCGGACGAACGCGCGCTCACAGGCCCACCGGCGACCCGATGCGCACGGGCTGGGAAAGCGAGACTCTCAGCGAACGGACCCGCTCCTGAGCGCGCCGCAGCGAGTGGGGTCCGGGTGGGACGTTGCCTCAGGGATGGTGGCTCCACGATGAAACACCGCCCTACGCCGGCACCAGCCCCAAAGCAGCTTGATCACGACTTACGGCTGCCGTGTCAGAGCGGGCTTCCCGAGTTCGCATAGCTACGCTGGATCGGCAGGCTGGAGGAGGTTGCGATCCGTATGGGTGACGGGTACGAGCCCGGACGGTCTGAGCAGGATGACTCGCTCGGAGTCGAATGGGAGAGGCACCGGCCCGCGGTTTTCGGTGTGGCCTACCGGCTGCTGGGGAGTGTGGCCGATGCCGAGGATGTGACCCAGGACGTGTGGCTGCGGGCGGCCGGAGCGGATCTGCAGGACATCGGTGATCTGCGGGCCTGGCTGGTGACGGTGGCCGCGCGACGGTCGTACGACATTCTCAAAAGTGCCCGTTTCCGCCGCGAGACCTACGTCGGGCCGTGGCTGCCGGAGCCGCTGCTGACGGGGCCGGACGCGTCGCAGCCGGTACTCGTCGACGAGTCGGTCAGTTCGGCGATGCTCCTGATCATGGAAGAGCTGAGCCCGCCGGAGCGGGTGGCCTTCGTCCTGCACGACGTCTTCGGCCTTGAGTTCGGCCGGATCGCCGAAGTGCTGGATGTCTCCGGGCCGGGTGCCCGGCAGCTCGCCTCGCGGGCACGACGGCGTGTGGCCAAAGCGAAGCAGTCCACGCCGCAGGCGTCGAAGGCGGAGCGTGAACGGGTCCTCGCGGTCTTCCGCGCCGCCTACGAGGCCGGCGACCTGGCCGGCCTGGTCAGGCTCCTGCACCCCGACGCCGTCTACGTCACCGACGGCGGCGGCAAGGTCTTCGCGGCGCGCAAGCTCATCCACGGCAGCGAGCGCGTCGCCGAGGTCATGGTACGTACGGGGCGCCAGTGGCGTCCGGACCGCATCGACTTCGCCGAGGTCGGCGGCGAGCTCGCCCTCGTGTTCCACCGGGAAGGCCGCGTCTACTCCGTCGACACGGTCCAGATCACAAACGGTCTGATCACCGCGTACCGCAGGGTCATAAACCCCGACAAACTCGAGCGCGTCTGAGCTGTCACACCCGGAGGGGCTACCTCGTCTCCCTGATGAGAACGCAGAACGGGCGACGAAGGAATCTCGACAGCAGGTGAGATCGATCATGCAGAGCGGCATACATCCACCTGCAGCCGCCATGAGCCCTGCGCGCGAGCCGGCTGTGCGCTCGGGTCGCCCCCTCTCCAGTAAGGACCTGTATGCAAGCCATCACTGTGCGGGACCGTGACGCCGGTCTTGCCGGGATGTCCCTGACGGACATGCCCTACCCCCATGCGGCCGAGAACGACGTCATCGTTCGGGTGCACGCCGCCGGCTTCACCCGTGGCGAGCTGGACTGGCCCGCCACGTGGACCGATCGCGCCGGCCGCGACCGGACGCCGAGCGTGCCCGGTCACGAGCTGTCGGGCGTCGTCGTAGAGCTGGGGTACGGCACCACCGGCCTCAGCGTCGGGCAGCGGGTGTTCGGCCTGGCCGACTGGACCCGCAACGGCACCCTCGCCGAGTACATCGCGGTGGAGGCCCGCAACCTCGCCCCGCTGCCGGCGGACATCGATCACACGGTGGCCGCCGCGCTGCCCATCTCCGGGCTGACCGCCTGGCAGGGTCTGTTCGACCACGGTCGCCTCACCACAGGCCAGACCGTCCTGATCCATGGTGCCGCGGGCGGCGTCGGCTCGATCGCGGTACAACTCGCCCGCGAGGCCGGCGCCCGCGTCATCGGCACCGGCCGGACCTCCGACCGGGACAGGGCACTCGCACTCGGCGTCGACACCTTCATCGACCTGCAGACCGAGACGCTGGAGGACGCCGGCGAGGCCGACGTCGTGTTCGACGTGATCGGCGGTGACATCCTCGACCGCTCGGCCGCCCTGGTCCGCGCCGGCGGCACGCTGGTCAGCATCGTCATGCCGCCGAAGGTCCAGCCCAAGGACGCGCGGACGGTCTTCTTCGTCGTCGAACCCGACCGCGCCCGGCTCGCCGATCTCGCCACGCGCCTGAGGGACGGCCGACTCAAGCCGTTCGTCGGTGCTGTGCGGCCGCTCGCCGAGGCACCCGCCGCGTTCGCCCCCGGCAAGCGCACCCCAGGCAAGACGATCATCCGCGTCACGGAAGACTGAAACAGGAGACCTATTGTGATCGGAATGCGAATCGCCGCCGGCCTCCTGGCTGCGGCCACGCTGACTGCGGCCACGGCCTGCTCGGCCTCCGACCAGCCCGCCCACGCCAAGGCACAGGCGGCGGTCGCGGCAGCGACGGCCCCCTCCGAAACCTTCACACCGCTGCTCCAGCAGGCCCTTCCGAATGTGAAGGGCAAGACGTTCACCTCAGCGATCGTCGTCTTCCCGCCCGGCGCAACCGCGCTGCCGCACCGGCACGGCCAGGCGTTCGTCTACGCCTACGTCCTCGAAGGCACCGTGCGCAGCAAGCTCGACGACAAGCCCGTGACCACCTACCACCAGGGCGAGAACTGGGTCGAGCAGCCGGGCGCCCACCACGTCCTCACCCAGAACGTCAGCCGGACCAAGCCAGCCAAGCTCCTGGTCGTCTTCGTCTCCAACACCGGGGACAAGCTCAAGATCAACGACCCGAAGTCGTAGCCGGGGCACGCAGCGGGGCGGCAACACTCTTCACGAGCTCCGCCCCTGCCAGAGCGCGCCCCACCCACCACCAAGACGTGCTCGAAGAGCGCGGCGCGGACCACACGAAGGAACCGAAGGAACCATGACCAACCCTCAGCGCGTCAACATCGGCGAGCAGCACCCGGCCGCCTACAAGACCCTCATCGCCCTGTCGTCGGAGGTGGAAAAGGCCGCCGTGGCAGCGGGCCTCGACCCGCTTCTGGTCGAGCTGCTGAGGATCCGCACCTCCCAGATCAACGGCTGCGCGTTCTGCCTGCGCATGCACACGCGCGACGCCCTCAAGAAGGGCGAAAACCCCGACCGGATCGCCGTGCTGCCCGGATGGGAAGAGACCGGCTACTTCTCCGACACCGACCGCGCCGCCCTCCGTCTGACCGAGGCGATCACACGCGTGCCGGATGGACACGTCAGCGACGAGGACTTCAACGCCGCCGCGGCCGTACTCACCGCAGACCAGGTCTCGGCAATCGCCTGGCTGGCAACCGTGATGAACGCCTTCAACCGCGTCGCGATCACCAGCCGGTACCCCGTCGGCAGCTGACCTCGACGGCGCCACCGGCGGTGAAACCGGCTGCCGAACCCTCCGCCGTCGTGAAGGTGATGGTGAAATCAGCCGGGCAGCTTGTGCGAGCTGCCCGGCTCACACAAACACGAAGGCATCCGACGGTGTACGCGCGCGGGGAACGGCCGGGGGGCCACCGGCCCTGTTCCGGAGCCCGGAACAGCTCCGCGCCGCGCGTGTGGGAGCTGGCGGACGCGATGTGGCAGGAGACCGAGCTGCTGCTGTGGAAGCCGCCAGCGGCCTGGTCCAGCGTCAACCGGGTGCGACACTTCCCGGGCCGTTGCCTGGGCAGCCCTCCAGGGGTGGGCTACGACCCGGTCCAGTACTAGCGGGGCGGTCCCGACGAGGCCGAATACCACGTCATCCGTTTCGAGCCCTGGAGGACCCAGCTGGTCTGTGGCTCGGACCTGCGGAGCACCATCGGTCCGTGAGGAGGATCTGGGTGAGGGCCCGACGCTGCTCGCGGAGGAGCGCATCCTCGCGTTCGGCTCGGCGCATCCGCTCGCCGCTCGGGACTCGGTGTCCCTTGAGGACCTGGCCGACGTACCGCTGCTCACGATCGTCGGCAACGTACCCGACTACTGGCTCGCCCACCATGTCCCGCACACACACCGAGCGGCCGGCCGATCGCCCGCGGCCCCGGCATGACCGATATGCGGGAGGCCTTGATGCTGGTCGCCGGCGGTAAGGGCGCACTGCTCGCACCCGCGCACACAGCGACGTACTACACCCGCCCCGGTGTTGCCCACGTCCCCTTCGCGGACGCGGCGCCGACCGGCTACGGCCTGGTGTGGCGGGCCGGACACGCCACCGGCGCGGTGGAGGCCTTCGCCAGGGCCGCTCGCGAGGTGGCGAGGGATGTGGCGCAGGGCGACGTGCGGAGTGCAGGGCCGGGGGCCGCGCCTGCGGCGCTTTAGTTCGACCGCAGAGGGAACAGCACCTCCGTTGCGGCCGCCGTGTCGTCCGCACCAGGCAGAACGGCATCCCATCGGCAAGGACTCCGCGACTGCCTCCGGACCCGACGGTAACTCGACGAGCAGTGGGCCTTCGTACCGCTGCTTCAAGCATCCGCGTGACTCGGGAGGTGGCCACCGGCTGTGTCAGTGAGTGCGTGACAACCCTCGTTGCGAGTCCGCGCCTTCTGGCTGAAGGTTACTCATTGAGGGTTGGTAAACGAAGGGCAGCGTCCAACATGCGGATCAACTCACCCACCCGTCCGCCGCGATCCGGTGCCGCCGGGAAGCGTTTGAGCACGTCGACAACGGCCGGTGTTGCACGACGCACCGTCTGCTCAAGGTGTTCGACACCAACGCTCCGATCGTCGCCGGCGACGAGTTCTGCCGCTCTGGCTGCGTGAGCGCCAGCTCCGAGAATGTGCTTGACCTGGGTGGCCTTGGCCAGCGGATGCAGGTAGGCGGCGCCTGCCGCGGACATCGCTGCCCACGCCGCCTCGCGCGCAGCCGCGGTGTCCGCGCTCTTGGCTGCCTTGAGGGCCGCCGACGCTGTGTCGCGCAGAGATTTGCCGCGCTCACCACCCTGGGCGAACTCCCAGGCGGCACCGACAGCGTCTCGAGGCCGCGAGTCGTCCGGCTGATCGGCCTCGAATATCTGCAGCACCATCTCCGCGCATGCCGCGGCGAACGCGGTGACCTCACGAAGGTCCTGCTTGCTCAGAACGACCTCGCGCTTCCCCTGTCATGGTTCCACCTTCGATGATTTCGCTGAGCAGCAAGGCGGCAGAGCGGCTCCGGGCCTTCCATGCCTGGCCTTGTTCACGAGATTGGGTTCTGGTCCAACTTCTGTGGTGTGCCTACTCCCTGTGACTGTTGATCTTGCTGGTAGATCTCGCGAGATCGTCTGGAAACTGCTGGTGGCGAC
>NZ_JBVKBA010000038.1:0-57939 GCF_055639175.1 Streptomyces sp. NPDC107546 | reverse complement strand
CCGTACAAAACCACCGACACATCCACTCCCCCAATCATGCGGGTCGCCCCCCCGTCTGGACACCCCCCCCCTGTCCCCCCGCCTGTCGGTGTCCCCTATTCCACGAAGTACGAGTCGTGCTTGTCGAAGAACGCGGCACGCTCCTCCTCCGAGGCGTGCGCCAGCTGCGACACCTGCTCGAAGTACTCCTCGCGCGGGGCGCCCGGGGTGAACAGGAGAAGCATGTCGGCCGGGGCGTCGGAGTCGTTCCGGAAGGCGTGCAGCCCGCCCTGGGGCACGTGCAGGAAGTCTCCCTTGCGCGCGTCGACCCACTCCACACCGTTGAACAGGCGCACCGTGCCGTCCAGGATGTAGAAGGACTCCGAAATCCGCTTGTGGAAGTGCGTCTTGGGGCCGCCCGCCCTGGGCCGCATCTCCACCCTGTACAGCCCGAACTCGCCCCGCGTGGTACCAGTGGTCGCCAGATAGTGGGTGGCGTCCTGCCCGGTACCGCTCTCACCGAGGTCCGGCGGCGTGGTGGCCGGCCGGAAGACGGCGCTGACTTCACCGTCTTCTCCCCAGTACTTCTGCTCCGGGTACGGGTACGACATATCTGGCTCCTTTCCTGTGGCCGACGCGTAACGACGCGCCGGCGCGAACCGCTGAGCAGCGGTCCTCTCTACAACGAGACCGGCGGGCATCCGCCGGTGTGACAGCCGGTGGTCCCGGCAAGTTGTCATTCGGCGGCCCGGTGATGGGCGAAGCGGGACACCAGCGGCGGCTCCATCAGCCAGCCGTGTGTCCGCCCGTGCAGCGGATGAGAAGCCGCGGCGGTCTGCCGCAGCGTGCCGAAGGCCACGGCCGCACCGACGGCCAGCAGGCCCGCGCACAGCGGCATGGCCCGGCTGAACGACGTGTCGAAGGCCGCGTCCGACCGGTAGGCGTCCGGTCCCATCCCGACCAGCAGGGGCAGCGCCGCCACGGACACCAGTCCGGCCGCATGGGCCGCGGCGTTGTTGATGCCGCTGGCCAGCCCGGCGTTCGAGGCATCCACCGAGGACAGCAAGGTCACGGTCAGCGGAGCGACCATGACGACCATGCCGGCTCCCATCACCAGCAGGGCGGGGAGGACGTGGTGGACGTATGACGCGCCCGGACCCACTCGCCGCATCATCAGCATGCCCGCTCCGCACACCAGCGGGCCGACGGTGAGCGGTGTCCGCGGCCCCAGCCGCCGGGCGAGCATCCCGGAGTGGGAAGAGAACAGCAGCATCAGCACGGTGTTGGGCAGCATGGCCGCCCCGGCTGCCGAGCGCCGAGTACCCGACGACGATCTGCAGTTGCAGAGCGGTCAGGAAGAAGAACCCGCCCGTGCCCGCGTAGACGTACAGCGTGATCAGGTTGACAGCGGTGAACTGCCGGGACGAGAAGATCGACAACGGCATCATCGGATCGCTGCTGCGCCGCTCCACGCGGAGGAGCACGGCACCCGCCACGACGCCGGCGACGGCCGCGCCGACGGCCGCCGGTCCGCCGTCCCGGGCCTCGGTCAGCGCGTAGGTGACCAGGGCGAGCGCCAGAGCGCCCAGGACGGCGCCTGGGACGTCGAAACCGGTGCGCGCCGGCCCTCCGTGCCGACCGTGACGTCCCCGGCCGCCCGGGGCATGCCCACGGACTCCGGGACGTGGCGCAGCGCGACGGGCACGCACAGCTCCTCGCGGAACGGCCACTTGGGGGAGTTCCGCTTCCAGATGACCCGGGCGACCCCCTGCGGGTCGGCGGCCAGACCGGCCCGGCCCCGCTCAGTGAGGAAGTAGTAGAAGTACCAGAAGCCCGCTTCCCGTTCGGGTGCGACGGGTTCCATCGCCGCGCCGATGTCCTGGATAAGGTAGCTGTTGACCGAGACCAGCCCCAGAACGCGCTCGGGCCACAGGGCCGCGGCGACGTTGGCGGCGCGCCCGCCCCAGTCGTATCCGGCGAGGTAGGCCCGCTCCACGCCCAGGGCGTCCAGGAAGGCGACGACGTCGGCTCCCAGAGCGGCCTGCTGACCCGAGCGCTGAGTCGACTCGGACAGGAACCTGGTGGGCCCGTGGCCCCGCAGATAAGGGACGACGACCCTGAACCCGCTCTCGGCGAGCAGCGGGGCGACGTCCGCGTAGCTGCGGATGTCGCTGCAGGAGCAGCACGGTGTCGTCACCGGCGGAACCCGTCTCGTGGTAGGCGACTTCCAGCACGTCGGTGCTGACTCGTCGCAGAGGGGCGAGTGCGTCGCGTTCTGACACGGGAGCCCTCTGCATTCCGTTGCCCGCGGCGGTCGCTCCGGGCGCCGCGCAGCCGGGCGGACACCGTTCGACCGGACAGGGCGGCGTCCGTCGCCTGGTCGAAGGTCGGGGCGACCAGGCGAGGGACGGTCCTGCGGCCGGCCGAGCCGGGGCGGCTGACTCAGCCGAACATGCCGGGCTTGTAGTCGCCGGCGGGCTGCCGGTTGATGACGTTGATGCGGTTGTAGGCGTTGATGACGGCGATCAGCGAGATCAGCGCGACGAGCTGGTCCTCGTCGTAGTGCTTCGTGGCGTTCGCCCATGCCTCGTCCGACACGCCGGCCGCGCCGTCCGCGATGCGCGTGCCCTGCTCGGCCAGCTCAAGCGCCGCGCGCTCGGCCTCCGTGAAGACGGTGGCCTCGCGCCACACGGCCACCAGGTTCAGACGCTGCTGCTCCTCACCCGCGGCGGCGGCGTCCTTGGTGTGCATGTCGGTGCAGAAGCCGCAGCCGTTGATCTGGCTGGCACGAATCTTCACCAGCTCCTGAGTGGCGACCGGGAGAGCCGAGTGCACCGCCGCGCCGGCCGAATTGAGGTGCTTCATGACCTTGCCGGCCAGGGCGTTGCCGAAGTAGTTGATACGCGCGTCCATGACGGATCTCCTCAGGTGTGGAACAGTTACAGCTCACTGACCGGGAGCCCCGTCGATCTGTGACATCGTCGGTCATCGAGTCACTCCCGTCGGACCAGGACGCGGTCCGGATCGGTGTGACAACACCATCCGCAGCACCGTGTGACGACACAAGCATGTGAAGCCCGTCGGCCCGAGGGCGGTCATCCTGGGACCGCAGACACCGGGCACGGCGAGCGCACCATTCAGCGAATCCAAGGTGATCACCATGGCAACCGAGAGTGTCCTGCACCCGAGCCTCATCGTCCCGGTCGGGCACGTCGAGCCCGTACCTCGCCGCATCCGGGGAATGATCGGCGGACGTGTCGTCTTCGACACCCGCCGCGCGCTGTACGTCTGGGAGTGGCAGGCCTATCCCCAGTTCAGCATCCCGCTCGAGGACCTGGTGGACGGTGTGCTCGACGACGACAAGCACATGGAGCACCTCGGTGCCGGCCCAGCGCACCGTCACACCCTGCGGGTCGGCTCGGAGGTCCGATCGGGGGCGGCGTGGGTCTGGGGAGAGGGCGCCCCGGGACCCCTGCACGACACCGTGCGCTTCGAGTGGGAGGCGCTGGACTCCTGGTTCGAGGAGGACGAGCCGGTCTTCGTTCATCCCCGGAGCCCGTACTCCCGCGTGGACGCCCTGCGCTCCGGCAGCAGCGTCAGAGTCGAGGTGGACGGCGTGGTGCTGGCGGAGGCCCCCAACTGCGTCAAGTTGTTCGAGACCGGTCTGCCGACCCGCTACTACCTCGACCGTGCGGCCATCGACTGGACCAAGTTGCGGCGCTCCGACACGGTGAGCCGATGCCCCTACAAGGGGACGACGAGCAGCTACTGGTCGTTCGACAGCGACACCGCCTCCCACGAGGACATCGCCTGGATGTACGACTTCCCGACCATCCACGCCAACCGCATCGCCGGACTGACCGCGTTCTACAACGAGCACGTCGATCTGTACGTCGACGGCTTCCTGCTGCCGAGGCCCACCGACCCCACCCGGCCGGCCTCTGACTGACGACGCCGGACCAGTCGGCTCGGGCCTGCACATGATCCCTTGAGAAAGGCCGTGGCCGGTGAGCGATTTACGCGCCGTTTTCGCCGACGCGTCACACATCGACTCCCGGCCCGGTCTCATGAGGTGGAAAGTCTTCCGAAACCCACCACCTCGCAAGGAGTATGCCGTGAGCGACATCATTCTCGAGCCCGCCGCCCAGGAATTCGCCGACGCGGCCGCCAAGCCGCCGCTGCTTTACGAACTCGGTGTCGAGGGCGCCCGCAAGCTGCTCGACGATGTCCAGTCCGGCCCGATCGACAAGCTCGACGTGGACGAGAAGTGGATCACCGTCCCCGCCGAGGTCGGTGACGTGAGGGTGCGCATCATCAAGCCCGTCGGCAGCACCGGTGTCCTGCCCGTGATCCTCTACGTGCACGGCGGCGGCTGGATCCTCGGCAACGCCGGCACCCACGACCGCCTGGTGCGCGAACTGGCCGTGGGCGCGGAGGCGGCCCTGGTCTTCGTCGAGTACGACCGCTCGCCAGAGACGAAGTACCCCGTCGCCATCGAGCAGGCGTACGCCACCGCCCAGTGGGTCACCACCAAGGGCGTCGAAGAGGGTCTGGACGGCTCCCGTCTGGTCGTCGCTGGTGACTCCGTCGGCGGCAACATGAGCGCCGCCCTGACCCACCTGGCCAAGCGGCGCGGCGACGTCACCTTCCTGCACCAGTCGCTGTACTACCCCGTCACCGACGCCGGGCAGGACACCGAGAGCTACCGGGTCTTCGCCCACGGTCCGCACCTCACGGCGAAGGCCATGGAGTGGTTCTGGAACGCCTACACCACCGACCCGGCCGAGCGCGATCAGATCACGGCCTCGCCCCTGCGCGCGACCCTGGAAGACCTCCAGGGGCTGCCGCCGGCGTTCGTCGTGGTCGACGAGAACGACGTACTGCGCGACGAGGGCGAAGCGTACGCCCGCAAGCTGATCCAAGCAGGCGTGCCGACGACCAGCATCCGCTACAACGCCAGCCTGCACGACTTCATGATGCTGAACCCGGTCCGCGGAACGCAGGCCTCGACCGCGGCGATCGAGCAGGCCGTCCACGTCCTGCGCAAGGCCCTGGGCACCGACTGATCACCCTCGCGGCATTTCGCGGATAAATTCCAGACATCGCAGCGTACCGCGATACAGCATGGTCGTACGCCCAGATGGGGCGCGTATTTCATTAGCGCTTCACCGGTGTACTTCACTGGCAAAACGAAAGGCCACTCTCATGAGTGCACAGAAGCCGACCATCGTCCTCGTCCATGGCGCATTCGCAGATTCTTCCAGTTGGAACGGTGTCGTCGAAAAGCTCCACTCGCACGGCTATCCGGTGGTGGCCGCGAGTAATCCGCTACGCGGACTGGCCGGAGACAGCGTGTACGTCAGACAACTCGTGGCCTCCATCGACGGCCCTGTGGTCCTTGCCGGCCACTCCTACGGTGGCTCGGTGATCAGCAACGCTGCCAGCAGCCTCGACAACGTCATGGCACTCGTCTTCGTCGCGGCCTTCCTGCCGGACGAGGGCGAGAGCGCGGTCACCCTCTCCGGCAAGTTCCCGGGCAGTACGCTGGGGGAGGCGCTCCATCCGGTACCGGTTACCCTGCCGGACGGCAGTCAGGTCACGGATCTCTACATCGAGAAGAGCAAGTTCCACCAGCAGTTCGCCGCCGACGTTCCGGAGGAGACCACGGCGGTCTTGGCCGCGACCCAGCGACCCGTGGCCGACGTCGCGCTGGCGGAGGGTGCCTCCACCCCGGCGTGGACGAACGTCCCGTCGTGGGTTCTTGTGGCCACCGAGGACCGGAACATCCCGGCCCAGGCACAGATCTTCATGGCCGAGCGCGCGAAGGCCACCGTGGTGAGCGTCACCGCCTCCCACGCGGTCAGCGTCTCGCGTCCCGGTGACGTCGCGCGCCTGATCAACGAGGCGGCGCAGGCGACCAGCTGAACCGCTGGCTCCCAGCGCACCGGATCCCACCGGGAGGCCGATCGAGTGAGCGGTCGGCCGCCCGCAGGCGCGTCGAGGGAGCACGCGCCGACGGCCGTTGCGCCCCCGCAGCCCGGTCCAGGTGCCGAGCACCGGGCCACCGACTCTGGGAACGCATCATGAACATGAACAAACAGGCAGCTCGTGGACTGGTCGACATAGAGGCCTATCTGTACCGGGAGGCTCATCTCAGTGCTGCTCGCCAACGTGTGACGGCCTTCACCGAGAGGATGGACGGGCTGGCCCACGAACAGAAGAGGGATATCGAGCTGTGGTATCTCGAGGAGCAGAAGTACGTCGCCCGCATGGTGACGAAGTACATCGCCGACAGTGTCGGCGCGGCCGAGACGGCGAACAACATCCGGTTCGGGCGATGGCTGCGCGGAACACTGATCGCCATGGCGGTGATCACCGTGTTGACGTTCGTGTGCACGGCCGTCGTCGTGGGATCGGTGGCCTGATCCCCGCGCCGTCAAACGGGGAGCGGCATGTTCGGGACAGGCTCGACGTCCTTGAACGCCAAGGTATCGTGGCAGCGGGGAGGCTGTCATGGCGAGGGACGGAGCAGGGACCGGACTCTTCGGGCGGCGGGACGAGTGCAAGGTTCTCGATGACCTCCTCGCGCAGGCCAGGACCGGGCGAAGCGGGGTTCTGGTGCTGCGCGGTGAGGCGGGCATCGGGAAGACCGAGCTGCTGAACCACCTGCGCGACCGTGCCACCGGATGCCGCGTCGTCAGGGCGGCCGGAGTGCAGTCCGAGATGGAGCTTTCCTACGCCGGGCTGCATCAGCTCTGCGCTCCGCTGCTGTCCCAACTCGATGATCTTCCCGAGCCGCAACGCAACGCACTGCGCACCGCGTTCGGAATGCAGGTCGGTGATGCGCCCGACCGGTTCCTTGTCGGTCTGGCCACCTTGAGTCTGCTCGCCGGGGCCGCCGGCGATGAGCCGTTGCTCTGCCTGGTCGACGACGCGCAGTGGCTGGACCGTGTGTCGGCCCAGATTCTGGGATTCGTCGCTCGTCGGCTGCTTGCCGAATCGGTTCTGCTCGTACTGGCCGTCCGCGAGTCCGGCTCCCGCGAGATTCTCGCCGACCTGCCGGAGCTTGCTGTGCGTGGATTGAACGAGCGCGATTCCCGCAGACTCCTCGACTCCGTCGTCACCGGGCCGCTCGACCAGCGTGTGCGCGACCGCATCATCGCCGAGACGCGCGGCAATCCGCTGGCTCTCCTGGAGCTGCCGCGAGGCCTGACCGCCGTCGAGATGGCCGGAGGTTTCGGAGGGCCCGGTGCCCGGCCCCTGTCCAGCCAGATCGAGGCGGGCTTCCTCCGAAGGATCCAGTCGCTTCCCTCGGAGGCGCAACAACTGCTGCTCATCGCCGCCATCGAGCCGGTCGGTGACGTGGCCCTGCTGCGGGACGCAGCCGAGCGCTTGGGAATCTCCGTGGACACCGCCGTGACCCACGCCGAGGCGTCGGGACTGATGACGCTTGGCACGTGGGTGCGCTTCCGCCACCCGCTGGTTCGCTCTGCGGCGTACCGCGCCGTCGGCTTCGAGGAACGTCGGCGCGTGCACGCGGCTCTGGCCGACTCGATCGACGCGAGCGTCTATCCCGAACGCCGCGTATGGCACCTGGCGAGCGCGGCCACGGGACCGGACGAGGCCGTGGCCGCCGAACTGGAGGGATCCGCCGGGCGGGCGCACGCGCGCGGCGGGGTCGCGGCGGCGGCAGCCTTCCTGCATCGGGCCACCGAACTGACTCCGGATCCCGTACGCCGCGGAGCCAGGGCATTGGCCGCGGCGCGGGCCAAATACCAGGCGGGCACCTTCGACGTGGCACGGGAACTGGTCGATGCCGCGGAACTGAGCCATCTCGACGAGGTCGGAGCCGCACGGGCGACCTTGCTCCGGGGACAGATCATGTCCGCGGCCAAGAGCGCCAGCGCCGGCCTGCCGCTGTTGCTCGAAGCGGCCAAGCGGCTCCAGCCGTACGACGCCGTACTCGCCGGTGAGACGTACCGGGACGCGATCTACGCGGCCCTGACCGCGGGCCGGCTGGCCACGGGCGGGGTCCGCGACGTCGCCGAGGCGGTGCTGAGTGCGCCGGGCCACGTCGACACCGAGAGCCGTGAAGGTCTTCTCCTGACCGGTCTCGCACGGGTGATCACCGAGGGATACTCCGCGGGTGCGCCGATCCTCCGGGAGGCCGTCGACGCGTTCCGCACGGGAGGACTCTCCCGGGAGGAAGGTCTGGGATGGCTTCCGCTCGTGTGCCGCATGGCACACAGCACCTGGGACTTCGCCGCCTGGTCCGAGCTCTCGGCACGGCTGGTCGACCTCGCCCGCGGCAACGGAGCGCTCGCCGTCTTGCCCTCGGCCCTCCTCCTGCGCCTGTCGAACCGGGTGTTCGCCGGCGACCTCCGCGGCGCTGATTCCCTGGCCGTGGAAGCGAACGCGATCGGTGAAGCCACGGGCAGCAGCTTCTTCGCGCACTACGGAGCACTCGTCGTGGAGCCCTTCAAGGGACGGGAGTCCACGACCCGGCAGGCGATCGAAACCCTCACGCACGACCGTCTCCTGCGGGACGAGGGCAAGGTGACGACGGCGACCCAGTGGGCGGCGGCGGTCCTCTACAACGGCCTCGGCCGATACGAGGAGGCCTTCGCCGCCGCCGAGTGTGGATGCGAGAACCCGCAGGAACTCGGACTGTCCCTCCAGTCCCGGGTCGAACTCGTCGAAGCGGCCGTACGACTGGGGCGGACCGCGCAGGTGGCCGAGGCTGTGCGGACGATCGAGGAGATGGCCCGGGTCAGCGGAACCGACTGGGCGCTCGGCATCTCGGCCGCCACTCGTGCCCTGGTGAGCGAGGGGCAGGCCGCCGACGTCCTGCACCGGGAAGCGATCGAGCGGCTCGACACGGCACAGGCCCGGATGGACGGCGCACGGGCACGGCTTCGCTACGGTGAGTGGCTGCGCCTGGAACAGCGACAGGCCGAGGCCCGTTCCCAGCTGAGCGAGGCGCACACGCTGCTCGGCGACGCCGGGGCCGAGGCATTCGCGGAGCGTGCTCGACGCGAGTTGCAGGCCGTGGGCGTGAAAGTGCGCAAACGCGCCTCGGCGACGCCGGCGGTCCTCACAGCGAAAGAAGTCGAGATCGCGCGACTCGCCCAGCGCGGCTTCACGAACCCGGAGATCGGCGCACGGCTGTTTCTCAGCCCGCACACAGTCGAATGGCATTTGCGGAAGATCTTCGCGAAGCTGGGGATCTCCTCCCGCAAGGAGATCGGCTCCGTGCACCTCGAAGGGATGCCGGCGACGTCCTGACCCGCCCGGTTTCCGGGCGGGCCCGGTCGCCGGGGGCGCGGCTAGGCGGGGGACACGTCCGGCTCCGCCAGCAACGTGGGTACGGTGACGATCTTGACCTCCCTGGTCAACAGGCGGTGAATGGGACAGCGCCCGGCGGCAGCCAGCAACTGCTCCCGCTGCGCCGGCTCCAGGTCGCCGGTCAAACCGACGTTCTTGACGATGCGCCCCTGATCACCGAACCGTACGGCCACGTCGATGCGGTCGAGTGCCCAGCCGTGCCGGTCGGCCAGCGCCTGCACGGCCATGGAAGTGCAGGACCCCAGCGCTGCCAGGAGCAGCTCACCCGGGGTGGGACCCGTGTCGGTGCTGATGGGCTCGGGTTCGTCGGCCGTCAGGGTGTGAGGGCCGACCGCGATGGAGCGGGTGAGCCGTCTGCCTTCGGCAATGGACACGATGCGGGTGGTCATGGGTCTTCCTCTCGACCGAGGTGCGGGGACCGGGTGGCTCATCCCTCTTACGCACAGACCGAGCGGCGCACGCGTGTGTGACAGGCCGGCGCGGGACAGCGCAGTGCTGCCCCGAGCCCCCTGCCGCGGTGCGCCGCGGCCCCACCACGGCATCACCAGGGCACCACCACGCAGCCTCCCACGGGTTCTCAATGGCGCGGTCGCCGCGCTGCCGCACGAGGGTTGATCGCGCGGCGTTCCGACGTCGCTCACCCACTCCAGCGGAGGAGCCGACCGTGGACACGTACCTGAGGGAACGCAGGCGCTCGCCGGTGCAGGACAGTTGCGCGGTGGCCTCGGCGATCGACGATCTGGAGGGCGCGGTGTCCGTGTTCCTGCAGGCCCGGCCCTCGTTGATCAACATTGCCTATCGGATCCTCGGCAACGTGAGCGAGGCCGAAGACGTGATGCAGGAGGTATGGGTGCGGTTGCAGCGTACCGACCGCACAGCCGTGCACAGCCCGTCGGCGCTGCTGCGGACGATCACCGCCCGGGTGGCGATCAACGTGCTCCAGTCGGCTCGCAGACGGCGGGAGTGCTGCGCCACCCCGTGGCTTCCGGATCCGCCGGACCCCGATGCCACCCCGGACGCGGTGGCCGAGCGGCAGGACGCCGTGGAGCGAGCGGTTGCCCTGTTGCTGGAGACGCTGACACCCCGGCAGCGCGCCGTGTTCGTCCTCCGGCAGGGGTTCGGATACCCGTACGACCGGATCGCCGGGCTCCTGCACCTCTCCGTCGCCAACGCCAGGCAGGAGGTCACCCGTGCACGGCAGCGTCTCGATGCACCGTGCCGACGGCAGCCCGTGGATGTCGTCGCCCACCGCCGGCTGGTGCAGGCGTTGCTCGCGGCCGCACAGGTGGGTGACCTGGCCCGTCTCGAGCAGGTACTCCTGAGCGACGCCGGCGAACCCATGAGCGCCCCGCTCGGCAGGCCGGCGAACGGTTAGGGCAGGCCTTCGGACCATCCCGGCGCCGCCCGGAAGTTCCGCACTTCGCAGCCGGGCCGATCCGCACGACGGGCCCTGGCAGCGTGTGACCCGGCCTGCTGCCGAGCCCGCCCCGGAGGCCGGGGGCGGCCGTGGAAGCGGCACCCGTACCCAGTCGTCGACAGCGACTCGGCCCAGATCAGCAGGAGTACTCCCGAAACGGTCACTGCCGTTTCGCACAGTGCGGAGTGTGCGTGGTGCTCGGACGCAGCCGTGAATGTCAGATCATGGATGAGTTGGCGGCGAAGGTACGAGTCGGCCGGAGCGCCGTCATCGTGGTGCGCGGGGAGGCCGGCATCGGCAAGACCGCCCTCCTGGACCATCTGGCGGCCAACGTGCCCGACTGCCGGACGGCCCGTGCCGGGGGCAGCGAGGCCTAGATGGAGCTGCCGTTCGCCGGACTGCACCAGCTCTGCGGCCCGCTGCTCGACGACATCGACCACCTCTTTGCTCCGCAACGTGAGGCGCTCGACACCGCCTTCGGCCTCGCCAAAGGCCCGCCGCCGAACCTGTTTTTGCTTGGGCTGGCCATCTTGAACCAGTTGGCGGAGGTGGCCCGCAAGCGGCCACTGATCTGCCTGGTGGACGATGCGCGGTGGCTCGATCGTGCCTCCTTGCAGGTGCTCGGATTCGTCGCGCGACGCCTGACGGCGGAGTGGGTCGGCTTGGTCTTCGCGGTGCGGGAGCCATACAGCGAGCGGGTGCTCGACGGGCTACCGGAACTGATGCTTGACGGGCTGGGGGAGGACGAGGCTCTCGCCTTGCTGCGGTCGGTGATACCCGGGACACTCGACGCGAACGTCCGCAGCCGGATCGTTCGGCGCGGGTGCGTTCGCCGGGCGTGCCGCCCGTGAGCTGCGGGCGACGGGGGAAGCGGTGGCCCGGCGCGGTGCGGCGGCTCCGGCGGCCTTGACCTTTCAGGAAGCGCAGATCGCGGGTCTGGCCCGGGACGGGCTGACGAATCCGGAGATCGGCGCGCAGTTGTTCCTCAGCCCGCACACAGTCGAGTGGCCTCTGCGCAAGGTGTTCGCCAAGCTCGGCATCACCCTCCGCCGGCAGCTGCGCACCGTGCTCACCGAGTGGCCGCCCACCCCGACGGCGTGAGAGCGGCCAGCCCCACCTCGTCGTGTCACAGCGGGAGCGCCTGCCTTGTCTGTAGGGCGCAGCCGGGAACCGTGGTCGTTACGAGGAGGCAATCACATGCAGGTGGCCGTGGCCGGAGGAACCGGCATGGTGGGGAAGTTCGTCGTGGCGGAGCTGCGGGCCGCGGGACACCGACCTGTGATTCTCGCCCGTTCGCACGGCGTGGACCTGGCCACCGGCGTCGGCCTGGAAGAGGGGCTGTCCGGCGGTGATGCGGTGATCGATGTGACGAACATCGTCACGACGAGGAGGAAGACCGCGGTCGACTTCTTTTCCCGGGCCACCGGCAACCTGCTTGCTGCCGCCCGGTCGAACGGGATCGGGCATCTGGTCACTTTGTCGATCGTCGGCAGCGACGAGGTGGATTTCGGGTACTACTTCGGCAAGCGCGTTCAGGAAGCACTGGTCCGCGACGGAGGCGTGCCGTGGACGGTGCTCCGTGCCACCCAGTTCTTCGAGTTCCCCGAGCCGCTGTTGGACAACCGGTCACCGGTGGTCATGATGCCGAGGATGCTCACCCAGCCCGTCGCCGCCCAGGACGTCGCCGAGAAGCTCGTCGAGCACGCGGTACAGGGCCCTTCCGGCATGGCACGGGAGATCGCGGGGCCCGACCGGCTGGACATGGTGGAGATGACGCGCCGTATTCTGCGCTCGCGGGGCCGGCGGCGGCTCGTCGTGCCGGTGAGACTTCCCGGCAAGATGGGCAATGCCATGTCGCGAGGCGGCCTGCTGCCGCGTGGGGAGTACGTCCAGTGCCGCCGGACGTTCGACGAACACCTCGCCTCCTGGGGCGGGCCATGACAATCGGTCGGTGACCGGCGACGGGGGTGGCTCCCACGGTTCAGGGGCCGCCCTCGTGCGCGGGCGCAGGAGCCGTCGTCCGTCGGCGGCGAGCAGGCCCCCGACCGCTCGTTCCGCGGGGTCGCCACGCCGGCGCTCCCAGCGTCGAGACGTCGGGTCACAGCGCCGTGTGCAGGTGCCGCCGGGAGGGGATGCCTAGCTTGGCGTACACCTTCCGCAGGTGCCATTCCACGGTGTGCGGACTGAGGAACAGCTGCGCGCCGATCTCTGAGTTGGTCAGACCCTCCCGGGCCAGCTGCGCGATCTGGGTCTCCTGGGCGGTCAGTGTCTGCGCGGCGACACCGTCGCGCCGGGTCACCGTCTCACCTGTGGCCCGCAACTCGCGGACGGCGCGTTCGGCGAACGCGCCCGCACCGAAGCGGCTGAAGAGGGCGTGTGCCTCGCGCAGGTGTTCCCGGGCGTCCACGCGACGGCTCTCCCGCCGCAGCCACTCCCCGTAGAGCAGGTGGGCCCGGGCCAGCTCCACTCCGGTGCGGGTACGTCCGAGTCGTTCGATCGCCTCGCGGTACAGCTCTTCGGCCGCGTGGCCTCGGCCGAGCAGCGCCCGGGAGCGCGCCTGGACACCCAGCGCCCAGTTCGTGGCGGCGGCGTCTGTGACCCGGGTCAGCCGGTCCAGTGCGACCTTGGCCGCGTCGTGGCGACCGCTGCGCGCTGCGGCTTCCACCAGTTCGACCAGTCCCCAGTTGGCCGCGATCAGGTCCTGCTGGTGCGCGGTCGCCAGACGGGCTGCATCGAAGGCCTCCTCGTATCTGCCCAGGCCGTTGTTGAGCACGGCTGCCGCCCGCAGTCCGATGGCCACGCCGAGGCCCTCACCGCGGTGCACGGCCTCGTCCGTGCCGGCCTCGATCAGCGGAGCGGCCTCGTGTGCGCGACCCTGCCAGGCGGCAAGCGTCATCGTGCCGTACGGCGCGAAGCTGGTGCCGGCCGCCTCCTGCACCCGGGCGATCTCCGCTATGAGCAGTGCCGCCGCGTCCAGTTCACCGGCGCACGTGTGGAGGACGACCCGCGAGTTGAGTGCGAGGGGCAGCTCGGCCAGCGCGCCGACGGCCCGTGCGGTCCGGACCTGGCGTGTCACCAGCTCCGTCCAGCCCTCGTCGTCCCACATCTCGGCAGCCAGCGCCGAAGCCGGCCACGACAAGCGCAGGATTTCCTCCGGGTCGTTCTCACGGCGCAGCGCCCGTACCGCTTCGCGCGAGGCGGCAACCGCCTCGCGGTATCCGACGGTGAAGCGGATGGCCAAGGCGTCCAGAAGCAGATCGGCAGTGCGCGGCGGTTTCGTGACAGGCGGCAACGTCGTCCGCGCGGTCGCCGCCACCTCGCGTACGTGCGTGCCGGAGGCGAGGCGTCCGGCGAAGATGGCGGCCGACAGGGCGTCCAGAAAGGTTTCGCGAGCCAGGCCTGCATCGAGTGGCACCAGGCGCCGCGCGGTGGCCAGCAGAAGGGGGAGCGCCTCTTCGTCCCGGCTGGAGGCGAAGGCGATCCGGGCCTGGAGGAGGTCCACGCGGGCGCGACCGAGTGCGTCCAGGACGCCGCTCCCGGCCAGCGCCAGCAGATCGCGCGCCGCAGCGGGCTCACCGGCGCGGAGTTTCGCCTGAGCCGCGGCAAGGGCGCGCGTCGCCTTGCGCCGCGGGTGAGGCGTCAGTACGGCCGCGTGTGCGAGGAACGCCGCCGCGGCGGCGGTGTCGCCTCGGGCCAGCGCCCGCCCGGCCGAGGACTCCAGCTCGGCGGCGACCGCCTCGTCCGGCCGCACCATCGCCCGCGCCAGGTGCCACGCGCGGCGGTTCGGGTCGAGGTCGGGGTCGGTCGCCTCCGCCAGGACGCGGTGGATCTCCCGCAGCTCCGCCAGCCCGGCCGACCGGTAGATCGCGGAGCGCAGGAGCGGATGCCTGAAACGCACCAGAGCCCCGATGTCGAGCAACCCCGCCGTCACCGCCGGGCCGGCCGCGGCGGAGTCGATGTCCAGTTGCTCGGCGGCACGCCTGAGCAGCGCCGCATCACCAACCGGCTCGGCGGCGGCGAGCAGCAGCAGGCGTTGCGTCGCGGCCGGCAGCGAGCGGACCTGCGTGAGGTAGCTTCGCTCGATACGGCCGGTCACCGGTCCGGGATCGGGCAGGTCCAGCCCGTCGGCCGGCCCCGTCCCGATGCGGCCGCGGGGGAGTTCCAGCAGGGCGAGGGGGTTGCCGTGTGCTTCGGCGAGGACGCGGTCACGGATCCGCTCGTCCATCGGGCCGTCGGCCGCCGCGTCCAGGAGTGCGCGCGCGTCGGCGTCGTCGAGGCCGTCGAGTCTCAGCTCGGGCAGGCCGGCCCACTCGTCGCGTCCTCGTTGTTCACGGGAGGCGAAGACCAGTGCCAGCGGTTCGGCGAGTATCCGTCGCGCTACGAACGCCAGCGTGTGCGCGGAGACCCGGTCCAGCCACTGGGCGTCGTCCACGAGGCAGAACAACGGCTGCTCGGCGGCCACTTCGGTGAGCAGTCCGAGTACGGCCAGACCGACCAGGAACCGGTCCGGAGGCGGTCCTGTGCTGAGCCCGAACGCCGTCGCCAGCGCTTCTTTCTGCGGGGGCGGAAGGGAGTCGACGCGGCCGAGGAACGGGGCGCACAACTGGTGCAGTCCCGCGAAGGGGAGCTCCATCTCCGACTCGGCGCCCGCCGCACGGGCGACGCGGTACCCGGCGACGCGTGCCGCCAGGTGGTCCAGCAGAGCGGACTTCCCGATTCCGGCGTCACCGCGCAGGACCAGTACGGCGCTGCGTCCCGCCTCCACCTCCGGGATCAGCGCTTCGAGCGCATCACACTCGCGGCGCCGGCCACGTAGCCGCGCCGGATCGTCCTCACTCATCCTGAACCCTGCACGCGGGGGAGCATAACAACGCCACGAGCGGCTCAGCTGGCCGTGGCGGGGGGAGGAGCGAGCCGTCTTCCCCGCTTCTCAAGAGCGTATCTCCACTCGCTCGCCACACACAGCAGCGGGGGCGCCGTCGGCGGCGAGCACTCTCTCCAAGGGCACGAGGTCGCCCGACCGGGCCGCCGTGCGGAAGGCCCTCACGAGCCGTCGGTGTGCGTCCGGGTCCACCGGCCGGGGCCGTCGGCTGCCGGCGAGACGCTCTTGCGCACGGAAGACCTGCTGTCTGGCATTGGTGGCGCTGACGTGCAGGATCTGGGAGATGCGGGAGTAGGGGTAGCCGAATCCTTCCCGAAGGACGTACACCGCGCGTTGGCTCGGGGTCAGAGTCTGCATCAGCAGGAGGACGGCTCGTTCGACGGCGTCCTGCAACTCGGCCACCGTGTCCGGACCGGCCTGGTGGTCCGTCGAATCCGGCAGCCAGGTGCCGACGCAGGTTTCCTGGCGTCTGCGGGCGGACTGGACGACATTGACGGCGAGCCGGATCGTCGTCGTCCTGAGCAGCGCCGGTGGGTTGAGCACGACCGTCCGGTCAGTTCCCTGCCACCGCACCCATGTCTCCTGGAGGACGTCCTCGGCTTCGACCGCGTCGCCGGTGATGCGGTGGGCGATCCTGAGCAGTCCGGGCCGGGGCCCGGACGAACACGGACACGGCCTCACCGAGTTCGTCGGCGGCCGGGCGGGCCATCATGCCCGGAATGTCCCGGGCCGGCCTGGCTCTGGTCGGATACGGCTTCACGACCGGCTCCTTCGCTCGACGGGATGGCGCCCCGAAGGGCGGCAGACCCCAAGGTCACACCCGGGTGTGACCGATCGCACCCCGCGGAGGCCGTAGGCGGGTTCGTAGTGGTCCGTGGTGGACCCGTGGTGGATCGGTGACGGATCACGCTCGGACGCTCAGCGGACGAGCGCATTCCGATGATGACCGGCCGCCGCCTGCTGTCCGGGTCGGCTTGTCACACGGACCGGCCCCATTCAGTCAAAGGGGTAAGAAGCTGCATTTTTTGGCATTCGCGCTGATGTTCCGGCTGGGGATCAACCGGCTGACATCGAACGCGGAGAGGAGGTCACATGCTGCTCGAGAGGGACCACCCCAGCCTTCCGGAGGCCGACTGTGCAGGGCTCACCGCAGGGGACGGCGCCCTGGCCACCGGCTCCGCTCTCCGCGAGGCAGACCAGACGGCGCGCGGCCCTCGGACCTTCCTACGCTCTGTGCCCACGCAGCCTGTGAAATGGCTGATCGGCGTGCCGTTCCGGCCCGACGGGACCCGTGTGATCCGGATGTACTACGTGGTCGACGAAGCTCTAGACGTCGCCGGCGCCGTGCACGTCGCCATGGAGCGCGCCAACAGCCCTCAGGAGAGGTGCGCGCGAGGCGGTATGCCGGTGGAGGTCGAGCACATCGAGGTGCGGAGGATTCTGCTGGACACCCTGGGGCGCATGAGCCTGGACGGCTGCCGTGACCTGGCGGCGCCTTCGTGGTCGATGTGGTCGCAGGACGGCGAAGAGCCCCAGGTGGGTGGCCGACGGCACCTCCCGCCCGCCTAGGCCGGCGTGGCTGTGGGACGGTCGGTGAGGGTGGTGCGGAGCTGCCTGCGGGAGGTGATGCCGAGTTTGACGAAGACCTTGCGCAGGTGCCACTCGACGGTGTGGGGGCTGATGAACAGCTGGGACCCGATCTCCGGATCGGTGAGCCCGTCCCGCGCCAGACCCGCGATCTGTGCTTCCTGAGCGGTGAGCTCCGCGGAAGCGGTGATGACACGCCTGGCTACCGTCTCACCGATGGCCTGCAACTCGCGACCGGTGCGCTGGGCGAAGGCACCGGCGCCGAACCGGGTGAACATCTCATGGCCTCCCGCAGTTGGGTGCGAGCGTCGTCGCGACGGTTCTCGCGGCGCAGCCATTCCCCCGTACAGCAGATGTGCCCGGGTCAGCTCCATGCGGATGCGGGTACGACCGAGTCGCTCGGTCGTCTCGCGGTAGAACGACTCGGCCGCGTCGTTCTCGGCGAGGAGCGCCTGAGCGCGGGCCCCGATGCCCAGCGCCCAGTCCGTGCCGGCGGCACCGGTCGTCTCGGTCAGCCGCTCCAGTGCGAGGGCGGCCGTGCCTCGCTCGCCACTGCGCACGGCGGCCTCGACCAGCTCGGACAGTCCCCAGTCGGCGGCGGCCAGGTCCTGTGCGTGCGCGGCGGCCAGGCCGGCCGCCGCGCGTACCGGTCCGTACACGCGCGAACCGTTGCAGAGCACCGCTCTCGCCCATTGTGCGATGCTCACGCCGATCCCTTCACCACGGGCTGCGGCGTCGTCCGTGCCGGCCCGGATCAGTTCCTCCGCACGGGATTCGTCGCCCTGCCAGGCCGCCAGCGCCGGCGCGCCGTAGGGCGCGAGGTCGCCGACCGACTCCTGTATCGGCGGAATCTCCGCGACGAGCTGCGCCGCCGCGTCCAGTTCACCGGCGAAACAGTGCACGACGACCTGTGAGTTGAGCGCGAGTGGCAGCTCGCTCAGCGCACCGACGGTCTGGGCGGTCCGCACATGACGTGCCGCCAGTTCCGTCCAACCCTGGTCGTCCCACATCTCGGCGGCAACGGCCAAGGCGAGCCAGGACCAGCGCAGCACCTCCCCGGCATCGGTCTCCCGCAGGAGCCACCGCACGGCCTGCCGCGAGAGGTTCACGGCCCTGCCGTACCCCCGGGCGAACCGGACCGCCAAGGCGTCCAGGAGCGAACCAGTCACATCCGACCGCCGCGCTGGGGGCAACGCCTGCGGCAGTGCCTGGCGTGCGGTGGCCGCCATCGTCCGTATGTCGATGCCGGTGGCGAGGCGCCCGGCGAACATGGCGGCCGAAAACGCGTCCAGGAACGTCTCCCGGGCCAGGGCGGCGTCGAGCGGCACCAGCCGGCGTGCGGCGGCCAGCAGAAGCGCGGACACCTCACCGCCGCGGTTCGAGGCGAACGCGATCCGCGCCCGCAGCAGATCCACGCGAGATCGATCGAGCGCGTCCAGATGTCCCCCCTTCGGCCAGCAGCAAGAGCTCCTGCACGGCGTCGGGCGCACCGGCACGCAGCTTCGCCTGCGCGGCGTCAACGGCGCGCGCCGCCCTGAGTCCGGGTTCCGGGGTCAGAACGGCGGCACGTGCGAGGAAGGCCGCTGCCGCGCCCACGCCGCCACGTGCCCGCGCTCGCTGCGCCGCCCGCGTAGCTGCCCCAATACGATCCTCACCCACCATACGCACGACCTTCCGCGATACTAGGCCGTTTCGGGTCGGCATGCAGCAAAGGGAACCTTCCCGGCTGGAACGGGCGCGGCATGGCATGCAAGTGACGCGGATCATGGGCACGGGAAGGCATGGATGCCTCGTGATGGCCGATGTTCTCTGGGCGGCATGAACGAAAACCCTGCGGTTCCTTTCCCCACGCCGTCCCACTGGATCGACGGCCGCCCTCTCCGGGGTTCCGGACCGTTGACCGACGTGATGAATCCCGCCGACGAGTCGGTGATCGCCGCGGTGCCCGAAGGCACGGCCGAGGACGTGGACAGGGCGGTGGACGCCGCGCGTGCCGCCTTCCCGGGATGGGCGTCGACGTCCCCGCAGCAGCGGGCGGCCTTCATGCGGCGCCTGGCCGAGGGCCTTCAGCAGCATTCCGAGGAGCTGGCCGCCACCATCACCCTGGAGATGGGCGCCCCGATCGGGTTCTCCCGGCAGGCGCAGGTGGGGTTCCCGGTCGCGTCGACCTTGGCCGCGATCACGACGGCCGAGCGGTTCGAGTGGACGGAGGTGGTCGAGAACTCGCTCGTCATCCGCGAACCCATCGGCGTGGTGGGGGCCATCACCCCGTGGAACTTCCCGCTTCAGCAACTGGTGACCAAGGTCGTCCCCGCGATGCTGGCGGGCAACACTGTCGTCCTCAAGCCCTCGGAGAACAGCCCACTGAGCGCCCGTATGTTCGCTGAGATCGCCACCGAGGCGGGTCTGCCGGACGGGGTGTTCAACGTGGTGCAGGGCACCGGCCCGGTGGTCGGCGAGGCACTCTCCCGCCATCCGAAGATCGACATGATCTCCTTCACCGGGTCCACCCGTGCCGGCAGAAACGTCTCCGTCGCCGCCTCCGGCACGGTCAAACGCGTCGCGCTGGAACTGGGCGGCAAGGCGGCCCACATCGTCCTTCCCGAGGCCGACCTCGACTTCGCGGTCCATCGCGGTCTGGCTTATGCCTGGGCCAACGGCGGTCAGGCCTGCGGCGCCTACACGCGCATGCTGGTGCCCGAGTGCCTTCAGGAGACCGTGGTCGAGAAGCTGCGGGACGCGGCCAAGGAGTACGTCGTCGGTGACCCCGCCGACGAGGGCACACGGATCGGCCCGCTCGCCTCGGAGACCCAGCGCCGGCGCGTCGACGACTACATCCGGCGTGCCATCTCCGACGGCGCCACGCTCGTGGTCGGCGGCCCCGGCCGGCCGGAGGGCTTCGAGACCGGTGCCTACGTCAGGCCCACGATCTTCTCCGACGTCGACCCCGAGTCCGTCATCGCCCAGGAGGAGATCTTCGGCCCTGTCCTCGTCGTCATCCCCTACGTCGACGACGACCACGCCGTCGAGATCGCCAACGGCACGATCTACGGCCTCAACGGTGCGGTGACCGGTGACGAGGAGCACGCCATGGCGATCGCCCGGCGCTTGCGCGTCGGCCAGGTCGATGTCAACGGTGGAGCGTACAACTTCCAGGCACCGTTCGGCGGGTACAAGCAGTCCGGCAACGGCCGGGAGATGGGCCGTGTCGGTCTCGAGGAGTTCCTCGAGACCAAGGCGATCACCCGCTGACACACCGCGTCGCCATCACCCCGGGAGGCGAGCCGGGACGCCGACGCTCCTCCCGGGGCGGCGCGGCCGTGGAGGGACTCCCCCTCGCACGGCCGCCGACGCCGTCAGGGATGCCGTCCCTGCGCTCGCGGGGTGCGGGACGGCACACTGTGGCGGGGAATGAGTGGTCCTGGCCGCGTTGCTCATCTGCCCGGAGTACTCCGTCAAGGCCGCGGTCGAGACGGCGCTTCCTCCCGCAAGCCCCGGTCAGGACATCCACGGACCGGCAATCCCGTCGGGGACGGCACCGTCCCGTGAGAAAGGACAGCCATGGCAGATCGGGCAGCACTGGCGGCCTTCCTGCGGGCGCGCCGCGAGGCCCTCCAGCCGGAGGACGTCGGACTGCCCCGCGGGCGCCGCAGGCGTACCGGAGGGCTGCGCCGCGAGGAAGTCGCGGCACTGTGCGACATGTCGGTGGACTACTACAGCCGGCTCGAACAGCCACGGGGTCCCCACCCCTCGGAACAGATGCTCGCCGCGATGGCCCGCGGACTGCACCTGTCACTGGAGGAGCGTGATCTCCTCTTCCAGCTCGCCGGTCACGCCCTGCCTCGCCGGGTGCGGCGCGCCGACCACATCAACCCGGGGATGATGCGCATCCTGGACCGGCTGGAGGACACCCCCGCCCAGGTGGTGAACCACCTGGGCGAGACGCTGAGACAGACGCGCCCGGCGGTGGCGCTGCTGGGTGACGAGACGGCCTACACCGGACCGGCGCGCAGTGCCCACTACCGCTGGTTCACCGACCCGGTCGCCCGCCTGGTCCACCCCGGGGAAGACCACGCCGAGCAGAGCCGTCTGATGGTGGCGGACCTCCACGGCGTCTACATCCGCGACGGCGGCGACTCGCGTGCCGCCGAACTCGTGGACGCGCTGAACAGGGAAAGCCCCGAGTTCGCCGGGATCTGGCGCGAGCGCCCCGTACTGGGACCCTACTGCGCCTCCAAACGCTTCCTGCACCCCCAGGTCGGGACGTTGGAACTGCACTGCCAGACGCTGGTCGACTCCGACCAGTCCCAGCGGCTCGTGGTCTACACCGCGACACCGGGCACCGAGAGCCACACCAACCTGCGCCTGCTGGCCCTCCTGCCGAACGCCGGGGGAGCGTACGTACCGGGCAGACCGTGAGGAGCGTGGCGGGCGCTGCCGGGGTGCCGTCCTGCCCCGCGTCCAGCACGAGGTCGCCGGCCAGGTCGGCGTCGCGGGCGCCGGCAGAAGGCTGCGACGCCCACCCGCCGGCTCCCGGGACTCCTACTCGAGCAACTGCGCGTCGGCCGGGACGCCGTGCATCAACTCGGCGATGTGGGTGGGGATGGGCGGGACGGGTTCGCGGCGCACCCCGGTCGCCGGGGACCACACCAGATTGACGTGCAGGTCGGGGTCGACATCGGGGTGGTCGGACCGGTTGTGACAACCCCGTGTCTCCCGCCGCTCCAACGCGCAAAGAAGTGTCGCGCGAGCGGCGAGAACGGCGGACCTGAGGTCGAAGGCGTACGCGAGGTCCTGGAAGCCGCCGATGTCGATGTGCACGCCCACGTACGCCATGCGGGCCTCGATCGCATCGAGTTCGGCGAGCCCGGCGGCGAGTCCGGCCTCGTCCCGGACGACACCGGCGCGCTCCGTCATCAGGTGCCGCACCGACCGTTGCAGCGCGCGGACGTTCTGGTCACCGTCGGCGGCCACCAGCCGGCTCACGTCCGCCTCCGCGGCGCGAACCGCCGCCGGCGACCGTTGCTGGGAGGTGAGCCCGGCCGAGTACTCCGCCGCGGCCCGGCCGGCGATCCGGCCGTAGACGAGTACTTCGATCAGCGAGTTCTCCTCCAGCCGGTCCGCACCGTGCAGACCACTGGCCGCCTCCCCGACCACGAAGAGCCCGTCGACATCGGTGCTGTGGTCGTCGGGCCGTACCCAGACACCGCCCATGGAGTACTGGGCGGTCGGCGCGACCTCGATCGGGTCACGGGTGATGTCGAGCATCTGAAGGTCCAACAGCGTCTGGTGCACCCGCGGCAGCCGCGTCAGTACCGTCTCACGCGGCAGGTGAGACAGGTCGAGCCACACGCCGCCGGCCCGGGTGCCGCGGCCCTCCTTGATCTCCGTGTAGGACGCCAGCGTGATCCTGTCCCGGTTGCAGAGCTCCATCCGCTCGGCGTCATAGCGCGTCATGAACCGCTCACCGAGGTTGTTGAGGAGGACCCCGCCCTCGTCGCGTGCCGCCTCGCTGACGGGCGTGCCGGCCGCGTTATCCGGCCTCATCAGCCCGAAGGGGTGGAACTGCACCAGCTCGGGATCGCGCAACCGGGCGCCGGCCTCGACGGCGAGGCGGAAGGTGTCGCCGGTGTTCTCGCCCCGACGCGACGACGTGTGCCGCCAGATGCGCGTGTGCCCCCCGGTAGCGAGGATCACGGAGTCGGCGTGCACAAGGTAGTGCGAGCCGTCGACGAGGTCGAACCCATAGGCACCGAAGACCGTCCCGTCGTCGACCAGCAACCGGGTGACGTACACGTTCGACAAGACGGGAACGGCGAGCTGCTCGGCGCGTTCCCGGAGCGTTCGCCGCACCTCCAGGCCGGTGTGCTCGTCGGCGAACGCGGCACGGCGGTACGGGTGGTCGCCGAACCGGTGCCGGGCGGCTGCGCCGCGACCCTGCCGGTCGAGGCGCATGCCGTAGCGCCCCACGTCGTGGAATCCCTGCGCGGCGTGGCGGGCCACGACCTGTGCGGTGCGCGGGTCGGCCAGCGAGTGCCCCGCTCGCAATGTGTCAGCTGCGTGCCGTTCCCACGTTTCTTCGGAGCCGGTGGTGCGGGCTGCCTCGGTCAGGCGTCCGGAAGTCGTCACAGTATGCACATCGTCGGCCGTGTGTTTGGCCACCGCGATGACCGCGATGCCGGCCTCGGCGACTTCGATGGCCGCTCGGAGGCCTGACCCACCGGCTCCCACCACGAGAACGGACGTGGCGAGCTGGTGTCCGAGCGAAGACATGGGACCTCCTGCGGCAGCGGACGGGCGAGATCATAGGCAGTGGTCGACCGGACAGCGGCCTCGTGTGTGACAGCGTCGGAGCATCTTTCGAAGTGGAGTCCGTCACAACAATCCGACACAAGTTGTGGGGGCCGTCCCGGGTATCGTTGTGAGGATCGCTCCGACAACCGTTGTGGCAGCCCTACACCCCGGATTCCTCCAAGGAGCCGCGTCGCATGATCGCCAGCCCGCTTCCCGACCTGGTCGGCCGGCATCGCGAGTGCGCGGCCCTCGACGACCTGCTGGCTGGGCTGCGCGAAGGCGGGTCCCGCGTACTGGTGGTCCGTGGCGAGGCCGGCATCGGGAAGTCGGTGCTCCTGGAATACGTCGCCGCGCAGGCGTCACGGGTGAAGCTGGCTTGGGCACACGGCATCGAGGCCGACATGGAGCTGCCCTACGCGAGCCTGCACCAACTGTGTACGCCGTTCCTGGACGAGCTCGACGAACTGCCCGAACCCCAGCGCGACGCCCTCCGCGTGGCGTTCGGGATGGCGGCCGGGGACCCGCCCGACCGCTTCCTGGTCGGCCTCGCCGTGCTCACACTGCTCACCCGGGCCTCGGAGAGCCGACCGGTGCTCGTCCTGGTCGACGACGCTCAATGGCTGGACCAGGTGTCGTTGCAGACCCTGGAGTTCGTGGCCCGGCGACTGCTCGCCGAGGCCGTCGCGATGGTGTTCGCGGTACGTGACCCCGAGGGGCAGGACGCACTCCACGGTCTGCCGGCACTGCGGATCGGCGGTCTCGACACCGTCGCGGCCGGAGAGCTCCTTGAAACCGCTGTCTGCGGGCGACTGGAGAAGCGGGTCCGCAACCGGTTCGTGGCCGAGATGGGCGGCAACCCGCTCGCGCTGCTCGAATTCTCCCGTGGCCGCAGCGCCGCCGAGCTGGCGTACGGCCTGGACTCGTCGACGTTCCGAAGCGTCCAGGGACCGGTCGCGAGCCGTGTCGAACGGGACTTCGCCAGCCGGCTCGGTTCGCTGCCGCCGGCGACCCGGACGCTGCTGCTGATCGCCGCGGCGGAACCGGTCGGTGACGCGCGACTGCTGGTCCGCGCGGCCGCCACTCTCAAGATCACTCCCAATGCCGCACCGGCCAAGGCGGCCGGCCTGATCGAGTTCGGTGAGTCCGTACGGTTCCGGCACCCGCTGGTCCGTTCGGCGGTCTACCACGGAGCCGAGCCCGAAGAACGCCGAGCGGTGCACCGGGCGTTGGCGGAGGCAACGGACTCGGTCCTGGACCCCGACCGGCGCGCCTGGCACGCCGCCCAGGCCGCCGACGGGCCGGACGAGGAGGTCGCCGCGGGGCTGGAGCAGGCCGCCGACCGCGCGCGGCAGCGCGGCGGGATCGCGGCCGAGGCGGTACTGCTGGAGCGCGCGGCCGAGGTGACGCCGGACCCGTGGCCGCGAGGGCGCCGAGCCCTCGCGGCCGCCGAGGCCCACTTCTCCGCCGCCGCACCCGATCGGGCGACGGAGCTCGCGACAGTGGCCGAACTGTGTCCCCTGAGCGCTCTGGACCGCGCCCGCCTGGCGCGCCTGCGGGCCAGGATCCTGTTCGCCTGCAGCCGTAGCGACGAGGCGGCACCTCTGCTTCTGGAGGCCGCCGCGCAGTTCACCGCAGTCGGGTCGCCACTGGCGCGGGAGACCTACCTGGAGGCGATCAGCGCAACCATCTTCGCGGGCCGGGTCCACGGTCCGACAGGTGCCCGCGCCGCCGCGATCGCGGCCCGCGGGTCCGGCGCGCCCTCCTCGGGCTCCAAGGCCGCCGACCTGCTCCTGGACGGTGTGGCCACGCTCCTCGCGGACGGTTGTGAGACCGGTGTCCCGGCACTGTACGACGCACTGGAGCTGCTCGCACACGAGGAGCTCGGCACCCGGGAGGCGACCGTGCGCTGGCTTCTGCTGGCCCCGGTCGCGCTGGAGGCCTTCATTCACTACGCCTGGGACCTGCACGCGTGGGACACGCTGTCGAGTCGCGCGGTGCGCCTGGCCCGCGACATCGGAGCGCTCGGCGCGCTGCCACCGGCCCTCATCTACGCCGGCGGCGTGCACATCCACTACGGTGATTTCGCCGAGGCAGCCCGGATGATCGACGAAGCCGACGCGCTCGCCGCCGCGACCGGCCACGCCCCGCACAAGTACGCGACGCTCGTCCTGGCCGCGTGGAGAGGCGAGGCGGACGTCGCCGCCGGCATCATCGAAGAAGCCCGGCAGAGGGCCGAACAACGCGGCGAGGTGGGACTGCTGGGCGCCATGGGCTACATCCAGGGCGTGCTGTTCAACGGCCTGGCACGCTACGAGGAGGCCTTGGCGGCCGCCCGAACAGGCATCGACCACGACGGGTTCAACTTCACCGGCCTGTCGCTGGTCGAACACGTCGAGGCCGCCACTCGGTGCGGTGAGCTCGACCAGGCCCGTGCCTCGCTGGCCCGGCTGGTCGAACTCACCCGCGCCGCCGACTCCGGATGGGCTCGCGGCGCCAGCGCCCGCAGTCAGGCCCTCCTCACCGACGGTGACGAGGCCGACCGCCTGTACCGGACCGCGATCGAGGAGTTCGGTCGCGGCAGTGTGGCCGTGGAGGTGGCACGCACCCACCTGCTGTACGGCGAGTGGCTCCGCCGCGGCAACCGCCGTTCGCTGGCCCGGGAGCACCTTCGCACGGCTCACGAGATGTTCGACGGGATGCCCGCCCACGCGTTCGCCGAGCGAGCCCGCCGTGAGCTGCTCGCCACCGGCGAGCACGTCAGAGTGCGGGAGAGCACACCGACGAGTGCCCTCACCCCCCAGGAGTCGCAGGTCGCGACGCTCGCCGCCGACGGCATGACGAACGCGAAGATCGGCGCGGAGCTGTTCATCAGCCCGCACACCGTCGAGTGGCACCTGCGGAAGGTGTACACGAAACTCGGTATCAAATCGCGTCGCGAACTGCCGGGTGCCCTCGCGAGTACCCCGGCCGCGGACACCCGGAACGAGGTGCCGTCCGGCTGAGGGCCGGTGCCGGGCCCCCGGGTGACCCCACGGGGTCCCTACGGACTCGACCACGGGTACCAAGGGCGCGGTGAGCGGTGCCTCGGGCCGAGGGTGGAAGACAACGCCCCCGAGGGGCGTCCGCCCGCGAAGAGAGGTCCCCGAATGTCCGCGCCCAGCCCGGAGACGACGACGCCGACCGAACCCCCGGTCGCCCGGCCGGGCGAGGACGACCTGGACATCGCCCTCGACACCTTCCTGGCCCAGCGGACACGACTGTTCCGCATCGCCTACCAGATTCTCGGTGACGTCTCGGCAGCCGAAGACGTGGTGCAGGAGGTGTGGCTGCGCTGGCAGCTCACCCACCGCGTGGAGATCAACAATCCGGCCGCGTTCCTGACCACGGCCACGACCCGTCTGGCAATCAACGTCGTCCAGTCCGCGCGGCACCGTCACGAGACACCGGCCGAGCCGCAGTTGGCCGACCTCGGCGACCGGGCCGCCCAAGATCCCATGCTGTGTGCCGAGCGAACCGTGGCGGTCGAGGCGGCCCTGGCCTTGCTCATGGCGAGGCTGACCCCGGACCGGCTGGCCGCCTACGTGCTGCGGAAGGGCTTCGACTACGCCTATGCCGATCTGGCGGGGCTGCTTCGGATCAGTGTCCAGAACGCACGAGTGGTGGTCCACCGAGCGCAGGCCCGGCTCGAGTGCGGCCGCGAACGGCCGGTCCCCGCTGAGTCGCACCGTCGTCTCGTGTCCGCGTTCCGGACCGCGGCCAGCACCGGTGACCTGGAAGACCTCATCCGGTTGCTCGTCCCCGACAGCCGTGTGCACCGCCTGCTGTCGCCGGCCCCTGGATCGCCCTCGTCCGGGTCACCAACCGCCCGCCACGCTGCGTGAGAGGAGACGAGGCGTACATGGCGCGTTGGCTCAGTAAGCGTGCGGGGGTCTCGACAGCTCCGCTGGTGGTCGACGATATCGGTAGGTCCTTCACCTGGCAGGACGCACGGGAGTATCCCCGTGTCCTTCTGCCGTCAGCCGCTGGAGGAGGTGGACGAACGGCGGACAGGCCTCGATCTTTGACATGCGGCTGCGACGGCACCTGGCCCGCCACTGATGGGGAGCACGAACGGCGCGACCCATGCGAAGCCACGGTCGCGCGCCGACGTCGCTGCCGTGCCCGCCCGCAGCGCGCAGTAACGTGACTGCCGGATGACGGCACGGGGAAAGCACGCGAAACCGTGGCACGGCCTGCCACCCGGCAAGTTCCCCGGCTCACGCGCATCCCTGGAGCGCTCACCCGCCAGGAGGCTGGTCCGTCGGCCGGACCCGCGGTCTGATGGCTGCGAAGGAGCCGGAACAGTCTCCCGGCCGAGCCGGTGGTACACGGACAGAACCGAGGAAGCGCGGCGCTCATGACAGCCCGAGCCGTGATCTGGAGCACTGGGCTCTCACCGGTGTGTTCATGATCGCGAGCGATGTTCGACACGTGCCGAACGCCCGGTAGCATGGTCGGCATGCCGGACCACTCGTCTCCTGCCGACAGCGAGATCGCCCTGCCGCGCCTGCTCGGAGTGCTGAGCGACCCGACTCGGCTGGGGATCGTCCGCATCCTGTCCGACGGCGCCGAGCGCGGATGGGGGCAATTCAGCGCCCCCGTCGCCAAGTCCACTCTCAGTCATCATCTCAAGATGCTGCGCGAGGCGGGTGTCACGCAGACCCGTCAGGAGGGCACGCGCTGCTATGTGAAGCTGAGGCATGACGCCCTCGAGGCCCGTTTCCCCGGCCTCTTGCCGGCACTGCTGTCCGCCGCTGTCAGCGACAACATCGGAGACCATGTCACCGAGCGCGACGAACCGGCGTAACGACGTCACTGTCGGCGCCCCGTACTCAACGAGCTGTGTGTTCCCGGGCGGGTGACCCGTCGCTGTAGGGGTTGTGACGCGCGCTGCCGCCGGACTTGGCGTGCGCCGCACTGCTCGCGGTGTGCCGTGGTACCCATGCCGCCTTGTGCCATGGTGTCGAACAACCGCGCCTCTCGGCGTCCGGCATGCTCCAGTCCCTGTGGAGTGTGACACGCCGTGAGCTCGTCGCCCGGCGAAGCCCCTTGCTGACCTGCGCGGGCCGCCCCGGTGCCCTACGGCTGTGGTCGTCACTCTGCAACTTCCCCGTTTGACGAGGACCCGAAGCCTTTCCATAATGTTCTATGTACAACGAACATCGAACAAGGATGGCTTCATGCTTGCGGACTCCCTCGACCGGACCTTCTCCGGCCATGTCGCGATCGTCACCGGCGCCGGATCCGGCATCGGCCGGGGCACGGCCATCGCCTTCGCTGAGGCCGGCGCCCACGTACTCGGTGTGGGGCGGCGTGAGGCACCGTTGAAAGAGACGGCCGCGGCCCACGACAACATCGACGTCCTGGCCATCGACATATGCGGCGACGGAGCACCTGCCAAGGTTGTCAGTGCCGCCGTGGAACGCTGGGGCCGCCTCGACCACCTCATCAACAACGCCGGCGCGACGGCGGTCATGCCACTGGCGGAGACCGACAAGCAGACGATCGTCGATCTGCTCGCGCTCAACGTCGTCGCTCCGAGCCTGCTGGCCCACGAGGCCCTGCCCCACCTGCGGAGGACCTCCGGGACGATCATCAATCTCTCCAGTACCTACGGTCACCGCCCCATGGCAGGCGGCGCGCACTACTCGGCCACCAAGGCGGCCGTCGAGCAGATGACGCGGAGCTGGGCCCTCGAGCTCGCCGGCGAAGGTGTTCGGGTCAACTCGGTTGCTCCCGGCCCCACCCGGACCGACGTCATGCTGCACGCCGGCCTCACGCCGGAGGCCGCCAACGACATGTACGCCTACGAGCGTGACCGTATCCCCACGCACCACATCGCGAGCGCTGACGAGGTGGCCCACTGGATCCTTCGTATGGCCGACCCCGCCGGGCGTCATGCGACCGGTCAGGTGATCACCGTCGACGGAGGGCTGGAACTCATCTGACTCCACTGCCCCCGGCCCGCTCCCGACGGCTCGTCATGATCTCACGTGGGCCGGGGAGATCCGCCAGAACCCGTCAGCCGCGTGAGGGTGCCTGCGGCGTACGGCGGCCGTAGAGTCGAACCTGTTTCCGGAGGAGGACCTCGATGCGTAGCGGGGGCGGCCGCGTCGGGCCTGATCCGACGAGTATCGGGCCGGGGTGTACGCGGTGCTGGTCGGCGGCGGCATCGCGTTCCCTGCGTCTGCCCGCACCCGCTCCCGACGGTGAGGGACGCCGAACCGGTCCCCGGCGAGCGCTCGACCGTAGTGGCGCCGTCGGCTGAGCGCCGGTGAGACGGGTCCCGGGGGAGCAGCGAGGCGGTCGGCGCGCCGGGTCAACCGGACGCCGCGGTGGCTCCGTCGATGAGGCGGTCGGCTGCCGCGTCGGTACGGGCGACGTCATGGGTCACCAGGCGGTCCTGGCACAATCCGCGCAGGCCGGAGACGAGTAGCGTGGCCGCGGCCCGTGCCTGCTCCGGCGGGTGGCCCAGCCGGGCGTAGGCGGCGGTGATCGGGCCGATCATGACCTCGACGGTGTCGGAGGCCAACGCGCCGTACTGCTGCGGGTCGGTAACGGCCAGGCTCAGCAACTGCAACAGCATGCGGACCGGTCCGGCCTGTTCCCCCACGGTCATCGCCTCCCACAGCGCGCGGGCGGCCCGGCGCAGGCTGGCCGTGTCGTGGACGTCGTCGAACATCGCATGGGCGTCGGGCCGGTTGGCGATCAGTACCTGTGTGGCAGGTTTTCACGACTGCCGAAGTAGTACAGAAGCATTCGTTTGGTGGTGCCGATGGATTCGGCGAGCGGGCTCAGCGACATCTGGGCGAGTCCGTGATCTTGAAGCTGCGCCACCACCTGCTGCAGCAACTCGGCGCGTTATTCGACATTGACTGGGCGAGGCATGACTTTGACTGTACCGGTAGGTACGCACAGAGTCCGCAGAGTGTTGTTGTGCCGATCGTTACATTAACTGGACGTTCGCGCCAGCGACGGTCGAGTGCGAAGGACATGAAGGGATCTCATGGAGCGGGCTGCACTACGGGAAGCGGTCACGAAGCGTGGAGCCGCAGGACGTGACCCAGTCGTCCCCCTGCCGAGGCTCGGCCGCGCACCGGTTCGCGGCGTCCGGGAGGGGGTCCTGTGAGGCACCGCAAGGAGCACACCGAGCCGGACGCCCAGGGCATCCGTCCGGCACTGGAGTGAGGGATGCGGACGGGCGTCAGCGCACGGAGACGACCGTCAGGGCCTTGACGGGGCCGGCGCCACGCAGGGTGAGGTCGAACAGCAGATCTCCCTGCCCAGGGCGCAGGCCAGCCGTGTGACCAGGGGCGATCTCACGTTCCGGGCCCTGCCGGCGCTCGCCCTGACGTGGCCCGTGGATGACGGTGACGTACACGGTGGACGGCCCGGCGTTGCGTATCTACACCTGTGTGGTCTTAGAACAGCGCCGCGGCGCGTCGGGCGCCGGGCACACGTAACGCAGGTCACCGAAGCCGTACGTGCCGCAGGACAGCTCCTGGTCGGCGGGGAGGACGGAACGGCAGGTGCGCCCGGCGCCGACACGGTCGTCACCCGTGTCGGCGCCGTCGTGCGGGAGTGAGATGCCGAGGGCGACCAGGGTCAGGGCGGCACAGGCCAGCCACGTGGCGGCCGATATACGTTCGGGGCGTCTGCGAGCGGCTAACAGCGCGGAGTGACGTACGGCGTTCACTGGAGTCCTCGACACGGTTCGGCGGGTTCACACCGTCGGCCAACATTGTGTTGACAGGGTTCTCTCACCATGACCAAGCATCGAGTGAATCTGTGACACGGACGCGCCTGCCCCGTCTTCCGCCAGTGTGCGGTAGCGCTGCGGCGCCGATGACGCACATCGTCCGCCGGCCCCTGAAACGGGCCCGCGGGGGGGTGCCCCTATCTCTTTGGTCAAGGCGGATGGGTGCTGGTTCGGGCGTCTGGAACGATGTGTCTGTGCATGCTGATGATCAGGTTGGCGAGGGTGTCTCTGCGGACCTCGCGGTGTTTCTCCGGAACGCCTGCGACGGCCGTTCGGTGAAGATCGTTCCTTCGGTCTGCGGCGGGTGCGGCGGGCGCGTGTTCTCCGTGCTCGTTGACGATGTCGAGGGCGGAGCCGAGCGGGTGTGCACTGGTTGCGGCGGCCGCGCGTTCATCGCGGATAGCGAGGAGTTCTGGGAGGACGCTGATCCTGGCGAGGCCGGCTGCCCGTGCGGGAGCGAGGAGTTCGAGACGGCAGTCGGGTTCTCGCTCGCCGGCGACGGGTCGGTCCGCTGGGTGACCGTTGGGCTGCGGTGCCAGAAAGACGGTGCCGTGGGGGTTTATGCCGACTGGAAGGTCGACTACAGCCCCACGGATCACCTTCTGACCATGGTCTAGGTCTGCGGAGCGACCGCCCGAACAGGCTGCGGTTCGTCGAAGGTGCCGTCCCGGAGCATCGCGAAGAGGACGTCTGCCCGGCGCCGGGCGAGGCAGAGCAGGGCCTGCGTGTGGTGCTTGCCCTGTCTGATCTTCTTGTCGTAGTAGGCCCGCGATGCCGGGTCGCGCAAGGCAGCGAATGCGGAGAGGAAGAAAGCTCGCTTGAGCTGCTTGTTCCCCCTCCGGGACGGCTGTTCGCCGCGGATCGAGGACCCTGAACTGCGGGTTGCCGGGGCGAGGCCGGCGTAAGTGGCGAGGTGGCCTGCGGTCGGGAAGGTGCGGCCGTCTCCGACCTCGATCAGGATGGGGGCTCCGGTCCTGACGCCGACTCCCGGCATGGACGTCAGGACCTTCGAAAGAGGGTGAGCCTCCAGGAGTTCCTCGATCCGCCCGGCGAGCAGCTTGCGCTGGTCAAGAACGGCGGCCAGGCTTGGGACGATCAGCGCGGCCGCCTCGGTGCCGGGGACGGTGACGGTCTGTTCGTCCAGAGCGGTGAAAATGTCCTCGACCAGCCGCTCGGCCATCCTTGGGGCCTTCGGCCGTAACAGCGTGACCAGCTGGCGCCGCCCGGCCTTGCGGATCTGGGCCGGAGACCCGAACCGCTCCAGCAAGGCCAGGACAGCCGGGTGCTGCAACCGCGGCCCCAGGACCTGCTCCAGCGAGGGATGGATCTGAGTCAGCAGACCGTGCAGCCGGTTCGCGACCCGGGTCGCTTCGCCGGAAAGGTCGTCATCGAACCCGACGATCATCTCCAGTTCGGCGATCGTCTCGTCCTCGCCGTCGATCGCCCGCAGCGTGTGGGGCATCGCGCGGGCGGCGTCGGCGATGATGAACGCGTCCTTCTCGTCCGTCTTGGCCTCGCCCGGGTAGAGGTCGGCGATCCGCCGCATCGTCAGGCCGGGCAGGTAGGCGACCGGGCAGCCCATGTCGCGGGCGACGGCCAGCGGCAGGGCTCCGGTCGAGGCCGGCTGGTCGACCACGACCAGCACCGTTCCGTGTTTGGCCTGGAGTTTCGCGAACAGTTCGCGGAGTTTGGGTTCGGTGTTGGGCAGGCGCTTGTCGAAGGCTTTCTTCCCGGCCGGTGTGACGGCGGTGGCGTGGTGTTCGCCCTTGCCGACGTCCAGGCCGAGGAAGACGTCGATGTCGCCGGTGTCCATCACGTGCAGGCCCCTCCATCACGCCTTCGTCCGGCCTGCCTCGGCACCGAGCTGCCACATCCACGTTACGGAGAGCTCTTCCGGCTCGGGTGAAGCCGGTGCTCAAGCCCCGCATCAGCGGTCCGTCGATGCCTCCGGACCCGGTGACACCACCCCCCGGATCATCAACAACAAGGGGGGGAAGTCATGCCGGACCCGAAGGCCGGAGGCCCCATTGTGGAGCCACGAAAACGGTAACGGGGGGGCCAGCCGTGCCTGCCAGTCTCCGTGCGGCTGCCGCAACGTCGTGACGTGACAGGTGGCGCCGTTGTCGTACGGCACCACCGGCGTCACCACTGCGGGCGGCGGTTCAGGCCGGGAAGGCGAACACGCGGTACTCGGAAAGCGTTGTGAAGCCGAAGCGCCGGCACAGCGGCTCTCCCGCTGGGCTCGCCACGAGCGCGGCGGAGCGCATCCCTCTTTCCTGCCCCGTCCGGAGCCCGGCGACCGTCAACGCTGCACCGATGCCCCGCCGGCGATGCGCTTCGGCCACGTGCACGAGGAAGATCCCGGCCACCCCGTGGGCGTTGATCACCACCGTCGACCCGACCACCCGGCCGTCCAGTACCGCGGCCAGCCGGACGATGTCCGCGTTGTCCTCGCGTTGCGACTCGATGCGTACCATCTCCGGCTCCAGGCCGGGCGCGATACCCATCGACGTCCGGTACGTCCGGACCAGCTCAGCCAGCCGTTCGCCGTCCCACACCGTCTCCACCCGCAGGCCGGCGCGTGCACCGTCCTGACCGGTCTCATCGAGCGTCTCGGCCGGGTGGCCGAGCGGCCTCGCCAGCACCGGCAGGACCGCGAGCTCCTGTCCGCCGTGGCGCCGCAGGGCGTCAGCGGTGTCCTCGGGGCTGTCGGGCCCGACCCACCACCACCAGGGAAGACCCGCCAGGTCCCGGCGGACGCCCGCCACGGCCGACCCGATCGCGGACGTGGACCGCACGCGCACCACGCCGTTGAACTGCGGGGTGGCGAGCCCGCTGCGGAACTGATCGACATCGGAACCTGGGTGGCTGTCTGCGTCCCATCCCATGAGGTACTGGCGGAAGTTGGCGAACACCGACGCCATCGGCCCGGGGTTCCGGGCAATCTCCCGGATGTGCGTCCGGTCATCGTCTGGCGTGCCGATCGCCCCTGCTGCATGCATCATGAACACGGCCTTCTTGCGTCGCGGGTTCTGACGGGGGCTCGGTGAGTGTAGTGCCATACGGGGTGAGGTTCCCGGCGGAAGGTCCAGGATGAGGCGGTACCCTCTACGGCCGCGCACCAGGCGCTCTGCCGCCCCCGGGTCTCCGGGAGCCCCAGTACTGCGACGAGCACCAGGACATACCCGAGGGCTCCGACGCCCATGGCCGCCTTCAGACCGAACACCGAGGAGAGCGCTCCGAACATGGAGACGTCGTTGACGACTCCGACGCCCGTGCCGCGCACCCGGCTGGGGAACAACTCGCCGAAGTAGACGCCGTTCCCCGCCCTGTCCGGGCTGGCCCGGACCTACGGCCAGATGCTGCTGTTCTGGTGCTGGGAGTGCCCTTGGGGATGGCGGCGTGCGGATCACCGGCCGGTACCGCCCCCCAGAGCCCCACCCACCACCGAGGCCGGCAGGGTCACCGTCATGCCACTGTGCCCACCGTGTGCGTTATGGTCTTGGCCAGCGCTGTCCAGCCCATGACTGTCCTCCGGAGCGAGGATCAGCGACGGCTGTCGTCAGGGACCGTCCTACGGCCTGCAGGTTGCTTTCAGCGTTTTCACCCGATCACGTCAAAAGGAATCGGATGCGCATCAAAAACGCGAGCGTCGTGCTCGCAGGTACCGCCGTACTGGCCGCTTTGGCCGTGACACCCGCCGGTGCCGCCACCACCAGCCTTCCCAGCCCATCGGTCACGGGTGTGCTCGCCGTGCAGAAGCAGGCGATGGCTTACGGGGCGCCAGGCGCGCTCACCCGCATCGACTCCGGTGCCTCCAGCTATCAGATCTCCGTGGGGAAGGCGGACACCGCCGCCGGCACCGTGATGGACGCCGACCGCAGGTTCCGCGTCGGCAGCGTCAGCAAGAGCTTCACCACCGTGGTACTGATGCAACTCGTCGCCGAGGGCCGCATCGACCTGGACGCGTCGGCGAACGACTACCTCCCCAAGCCCCTGCCGGACGACCGCATCACCGTACGGCATCTGCTGAGCCACCGCAGTGGCCTGTGGGACTACACGAACGACATGTTCTACCACACCGTCCCGGGCTTCGAGGCTGTCCGGAACAAGGTGTTCACGTTCCAGGAACTGATCGACCTATCGACTGCGCACCAGCCCACCAACCAGCCGGGGGCCGCCTACAGTTACTCCAACACCAACTTCGTGGTGCTGGGCCAGATGATCGAGCACGTCACCAGTGTGCCGATGGCCACGCAGTACGACCAGCGGATCTTCCAGCCGCTCGGCCTGAAGAACACCTCCTACGTGCATCCGCGGACGACCATCACGGGCTCCTACGCGCGGGGCTACGTCCGGGACGACGACCCCACGCTGCCGTTGGTGGACTCGACCGAGCAGACCGTCTCCTGGGCTCAGTCCGCCGGAGCCGTGATCTCGAACTCGGCGGATCTGAACCGGTTCTTCACCGCGGTCGTCACCGGCAGGCTCGTCCCCCAGCCGCAGTTGCAGGAGATGATGAGCATGGTCCCGGTGAACGCGGACGGCACCCAGTCCTACGGGCTCGGCCTGCGAGGCAGGAAGCTTTCCTGCGGGGTGACGGTCTACGGTCACACCGGCACCGTTCAGGGCTACTACACGTACGCCTTCACGACGGCCGACGGTACGCGCAGCATGACGTCGATGGCGAACACCTCCAACAACGGCACCGTCAACACCACCCTCGGCGGCACCCTGGAGGCCGCGTTCTGCGGCGTGGACCCCGTCAAGAACAGCAAGGTCACCCGCTCCGGCGGTGAGCCTTTCACCGAAGACGTCGCCCCCCAGATCGTCCGCCACTGAGGCTCCCACACACCCGGGCGGTGACCTGGTCGCCCCCGGGGTGCCGCGGCGCCGGCCCGCGGAGGCCGGCGCCGCGGACTCGCCCCTCCGTGGACCGGGGGCGTTCTGTTCCTCAGACCTTCGTCACGGACGCCCGCTGGTGTCACAGACCGGGTGCCTGTCCGGTCACACCTTCAGCCACCCGGACCCATGAAAGGGATGACGGACGATGACACCTCACGGGGATCTCCCCGCACCGCAGCAGGGCCTCCTTCTCACGCACTTCCTGACGGTGCGCGATGTCGCGGTCTCCCGCCGTTTCTACGCCGATGTCTTCGGCGGCGAGGTCGTGATGAAGGAGAATCCGGCGATCGTCAAGGTCGCCAACACCTGGATCATCATGAACCCCGGTGGCGGTCCCACCCCCGACAAGCCAGGGGTCACACTGGAGGCACCACGAAGTGGTGAGCGTGTTTCCAGTTTCCTCAATGTGCGAGTGGCCGACATCGCTGCCTTCCACGCGCATGCCGTCGCGAACGGTGCCGACTTCCTCACCGAGCCCATTGACCGCGGATCCGAGCTGCGCTGCTACTTCCGTGACCCCGACGGCTACCTCATCGAGGTGGGTCAGTCCACCGGTCTGCTCGTGGGGATCCACGCGTCCACCCCGGAAGAGTCCAGTTGAGCACCGCCACGCGGTCCCGTTCATAGGGGGAGTTCCCGGATGAAGGTCGTTGTGTTCGACGACGGCGGGCTCATAGGCGCCGAGACCGCTCTCTGGGTCAGGGATCACGGACACGAGGTCGACCTGATCTCGGCACCCGGCGGTCTTGACGCGCTCGCACGAGAAGAGATCGCCGAGTCCCTGCGCCATTGTTCGGTAGTGATCGACCTCTCTCGTCAGCCGTCCCTGAACACCGGGATCGTCACCGATGATCACGGCCTAGTCATGGACGAGGAGGCCCTCGTCGCGTCATGGCGACGTTCCACCAGCGCCCTCCTCCAGGCCGAGACGGCCGCCGGTGTCGAACACCATGTCTCCCTGTCCGTGGTAGGTGTGGACCGTATAAGAAGTGAGGGTGCCTTCCGCGCCCTCCAGGCGCACGAAACCATGATTCAGCGGTCCGGCATTTCCTATTCCATCGTGCGTTCCACGCAGATATTCGAGTCGGCCGAGGACATAGCGACCGCAGGCACCGAGGACTGGATCGTCTGGGTGCCACCGGTCGAAGTGCGCCCGGTGTCCCCGACCGACGTGGCCGTCCTGCTTGCGCATACCGCCGTGTCCCGACCCCTGATCGGCGTCCGTGAGATCGCCGGCCCTGAGAATTTCAGGCTGGACGCGTTCGTGCGTGCCGCCCTGACCACCGTGCATGCGGAGCACCGCCATGTCCTCACGGACGTCCGCAGCCCCTTCTTCGGCGCGCGTCTTCGGCCCACGGACCTTCTGCCAGGTGCGGACGCCTTCGTCGCGCGGACGAGCTACCGCGAATGGTGCGCCAGTCGACCCGGGCGGGAGAGCGTCGAGACGCCTGGAAGCGGTGAGTCCCCGGACGGCGCCAAAAGGCCCCGTCACGGATCGTCCGACGAAGGCTGCTGCTGAGAACGAAGTACTCGAATCGCATGGGACCAACGCCGTCTGACGTGTCTCAGAGGCTGGACTGCGGCCTTCCAGGGCGTGTGAGTGACAGCAACTCCCACTTGATCACAGCCGTCGACTCCACGCACTTCGACGCCACGAGAAGCGCCAGTGGTCCCGCACCGATCGTCTCAGGGACTACTGGCGCTGAGATCAGCTGCCACCGACGTGGATGAAGGAGGATGACGCATGTCCGGAGACGTCACAGAACCGGTGCCTCAGATGGTTCTGTCTCCCTTGACCAGTGCGGCGATCTTCCTGGTCGTCACGATCGACACCGGTGGCGAGACCACCGTTCGGGAACTGCTGTCGGATCTCCGCTCACTGGAGCGGGCCGTGGGGTTCCGTGCCCAGCCCGACGGCAGGCTGAGCTGTGTCACCGGTATCGGCTCGCACGCCTGGGACCGGCTGTTCGCCGGACCGCGTCCGGCCAGGCTGCATCCTTTCCGCGAGCTCAACGGTCCGGTGCACCGGGCCGTGGCCACCCCCGGCGACCTGCTGTTCCACATCCGCGCTTCGCGGCTGGACCTGTGCTTCGCGCTCGCCACGGAAGTCATGAACCGACTGCGCGGAGCGGTCACGGTCCGAGACGAGGTGCATGGTTTCACCTACTTCGACGAACGTGACCTGCTCGGCTTCGTCGACGGCACGGAGAATCCGACGGGCCCGGCGGCGCGCGCGGCCGTGCTCGTCGGCGAGGAAGACCCCCGGTTCACAGGCGGCAGCTATGGCGTCGTGCAGAAGTACCTGCACGACCTCGACGCGTGGGAAGCCCTGCCAGTCGAAGCGCAGGAGAAGGTGATCGGCCGCCGGAAGCTGTCCGACGTGGAACTGACGGACGACGCCAAACCGGCGGACTCACACGTTGCTCTGACAACGCTCACCGACGCGGACGGCAACGAGCGCGAGATCCTCCGTGACAACATGCCCTTCGGATCCGTGGGCCGTGGGGAGTTCGGCACCTATTTCATCGGCTACGCGCGCACTCCCGAAGTCACGGAGACGATGCTGGAGCGCATGTTCCTGGGCACGGCGTCAGCGTCCTACGACCGCATCCTGCACTTCTCCACTCCGGTCACGGGCTCCCTGTTCTTCACGCCGACCGCGGACTTCCTGGAAGACTTGCCCGACCCGCCGGTCGCTGCGCCCTCCGCTGCTTCCCCGACCGCGGGACCCGACTGAGGATCCGCGGTACCTGCGAGTACAGGACTGCGCGGGCGCACACGCTGCGGCGGGGCGACCGTCCCGGCGCCCTGCGCGAGGGGACGGGTCGTACGCCCGGCGTGTGCCCTGGCGACGGGGCGTGCGGGTCGGCTCCTCCCGTTGCCGGCCGCACGACGTCTCGGTTCAGGGGACGGGGTGGCCGGCCTGGTGGGGGAGGGCCGCGTGGTCGGTGACACCGAGCCGGATCGGCTCGGCATCGAGGTCGGATCCCCGTTCGGCGCGCGTGCCGAGCAAGGCCATGGGTGCTCCGACGGCGACCTGGGCCCCCGGCCGTACCAGCGTGCGCAGGAGCACGGCCTCCGTCCCGGCCTCGACCTCGAGCTGGGGCCTTGTCGGTCTCCACGGCCGCAAGGGGGGTTACCGGCGGTGAGTTCCGTGCCCTCCCGCACCAGCCACTCTCTCCCTCAGGCGTCCTTGAGGGCCTCCAGCGCGGCCACCACTTCGTCGCTCCGGGCGATGGCGGCCCGTTCCAGTACGTTGCTGATGCTCGGCGAGGCCAGGCCTCACGTCCGGTGACCCGCTGGAAGGGGGCGTCGAGCCAGTCGAACAGGCGCCTGGAGATCTCGTCGCCCAGCCCGGCGCCGTAGGACGTGCCTCGCGCCCCTTGCTCGACGACGAGGGGGCCGGTCGGTGCGGCGCACGCTTTCCTCTCTCGACCGCGATGACACGCGCGGCCGGACGGCGCCCAGCCCCGCGTCCGATGTCACCCACCTGCCGTCCCTGCGGACCTGAGCGGAGTTCCACGCCGCGAACAGGCTTCTGTGGCGAGAGCTGTTCGTCGGCGTCCCACGCCACCCCCGCCGGAACGGCGGTGTTCGGCTGCGATCGCCGACCCGGCCGGGTGCCGCTCCATATGCCCTTACGCCTCTTCGTTGACCCAGCTCATCAGCTTGCGCAGCTGCTTGCCGGTGGTCTCCAGCAGGTGCTGGGAGTCCTGCTGCTTGTACTCGTTGTACTTCTTCAGGCCACCGTGGTACTCGTCCATCCAGTTCCGGGCGAAGGAGCCGTCCTGGATCTCGGCGAGGACCTTCTTCATCTCGGCCTTGGTGGCGTCGGTGATGATGCGCGGGCCGGTGACGTAGTCGCCCCACTCGGCGGTCTCCGAGATGGACCAGCGCATCTTCTCCAGACCGCCCTCGTACATGAGGTCCACGATCAGCTTCAGCTCGTGCAGGCACTCGAAGTAGGCGATCTCCGGCTGGTAACCGGCCTCGGTCAGCGTCTCGAAGCCCGCCTTCACCAATGCGGAGACACCGCCGGCGAGGACGGCCTGCTCACCGAAGAGGTCGGTCTCGGTCTCCTCGGTGAAGGTGGTCTCGATGACGCCGGCGCGGGTGCCGCCGATGCCCTTGGCGTACGACAGGGCCAGCGTGAAGGCCTTACCGGTCGCGTCCTGCTCGACGGCCACGAGGCAGGGGACGCCGCGGCCCTCCTCGTACTGACGGCGCACCAGGTGGCCCGGGCCCTTCGGGGCGACCATGCAGACGTCCACACCCGCCGGGGGCTTGATGAAGCCGAAGCGGATGTTGAAGCCATGCGCGAAGAACAGCGCGTCGCCGTCCTTCAGGTTCGGCGCGATGGACTCCTCGTAGACCTGGGCCTGGATCGGGTCCGGAATGAGGATCATGATCACGTCGGCCTCGGCGGCGGCCTCGGCCGGGGTCACCACGCGCAGGCCGTCCTCCTCGGCCTTCGCCTTGGACGTGGAGCCCTCGTGCAGACCGACACGCACGTCCACACCGGAGTCACGCAGCGACAGGGCGTGGGCGTGGCCCTGGCTGCCGTAGCCGATGACCGCGACCTTGCGGCCCTGGATGACGGACAGGTCGGCGTCGGCGTCGTAGAACAGCTCGGCCATGGGTTCACCTTTCACGGGTAATTCCCAGGGCGTCGTGCTTGCCGAGAGCGAGCCGCGGATGAGCACTGTGCCTCCGGGAAGCGGGGAACACGGAAAACAGGGCCGGGGAAGCCGACGTGTGTCCTGCCAGGGCAGGAGCTCGGGCGCTGCGTCAGGGCAGCCGCTCGCCGGCCCGGCGGTCGAAACACTATCTCACACCGTGCGTCGACGGATGCGGGCGCGTCCAGAGCCTGTGAAGGTGATGGCGCATGACCGTGTCACAGAGACGTGGCCTTCCTTGTCAGTGAGGTGAGTCCAGGGTATGCGCCTACGCTTTCGGCGGCGAACGAACAGCCTCGCCAGCCACGCAGCCACTTCGGCGTTTCGACGTCAGCTGCCGCAGGTGCGTCCCCTTGCGCCTACGACAACCGGAATGAGCGTCTCATCCATGTCTCACACCCAGTCCCACGAGTCCGACACCGCCTCGGCGACAGGCATCGCGACGCTGGACGACCTGCGCAGGCACTTGCAGTGGGCCATCGAACTCGAACATGCCACGCTGCCGCCGTACCTCACGGCCCTGTACTCCCTCGACGCCGAACGGAACGCGGAGGCCGCACAGCTCGTCGGCGGCGTCTTCGTCGAGGAGATGATTCACCTCGCCCTGGCTGCGAACCTCCTCAACGCGGTCGGCGGACAGCCCCGCCTGGATGCGCCGCACCTGCTGCCCCCACATCCGCGGCCCATGCCGCACGCCGACCCGTCCATCGAACTGTCCCTTCTGCCGTTCGGGCCGGAGGCTCTCGAGATGTTCCTCCGCATCGAACAGCCGGCGCACCCGGGAGATCCGGCCGAGGGCGACAACTACGAGACGATCGGGCAGTTCTACGACGCCGTTGAGAAGGGGCTGCGGCGCCTGTGTGCCGAGCTGGGTGAGGACCAGGTCTTCACCGGTGACCCCGCCCGTCAGGTCTCCGGCGGCCCGTTCGCCCACACGGCAGGGCACCTCAACCCTGTCACCGACCTCGGTTCGGCGCTCGCGGCGCTTGAGGAGATCGTCGAGCAGGGTGAGGGCGCGGCCCGTGCCGACGTCTGGGACGGCGACATGGACCTGTTCCACCCGAAGACCAACGCAGTCTCCCACTACTACCGTTTCCAGGAACTCGCGCTGGGACGGCGTTACCAGCCCGGTGACACGCCCAAGTCCGGCCCCACCGGGGAGGTTGTGACCGTGGACCGCGCCGGCGTCCTCCCCTTGCGCCCCAACCCGCGGCTGGAGGACCACCCCGAGGGCAGCGCGATCCGCACCGCGCAGGAAGCGTTCAACCAGACGTACTGCAAGATGCTGCAGCAGCTCGAGCAGGCCTTCAACGGCAACCCGGCGATGCTGGGAATGTCGGTCGGCACGATGTACGCGATCAAGGGACAGGCACAGAGCCTGATGGCCATGCGGGACGACGACGGACTGGCCGCCGCCCCCACCTTCGAATACGTCGCACCCGAAGACCGCGCCTGAGTCGTCCGCCCCCGACGCTGGGGCCGGGCCGAGCGACTCCGACTCCTGAGGACGGTCCCACCCTGCCGACGGTCCGGGTGCATGCCGTGTTGACCGGCGCGGCGCGCAGCGGACCCTCCAGGGCTCCCGGGCGTTCTGCTCAAGCCGTAGCCGAGCCGTCCCAGCCCTCATACGGAGGGCTGGGACGGCTCGGCTAAGACCGTCCACCACCGAAGGATCGCCGGCCGCGACCGGCGCTGACACACCGGGAACCACGACACAGGCCGTCAGGAGCACCACGCCGTCAGCCGGAGCCTCCTCGACGTGCCGTGCGCCGCTTTGGCTTCTCCGGATGCGGTGGGACCGTCACACCAAGAGGGGGACGACTCGCTCACCGCCGGTACGGCGGGCCGCGGCCCGCCGCGCGCAGCGCCGTTCCCGTCGCCCCAGGGAAGGGAGCGCTCCAGCGGCGTCTGGTCGCGCGCGATCCCGCGCCATACGAGGCAAACCCGGCCGTCGAACTCGCCAACGATGGGAGGCTCCATGGGGAACCGGGCGAGTACAGAAGGGAGTGATCACGACGCGGCAGGCGACCGACGCCGACCGCCGACCGGTCCGACGGATCCCCTCCCGCACCGCTGCGGCCGGCCACTCGCACAAGCAGCCAGCAAGGCGCCCGTCGGCAGTCCCTGCGCGATCTCCCGCCGCCCGAGCCCTCGGCTTCGCGTCCACGGCCGTGACAGGAGGCCGGACGCTTCCTCGGCCGGTCGCGGCAGGACGAACGCCGGCTCCGGGTCCGCTTCCGCCCGCCCGGCGGCAGCTGCGGCGAAACCCCCTGCGGCGCCAGGAAGTGGTCGGAACCGCGCTCCCCGCTCCACCTGCCCGGGCTTCAGCGGTGTGCGAGACGGAACCAGCAACGGCACCAAGCTCTCCTCACCGTGGCCGCCGCGCGACCCACGGCGTCGTCCTCGCATGCTCGGCCCTGCCGGCCTGCGGACAGCGAACGGAGATCTTCCACCCCGCCCCGCCGGGATGAATCAGGCAGCGATCCGCCTGTGACAGAGGCACCGGACTCTGCTCGCACTCGGGGCGGTTCGGGGCGATGCTCCGATAGAATGTCAGGGCGAAGAGATGACAGGGTGGCGGATTTTCCGGCGAATGCGGACACTGTGCCTGGTATCCCGCCGTTGCGGGGGCGACGCCGCGAGTTGGCGGAACTGGAAGCGCTGGTGAGCCGTGCCCGCGTCGGCCACAGCGGGGCGCTGATCGTCTCCGGTGAGGCCGGCGTCGGTAAGACGGCGCTCCTGGACCACATCACGGCGCGGGCCGCTGCGCACGTCCGCACCGAGCGCATCGTCGCCTCGCAGTCCGAGATGGAACTCGCCTACGCCGGCCTCCAGCAGCTCTGCGGGCACATGATGGGTTCGGCCGCACGGTTGCCGGCCCCGCAGCAGGAGGCGATCGAGGTGGCGTTCGGGCTGCGCAGCGCCACCGCCGTGCCGAGCCCGTTCCTCGTGGGGCTGGCACTGCTCGGACTGCTCACCGAGGCCGCGGAGGACCGGGCACTGCTGTGCATTGTCGACGACGCACAGTGGCTCGACCAGGCGTCCGCGCGTGCCCTTGCATTCGCCGCCCGGCGCCTGGACGCGGAGGGTATCGCCCTGGTGCTCGCCATGCGCCAGGCCGACGATGTGTTCGCGGGCCTGGCGCATATGGTCGTCGAGGGGCTGGGCCACGAGGATGCGTGCGAGCTGCTACGCATGGCGGTGCCCGGTGGTCTCGACCGGCGGATACGCGACCAACTGATCGCGGAGGCTCGCGGCAACCCGCTCGCGCTCCGGGAGCTGCCCCGGGCCGTGGGCCCGGCCCGGGTCGCCGGCGGCTTCACCCTGACCGGTTCCCTGCCGCTGGAAAACCGCATCGAGCAGAGTCTGATCGTGCAGCTCGCCCCGCTGCCCGCATCGGCGCGCCTCCTGCTGCTGCTGGCGGCCGCCGAGCCCACCGGTGATCCCGGACTGCTGTGGCGGGCGAGCGCCGTACTCGGACTGGGCTCGGAGGTCTTCGAAGCGGCCAAGGACGCCGAGGCGTTCGTCGTCGGCACCCGCGTCGCGTTCCGTCATCCGCTGGTGCGGTCGGCCGTGTACCGGGCGGCGTCACCGGGGGACGGGCGTCGCGCCCACGCCGCTCTGGCGGACGTCACCAGCGTCGAACACGATCCGGACCGCCGGGCCTGGCATCGGGCCAGCGCGACGCTGTACCCGGACGAGGAGGTCGCCGCGGACCTGGAGCGGTCCGCGGTTCGTGCACGAACGCGCGGCGGTGCGGCTGCCGCGGGTGCGTTCCTGGAACGGGCGGCGGAGCTCACACCTTCGCCGTTCCCCCGCGGGTAGCGGTTGATCGCAGCCGCCGAGGCCAAACACGACGCCGGCGCGCCTGCCGCGGCCCTGCACCTGCTCGATTACGCCCGCGCCCTTCCTCTCACCGCGTTGCAGGAGGCGCTCGTCGCGCGGCTGCGCGCTCGGGCGGGATACGCGCTGCGGCGCGACCGCAGCGGGGTACAGCAACTGCTCGCTGCGGCGCAGGGGCTTGAGGCGCTCGACCCGGCGCTCGCCCGCGACACCTACATCGAAGCGCTGGCAGCCGCAACATACGGTGGCAGGCTCGGAGATGCCGAACAGGTGGCCGCCGTCGCGCACGCGATTCTTCGGGCAACGCCCGCCGCCGAGGGGACCGGCCGGGCACGGGACCTGATTCTGCGTGGCCAGGCGTTGCTCGCCACCGAAGGCCAGGAGGCCGCGCTCGCCACCCTGCGACGGGCGCAGCGTGCGGTCCTCGAGCAGGCACCCGACTTCCTCGAGTTGCACTGGGTGTGGTTCGCCTCCCGTGCCGCCCAGGACCTGTGGGACCCCGACGGGCTTCGCGCGCTCGCCAACCGGCAGGTCGAGGTCGCCCGCGCCGAAGGCGTCGTCACCGTACTGCCGATCGCCCTGAGCCTGCTGATGCTGGTGCAGATGACCGACGGCGACCTGGACGGGGCAGAGGCCTCCTGTGATGAGATCGACGCCATCAAGGAGGCCACCGGGAATCCGCTCCCGCAGTACGGACGGCTCTTCCTCGCGGCATACCGGGGGCAGGCCGCCGAGGCGGAGCGCTGGGCGGAGCAGATCAGGGCGGACGGGCACGCGCGGGGGGAAGGGCACGCGCTGAGCGCGGCCAATTTCTCCGAGGCGGTCCTCTACAACGGGTTGGGCCGCTTCGCCGAGGCCGTGGCCTGCAGTCGCCGCGAGTTGCCCTACACCCACGAACTGAACCTCGCGATGCGCACGCTGCTCGAACTGGTGGAAGCGGCCGCGCACACGGGTGAGTGCGCGCTCGCCGAGCAGGCGTTCGAGATATTGGCGCGCGTCACGCGGCCGGTCGGAACCAGGTACGCGTTGGCTGTGCTGGCGATGGCGGAGGCGCAGTTGCGTGCGGGTGACGAGGCCGAGAAGCTGTACCGCGAGGCGATCAAGGGCTTCGAGCACGAGCGGATCCCGATCTGGGTGGCGCGTTGCCGTTTGTTGTACGGCGAGGTACTCAACCGCCGGGGACGGTACGCCGACGCGCGCGAACAGCTCCGCCCCGCACACCAGGTGCTGAGCGACTGTGGCCTGAACAGCTTTGCCCAGCGCGCCGCGGACGAGCTGCGCGCGAGCGGAGAAACCTTGTGGGTCCGCGTGCGGGGGTCGTCGGCGCAGCTCACCGATCAGGAGCTCAACGTGGCGCGCCTGGCGCGCGAGGGGCTGACGAACCGGGACATCGGCGCCCGGTTGTTCATCAGCGCGCACACCGTCGAGTACCACCTGCGCAAGGTTTTCGCGAAGCTCGGTATCAAGCGGCGTACCGAGCTGAAGACCGCTCTCGCCGAACTCGGTCCCGCTTCCAGGTCCGCTGACGGGAACTGACCGGAGTGGTGTGACGTACTCCACCACCGGCGCAGCGACCGTCGATCGCCGATCCGCCAGCCGGTGAAAGCGACTCACGGCATTCGTCCAGGCTGAGACGACAGCATCCACCGCGCACGGCGGCTCCGCGAGGCGCAAGGCGGTCACCCCTGACAGCCCGGAGCCTGGTGACAGCTGGTTCCAGGCGCAGCCCAATCGTCGGGCGGTGGACGCGAGGAGCGCGAACAGCCCGTTCTGCCCATGCGTGATCCAGTGGCCGTCGATACCGCGGCGGTCTCCTGCACGCCCGCCCACTGTACGTAGGGCAGTGTGACGACGACCGCTGTAGCCTCAGCGACGACGTGATGCCTCGGTCTGCGCCGTGCGGGCTGTCCAGGGGCGGTGGGGAGCGAAGTGATCCGATGGGAATGTGCCGTGCTCCCCGAGAAGGGGGAGCACGGCACGAGGTGGGACCGGGGGAAGCCCTGACGCCGGCTGCTGGGAAGTGGGACACCAGCCGGACGACCAGGCGCCTCACCGCTTCACCGGGCCCACCGATCAGTGGGCCGCTACACGAACGATCGCCCCGTCGGTGCGCCGGGGTACGCGGCCTGATCGTGGCGCGGGCTCGCTCGTTCCTCGCCAGGACCGTTTACGCCGGTCACTTCTGCTGCGCGAGCCACTGGTCGAAGTGGACTTCGCCAATGTGCGCGTCCGGGCCCGGGAGCAGGGTGTCGTCCTGGATCTTCGCGCCCCAGTAGGTGCCGTCCGGGTCCGCAACGACCTTACGCGTGTCCTGCTTCGCGGCAAGCTCCATGCGGATCAGCTCGGGCAGTTCGAAGACGTCGGGACCGGCCACCTCGGTGATGGTGTTGAGGGGCTCACCGACGGCGGTGCGGCTGACGGCCGTGGCGACGTCGTCGGAGAAGACCGGCTGGATCTTCACGGGGAGGAGGGTCACCGTGTCACCGTCGGTCGCCTGGTCGGCGAGCCCCTTCGCGAACTCGAAGAACTGCGTCGCGTGGACGATCGAGTAGGGGATGCCTCCGTCCTTGATCAGGTCCTCCTGTACCTGCTTGGCGCGGAAATAGCCGCTGCCCTGCAGACGGTCCGTACCGACCACGGACAGGGCGACGTGGTGGCCCACGCCTGCGGCCTTCTCCGCCTTGAGGACGTTGGACGTCGAGGTACGGAAGAACTCCATGACGTCGTCGTCCGCGAAGGACGGGGAGTTCGAGACGTCGACGACGACCTGGGCACCCTGGAACACCTCGTCCAGGCCTTCGCCGGTGAGCGTGTTGACACCGCTGTTGGGAGAGGCAGGCACGGCCTCATGACCGTGCTCCTGCAACTTGGCGACCACCTTGCTGCCGATGAGCCCGGTCCCGCCGATGACGACCACCTTCATGATCAACCCTTTTGATGTGTCGCACGTTGTGCGATGTGGAAGTGGAGCGCTGCGTGCTACCCGTATGACCAGGGTCGAACGGGATCTGTGACAGCGCAGCGGGCGTTCTCCGTGAAACCTGCGCTACCGGACCGCCGGCCGCCGCCGTTTCGGTGAGTGCCCCGCACCCGCGTTGCGTGATCCGCGTCCTCCTCGACCACATCGGGCGGGCCGGCGCACCGAAGCCACGGTTCCCGTGCGCCGAACCAGTGTCGGTCGGCCTCGTCCGGTAGCTGCGCGCGTGGCCTTGCCGACAGTTGGTCACAAACAAGTGGCGTCGTCGGTCACTGTAGGCATGAGCCAATCGCTGGAATCGAAAACGGGCATCGACGGGCCGGTCACTGTCATCAAGCGCTACACCGTGCCGGCGGGCGAAGCCGACTATCTCGTCGAGGTGTACCAGGAGAACGCCCGGATCATGTCGACCCAGCCCGGCTTCCTCCGCTCCCGCCTGCACAGGCCGCTCGCCGACCCCCCCGAGGTGCAGTTCGTCCACATCGCCGAGTGGACTTCAGGCACCGCGCTCGACAAGGCCACCGGCAATCCCGAGTGGCATGCCTCACTACAGCGCATGTTCGACGACCCGGGCCTTCACATCACCTCGGAACCCGCCAGCTACCGCGTCGTTGTGGAACTTCACCCCTCCTGACAGCGGCGATCGCCGTCCGCACCTCTAGCCGGCAATGAACCATGACCCACGTCCATCCGGGACGGCGTCGTGCTCGTCGACGTCCAGTCCGCCCCTGGGCATCGCCTGATGCCGTCCTCAAGGGTGACCCGTGCCAGCGGCAAGCCATCCAGGGTCACGCACCTGGTGCACTCCCACTCCCACGCCGACCACATCGCAGCTGCCTCCCTGCTCGGTAGGGACGTGGTACGCGTCGCCGGGTGCAGTGCCCCGCGCCTCAAGCAGGGCTCTCCTCGTCCTACCCGACCCTTGAACGGGACGGGGAGATGAACCTGCGGGGAAGCGGGGCGGACGGCGGTACCGCCTGGTCCGCCGTCGACGACTGAGACGTCCACCCCACGGGCTGGGGGGCCCACGCTTCCCGCCCCCGGACCGGCCGTGGTCAACGCAGCCGGGGCGGGGGTTCGACGTCACGCGCGGGGGGGCGGAAGGAGGAGGAAAAGGATGCGAACCAACCTGCTGCCGCTGCTGAGCGACTGGGAATGGCAGGAGCGAGCCGCCTGCCGCGGGATGAACAGCGCCGTCTTCTTCCCCCCTCAGGGGGAGAGAGGCCACCGGCGCCGCCAGCGGGAGGAACGGGCGCGCCGGATCTGCGATCGGTGCGAGGTCATCGAGGCGTGCGCCGCCATGGCCCTATGCAACAAAGAACCGTACGGCGTGTGGGGCGGGATGACCGCGGGTGAACGCCAGGAACCTTTATGTCTTGGACCGCCGGGACGTCGACCAGGGCGCCGGCTGACCGGTCCATGTGGGCAAGCCGACTCGGACCGGTGAGCGAATGGCAAGAACTGCCCGGAATTCTCTTACCCGAAGCCCAACCGTGCCTTCGGAGGGCCTGGGAGGACCCCTCGGGGCGGATCAATACCCGACAAGGGATAACAGGCCGCCCCGACCCCGCGCAGAGACTCCCGGGCACGCCCCCATGCAGGGCACCGGGCACAGCACCGGCCTTTGCCGGTCACGCCGCGCTGCGCTGCGCGACGCGGTCGAGGGCCCGCTCCGGCTGCCCGACGACATTGGCGACGGCGCCGAGTGCCGTACCTTCCACCTCTCCCGCGTGCGGCCACCCGTGGCGATGCCGTCTCCACCGACGAGAGTCCCGACAGCCACCACTGGTTTATATGCGGGGCTGATCGCTCCGCTGCAGCGGAAGAACGGCTGGACCCTGGCGGAGCAGGCGGGCCATGACGGTCCGGACCGCATCCAGCGAATGCTGAACTGTTGCCCGCAGTGCCGGCCGGTGCCGCGTTGCCCGACGGGGCAAGCAGACCACGTCCAGCCTGTCACAGACCTTTGTCTCATCCGGTCATCCTGAGCAAAGACGTCAGGAAGAGATGTGGTCATGACGACAGTGCACGTCACTCTGCTCAGCGCGCTCCGCGAGGTTCCGGCTGTGGAGCTGCCGTCCTTCACCCCCGTCGCCGGTGGTCGTCCCCTGCGCCACTTCGCCCTGGAACTGCATGTACCGCACGAGCGGCACCAGGAACTGGAGGCCGAGCTGCGTTCGGCCTCCGCCCCGGGAGGGGTGCCTCTGCGGGGACGTGACACAGTGTGGCGTGTGGTGGGCGGATGGACAGTCACCTCACACGGGCGCAGCCCGGAACTCTACGTCTATCGGGTGGAGATCGAGGAGGCGGAGAGTCCGGCGCGCGCCGGAACGGCCGCGGTCGCCGCCGAAGGCAGCGAGCCCCTCTCGGAGTTCAGGCTGGAGCTGGTCGTCCTCCCCGTCTCCGACGTCGACCGCGCCAAGGCCTTCTATCAGGCGGTGGGGTTCCGTCTGGACGAGGACCACAGCAGCGACGAATCATATCGAGTGGTACACATGACGCCTCCGGGATCTCCGTGCTCAATTCTGTTCGGGACCGGGGTGACAACGGCCGTGCCTGGCACGGTCCGGGGGCTCCATCTCATCTTGACCGACATCGAAAGCGCGTGCCTGCACCTCCGTGAGCGGGGGGTCAAGACGAGTGAGGTCTTCCACGACACCTGCGACATGTTCCACCGTTGCACTGACGAAACCCGACGCAGCGGCCTCCATTCCCAGCGGCTCAGATACCGCTCGTACGCCACGTTCAACGACCCGGACGGAAACGAGTGGGTGCTGCAAGAGGTGCCCGCGTAGACCCGATGAGGGCAGGGGACGACCGCATGCTTCACGCTGAGATGGAGCGGGGTCCGCGCTGACCCGCAGGTTGGCCTCGGTCGCCGTGACTGCGGCCGACAGTGACGCAGGGCGAGGTGCAGGCGCCGCCCCCTGGCCGCTTCCTCCCGGCCGCCCGCTGTCAGCCGTCCGGCCGCCACCACCTGCGTCACCCGCCGTCCGGCCCCCGCCGCATCGGACCGTCGCGTGGTCAGACCCATCGGGTATCGCCATTTTCCGGCCACGCTGGCGTCTGGACGCCCGTGACGCGGTGTCTGGCCTCCCGGGCCGGGGGGCCTTAGCGGTCGGACGTCACCTGAAGGTGATCAAGAGCGCGGCGATCAAGGGACAAGATCGCTCCGCTCGGCACCCGCGCGTCACAACGTCGCTTCCCCCTCCCACCTGATCACCCGATGCCCTGATCACGGCACCCGTTCTGACCTGCCCTGATGCGCGCTGCGTACTGCCGTGCTGCGCGCTGCTGCTGCCTGCCTGCTCAGCTGCGCCTATGTGGCGTTGTGGCTGGTCACAGCGGCCTAGGCTGGACGGTGGACCGGCGGGGCGCGGCTGGACGTCGTGGGGGTGCGGGGAGGGCCGGAGGGGCGTACAGGGGGACGCGATCATGGGTCCCATCGATAGAGTCGGCGCGTCGGCCTCCGTGAAAATCTCTCCCGCTCCCCTCCCAACCCCGAGAATCCGCGCGCACACTGCGCGTCACAAGGGGCCCTACCTGCGCATTCCTTGATCCATCTATCTCGAGCCCCCGGGCTGGTATCCGGATCTGACGCAGATTCGGCCCAGATTGGTCACTCTGTGTCGACGTGGGGCTGGATCTCCACCGTGAAGACGGCGTCGTCCGGGCCGGTGCTTTCTTCCTCCGCCCACACGATCACGCGCACATGCTGCTCGCAGACGCCGTTCACCTTCCACTCGGTCACCAGGTCGGTGACGACGAGCGCAGCGACGTACTGGGCGCCCTGCGTGGGGGTGCCGGTGGTGATTTTTCCCCGCCAGCGATGGGAGAAGCCGCCGAGGGGGAGCCAGCCAGCGGAGCCGTGCGGTTCCTCCACCCGGTACGCCCACGTTCTCTCGGTGCCCATGGGACCGATCCTGTCACCTTGAGGAGCCTCCGGCGCCGGGAGATCATGCCACGTCGAAGTCTGACCGGGGTCGTACCTCCACGATGAAGTTCGGCGCCTCGGTGCTGTCCTCCTCGTCGTGCCAGAGGAAGACCCGCACGTGCATCGCGTGGTGGAGGCCGATGCTCTCCCACTCGGTCATCAGCTCGCCGACGATCCGGCCGATGGCGAATTTGGCTCCCTCGGCCGAGTCGGGTGCGGTGATCGCACCGTGCCATCGCTCGGGGCTGCCGTAGGGGCGCCACCCCTCGGAGCCGTGCGGCTCGAACACCCGGTACACCCAGTCCGTCTCGGTGCCCATGCGTCGATCCTTTCACCAGCCAGTACCATGCGCAGCAGCCGATCCATCGTTGGCTGCTCCTGCCGCAACGGTGGTAACGCCCAAGATCACACATTGGCCGCGTCTATGGCGGGATTCATGGGGTAATCGGGCCGGTGTCAGGTAGGGGTGCACGGGCGAGGCGGCTTATGAAGCAGGCTGCTGAAGAAGGCTCAGAGGTAGAGCTTGCGACCACAGTCGGACACGGTGGGTGCCGATAAATCATCTGGCCTGGTCAAGCGGTACGTCGGTACTCATGAAGGGTTCCGCTGAGTCGGTCTCGTCGGCGGACTTCCAGGTACCTGATCTTTGCTGGCACGCTGATCGGTTTGGGTAGCGGTCGGAGCGGTGCGGCTTGGTTCAGGGCTCGGTGCGGCCGATGCCGGTTGTAGAAGGTCTCGAACTCGCGGAGCACATGTAGGAGGTGGCTTCCACCCGGGCCGCGACCGGGCCGTCGATCGCCGCCAGGGCGCGGCGCAGGGTGCTGTCCGAGACCGGCCGCGGGAGCACCGGCCGCCAGTGGCACTGGATTTGCTCGGCCTCCAGGATGTTCGTCGCGCCGAGCACGATCGCACAGGCCAGCTGGACCAGCGCCATGCCCCGGTCCCGCCAGCCCGGCCCGGTGCCCTTCGGTAACGCCGCACTCAGCGCGGTGGCCAGACCGACGCGGTCGGCGACCTTCCGCAGCAGCACCACGCCCGCGTGGCCGATCAGGTTCTTGCCGTCGGCCCGCACGGCAAGCCGGTGATCCCATTCGGTAACCTGCGCCTGTTGGGTGCCTCTTCTCTGCGACGGTTTTGATTAGTCAAAGAGCAGTCCGTGCCGCAGTGAACATGGACGTGACGCTCTGCCGTTTCCTCATTCCACACAGTATTGGCACGCCCGCGATCCAGACCGGCCCGTTAGGACATCGGGCTCGATGTTGATGCCGCCGCATTGTCGTCTCCCAAGGTCGGGTCTAGCCTTGACAACGCGGAACGTTCTCGAGCCTATGCAGTGACCGCCCACTCACTCATCTAATTAATCAACCTACTTGCGTGCGGGCGGACTTAACGTTCGCACTAGAGGGTGCAGGAGGTCGACGTGCTTCCCACGCGACACAACACGGCGACGATCAACGGACAGAAGGTCTTTTACCGCGAGGCCGGGCCCAGCGAGGCACCGGCGGTGGTGCTGCTCCACGGATTCCCGAGCAGTTCCCACATGTTCCGCCATCTCGTCCCGTCGCTGGCTGACGACTATCACGTCATCGCTACGGACCATATCGGTTACGGTCATTCGGCCATGCCCAAGGTGGACGCCTTCGACTACACTTTCGACAACCTCGCAAGTGTCACCGCCGGCCTTCTGAACCATCTCGGCATCAACCGCTTCGCCATCTACGTGCACGACTACGGAGCGCCGATCGGCTGGCGCCTCGCACTCGACCCCTCCTTCGAGGTCAGCGCGATCATCTCGCAGAGCGGGAACGCCTACATGGAGGGCTTCGCCAGACCCTTCTGGGACGATCTGTTCGCGTACGCCACCGAGCCCAGCCGTGACACGGAGCCCGGCGCGCGGGCCAAGTTCAGCCCAGCCACAACGCGTTGGCAGTACGAAAACGGTGCGTCCGACGCCAACTTGGTCAGCCCGGACACCTGGACCCTCGACCAGCTCCTGCTGGAGCGGCCCGGCAACGACGAGATTCAGCTTGCACTGTTCCGTGACTACCCCACGAACATCGACGGCTACCCGAGGCTGCAGGAGTACTTCCGCACCAGCCAGGTGCCCCTGCTGGCGGTCTGGGGCGAGCGGGACGAGATCTTCGGGCCTGACGGCGCGCGGGCATTCTCCCGTGACCTGCCAGAGGCCGAGGTCCATTTGCTGCCCGCCGGCCACTTCGCCCTCGAAACCCACCTGGACACCATCAGCGGATACATCCACGGATTCCTCGGCCGCGTCCTCCCCTGAAGCCGAGCCGGACACGCGCGCTCCGGCTGATCCCGACGAGTACGGCGTTTGAGGGAGCGCGCCGGCCGACCCAGCGGCACAGGGGGCGCGCACCCCAGGAAGGGTGGCGTGGTGGCCACATTGAGAGCAGTGAATGTGGGGATGCCGGTAGACGTGCCTTGGCGCGGTGGGCGACTATGACGAATATGTGGACGGCCGTCCGCGCGCCGATGGCGTGAGACGGTTTTTGGCCTCGCGTGGGATCGGGTTGCCTGAAGGCTCGGACGGCGACCCGCCGGAGGCCGATGCGGTTCACGGACTCGGTAACCGGAAAAACGATCTCTTGTTGCGCAAGATCCGCACCGAGGGGGTCGAGGCTTACGCTCGTTCCGTTCGTTACGTCGAGGCGGTGCGTTCGGCTGGGTTGGCCACCCCCGTGGTGTCTTCCAGCGCCAACTGCCGCGACATCCTGCGCATCCGGCCGGCCGTTCAGCTCCACCAGAGGGACCTAGCGCCGATGAGCCCCGTATATGCATTGAAGGGGAAATAGCGTGATCGGCTGGAAGGAATTGGGTGCGGAATTCACGGGCACCGCGCTGCTGCTCGTTTTTGGCATCAGTGGCATTGTCCTCAACTTCTCCCCGGTTCTGCCCACGGCTTCCGTGATTCCTAGCGAGGACCTCCGTCGACTTCTAACCGTTTCTCTTTTTGCAGTGGCGGGCACACTCATCATCTACTCGCCGCTTGGGCGTACCAGTGGTGGGCACATCAATCCGGCTGTAACTCTGGCATTTTTTCTACTGGGCAAGCTTTCCCCCGGAGATGCCGTGGCCTACGTACTCGCACAGTGTGCCGGGGCCATCTCAGGCGCGGCAGTTGTGATGCTCACCTGGGGGCGACCAGCGATGGCGGTACACGTAGGGGCCACGGTGCCAGGTCACGTCGGCTCCGGGACTGCACTGGCCGCTGAAACGGTGGCGACCTTCCTTCTGATCTCGACAATACTAACTCTTATCGAAAGACCTCGACTGATGCCGTTTACGGCCGCTGCAGCGGGAGCCATGGGAGCCTTTTTGGCCTTTTTCATGGTTCCTATTTCCGGCGCTAGCTTGAACCCTGCCCGCAGCATCGGTCCTGGGTTGATCACTGGTACATGGTCAAGTCTTTGGATCTACCTCATTGCGCCATCACTTGGCGGGTTGTGCGCCGCCATGCTTCATCGCCACCGCACCGTTCCATGCGGTAAGCTAATTCATGATGCCACTTATGCATGCAACTTCAGAAATTGCCTTTACCGAAGGATGACGGAGCGCCCCAATACGCAGAGGTGGAACAACTGAAAAGATCGCTGACGGTGAGCGACAGGCGCCATGCGTGGCCGTCTACGGACAGGGGAATCTTGCTGCGCATCCCGCCGCAGGAGCGTCCCGGTGCGTGGTCGGTCGGCTCGCTGCGCGGCCTGCGGCCCTCTTGGGAATGCCGTGGCGGCGTGCCAGAACTCTCTCCCGCGTGCCTTCGCCGGCCCACTTGATGAGTACTCTGAGACGACGGCTTCTAGTGCCGCATCAGGCAACGTTCGCCCTGTTCACGACCTTGCGGAGGCGTTCGTCAGCGGCGTGCTTGTTCCGCCATTAGATGATGTAGCGGCGGATCATGCTGCCCTGCTCCTTGTGGCTGGCGTGGTCCGTACCGTCCAGTGCGAAGTAGCGCAGGGCGGTGAACTGGGCCTCGATGCGGTTGAGCCAGGAGCTGTTGGTCGGGGTGTAGGCGAATTCGACGTTGTTGGCCTCGGCCCACTCGCCGACCCGGGTGTCCTTCTTCGTGCTCAAGTGCTGAGAGAAGTTGTCGAGCACGATCGCGATCCGGATCTGCGGCGGGTAGAGGCTGCGCAGGTAGCGGCAGAACTCCAGGAACCTCGTCCGGTTCTTCTTCGGCTTGATGTGGCCGTAGAGCTTGCCCTTGGCCAGGTCGTAGGCGGCGAACAGGTGCCTGACCCCGTGCGGGCGGGTGTAGGTCGCCCGCCTGCGGGGGCGGGGTTCGCGGTCGGGGTCCTTGTGCTTCCCGCCGCGCTCGGTCCATTGCCGCCCGGAGTGGGGCTGCAGGTTGAGCGGGCCGAACTCGTCGAGACATAAGACGACTTCGGGTTCGCCGTCCTCGGGTATGACCTCGCCGTCGGCGATCGCGCAGAGATGCTCCACGCGTGCCTTCTTGGCCGCGTAGTTGGGATCTCGAGAGGTCTTCCAAGTCTTTATGCGTCGAAATGAGACGCCCTCCTCGCGGAGCAGGACCCGAAGGCCCTCGTGGCTGATGTCGTCGACCACCCCCTCGGCGACCAGGAAGTCGGCCAGCTTGGCCAGGCTCCAGGTCGAGAACGGCAGGCCGTGCTCGGCCGGCTTCGACTTGGCGATTTTCTTGATCTCCCGGCGTTCGGGGAGGGTGAAGGTTCTTGGACGGCCGCCCCGGTACTTCGGGCAGAGAGACTCGAAGCCGTCGGCGTTGAAGTTGTGGATCACATCCCGGACCCGGTCCGCGCTGGTGAACGTCACCTCGGCGATCTTCGCCACGGGCATGCCCTGCGCGGACAACAGCACCATCTGGGCCCGTCGCCAGGTCACCACCGAACCGGTGCCCCTGCGCACGATCTGCAGCAGCCGCCTGCCCTCGTCATCATCGATCTCGCGGACGCGTACTCGCTCTGCCACCCGCACAGCTTGACGACCCGGACCACCCGGCGGCCACGCGGCAGCGCTTCACATCATCAAAGGGCAGATGCCGCCTGGTGAGGCGCAGTAGTCTCCAGGCGTGCTCGCACACATGTACGTTGAGAGAAGCCCGGTCCCCTATGTGATGATCCTTGTCATTGCTGCACCATTGGCCCTCGCGGCATTGCCGTTTGCGGTCATCGAACTCGTTCCGCCGTTGCGGAAGAAGTACAGCCTGGCACGCGGAAAAGACCCAACTGATCAGAAACTGAATTCCTGTGGCTGCTACATCGCAGTCCTGGCACTATCGGGACTGGTTGCGCTGGGTACATGGGGGCTGGTCACACGTCTCTGAACCTCCAACAGGAGGTTCGACGTCACTTCCGCTTGCTTACCACTCGGTTGAGGACCACCGGACAGCTTCGGGGTGGATGGCGACCTGCATGACCCCGGAGCGCACCATGACCTCCACGTCATGTGACAGGTCAAGGCTCACGCGGGAGCCAATGCCCGGCCTTCGCCCGCCACCTCCACCGCTTTGTCGCCACCGGCCCCTTCGCGGAATCATGACGCCAGCCGCGAGGCGCGAGCGCACGACGCTGGGGTCAAGTAGGAACCAAGCAGAGAGCGCAGTTTGGCGTCACCTGATGTGACGCTCTGACTGAGATCTACTGCGACAGCCCGGGCACCGACCGCGGCAGCGACACAAGCCTCAACGCCGAGTACGTCGAGGTGAAGAACACCGGCCGATCCGCGATCGACCTGCGGGGCTGCAAGGTCAAGGACGCGTCCAACCACTGGTACACCTTCCCGGCCTACAAAGGCGCGGCAAAGACTGTGAAGGTCCACACCGGCAAGTGCACCACGAGCGCCGGCAACCTGTACGGGGCCGCTCCTGGTACGCGTGGAACAACGACAAGGACACCGCCACCCTCTACAAGTCCGGCGGGGCCTTCGCCGACTCGTGCTCATACCGGAGCCGTGGAACCCGGCGCCCACCCGACGCGACAGCCGGGCCATCAACCTGCCCACCAGCAGAAATCTCCGCTCCCAACGAGCAGAAAGGGCCCGTCAGCGAGCTGACGGACCCTCATGCAAGATCGAGGCTAGTTATGGATGGCCGTCAGAATCGGTGTCATCTGAACGAGTCGATCGGCGGTGAAGTACAGCGATCGCGAGCGTGATGACAGCGAAGGGACCGAAGGATGCCGGAAACTGATTCCGCCACAGCGCCCAGGCAGTCGGTGGATCCGGTGGTGAAGGTCAGCTTGGAGCCGTCCGCGCAGCGCTGGCGGATCTGCTTGTGGGACCTGGGGGTGCGGGTGCGGGGGTGC
>NZ_JBVKBA010000037.1:0-58262 GCF_055639175.1 Streptomyces sp. NPDC107546 | reverse complement strand
GCCCGGTTACATTCCGAACCCGGAAGCTAAGCCTTACAGCGCCGATGGTACTGCAGGGGGGACCCTGTGGGAGAGTAGGACACCGCCGAACAATTTGTGAGAAAACCCCCGTGCTATTCAGCACGGGGGTTTTCTGCGTTTAGGGTCGAGTCATGCGCTATGACCTCGTCATGTTCGACAACGACGGCGTCCTCGTCGACAGCGAGCCCATCTCCAACCGGCTCCTGGCCGCCTACCTCACCGAGTTGGGGCACCCGACCACCTACGAGGACTCCATCCGGGACTACATGGGCTCGGCCATGCACCGTATCCATGACCTCCTCCTGGAGCGGACCGGTAAGCGGCTGCCGGACGACTTCGACGACGTCTTCCACGCACGGGTCTTCGCCGCGTTCGAGCGGGAGTTGCAGCCGGTCGCCGGCGTCGAGAACGTACTGGAGAAGCTGACGGCCGATGGAGTGCCGTTCTGTGTGGCGTCCTCCGGCAGCCATGACCGGATCAGGGTCGGGCACCGCACGACCGGGCTCGACCGGTGGTTCGACGACGGCCGCGTCTTCAGCTCGCAGGACGTGGGGCGGGGCAAGCCGGCGCCCGACCTGTTCCTGTACGCGGCCGAGCGGATGGGAGTCGCGCCGCAGAGGTGTCTGGTCGTCGAGGACAGTCCGCTCGGTGTGCAGGCCGCCGTGGCCGCCGGCATGGACGTGTTCGGGTTCACATCCATGACACCCGCCGACCGGCTCACTGGTGCCACCCAACTCTTCACGTCCATGGGCGAGTTGGCTGACCTGCTCGTATGACCCGAACCAGGGGCCGGGCACTGACATTTGTCATGGAGAGCTCCGGACGATCGTTTCTACTGGCGGATCCCTCCCGGCGGCGAGGCTAGGGGCATGACGACGCACAGGGTGTCCCAGAGCCGGAGCCAGAGCCAGAGCCAGACCCAGAGCATGAGCATGAGCATGAGCAAGAGCAAGAAGCAGAACTTCGCGCCGCTCATCATGGACGTGGCGGTGCCCGTGGGGTCGTACTACCTCTTCAAGGACGCCCTCGGTATGAGCACCTTCGCGGCGCTCGCCTGGAGCAGCGTCCCGCCCGCCGTGCGCACCGTCCTCGGCGTGGTCAAGGAGCGCAAGGTCAACGCCCTCGCCGTCCTCATCCTCGTGGTGAACGTCGTCGGGCTGCTGCTCAGCTTCGTCTCGGGTGACCCGCGGCTGATGCTCGCCAAGGACAGCGGCGTGAGCAGCACGATCGGGATCGGGATCCTCGTCTCCGTGGCGCTGGGCAAGCCGATGATGACCGCCGCGATGAAGCCCTGGCTGGTGAAGGGCGACGCGGCCAGGGAGGCGGCCTGGGCGCGGCTGCACAGTGGGTGCGCGGCCTTCCGGCGGGCCGAGCGGGTCTTCTCGGTGGTGTGGGGTGTGGTGCTCCTCGGTGAGTGTGTCGTGCGCGCCGTGGGTGCTTACACCCTGCCCGTGGACACGATGGTCTGGCTGGGCTCGGTCGTCCTCGCCGTCGCGATGGTGCTCGCGTTCTTCGTCAGCGGTGCCCTGGCCGCCGGCCCCATGGCACACATGCTGGCCGCCGAGGCGAACGCTGAGGCGAACGCCGGTGCCGCCCCTGCCGCCGCCCCCATGCCCGCCTTCGCCCAGTGACCCGCCAGTAAAGCTGAACAAAAATCATCTTCGGCTGGATCTACCCACGAGTAGACCGGGGCCCTACGCTCGCCGCCATGACAGATGTGCTGCGGCGCGGTAGGGCCTCGCTGGCGTTCAGCTTCTTCGCTCAAGGCGCCACCTTTGCCCTGCTGGTGACGCGGATTCCGGCCGTCCAGGACCGGTACGGCGTCTCCGACGCGCTGCTTCCCGTTTTCCTCGCCGCGGTGCCCGTCCTCGCCGGTGTCGGCAGCGTGACGACGGAGCAGCTGGTCAAGCGTGTACGGCCCAGCAGGCTGCTGCGCTGGTCGCAGCCCGTCGTCCTGCTCGCCCTCCTCGGTGTGGGCGCCGGCGGTCACATGGCCGAGCTGGCGATGGCACTGGCGGCGTTCGGGCTGACCGTCGGGGCGCTGGACGCCTCGATGAACATGCTCGGGGTGAGCCTGCAGCGGACGTACGGACGCAGCATCATGCTCGGCTTCCACGCCGCGTACAGCCTCGGAGGGATCGTCGGGGCCTCGCTCGCCTGGGTGGGCGCGCACTGGCATCTGGCGCTGTGGGTGTCGTATCTGCCGGTCGTCGCGGTGCTGCTGCCGGCCGCGCTCGTCGGCAGTCGGTGGTACGTCGACGGGGGCTCGGCCGCGGTCCCGGAGGCCCCGGAGGCCGGGGAGGGTGCACAGGTCCGGGAGACCGAGGCCGGGGCCATCGTCTTCCGGTTGCTGCTGCCGCTCTGCCTGGTGATGACCTTCGCCTACATCGGGGACTCCACCGTCTCCAACTGGAGCGCCAAGTACCTTCAGGACACGCTCGGCAGCTCGGAGCAGCTGGCGACCGTTCCGTACAACGTCTACATGATCACTACGCTGCTCGGGCGGTCCATCGGCGACTTCGGGGTGCGGCGGTTCGGTGCCGTGGCCGTGGTACGGCTCGGGGCGCTGGTGGCGGCGCTCGGGTTCGCCGTGGTGGCGGGTGCGCCGGGGGCGTGGGTCGGGATGCTGGGCTTCACCCTGCTGGGGCTGGGGCTGTGCGTGCTGGTGCCGCAGACGTTCGCGGCCGCCGGGCGGCTGTTCCCGGGGGCTTCGGACACGGCGATCGCGCGGCTGAACATCTTCAACTACGTGGGCTTTCTGATCGGCTCGCCCTTGGTGGGTGCGCTCGGGGACGCCTGGAACTACCGGGGCGCCATGCTCGTACCGATGGTGTTGGTCCTGGTGACACTGGTGTACGCCCGTTCGTTCAAGCCCGGACAAGACCGATACGGTGGCGGACATGAGCGGCCGCGCACAGCTGATGTGGGACGAGGCAGTAACGGGCTATGACTTCGGCCCGGACCATCCGATGGATCCGGTCCGGCTCGCGCTGACCCGGAGACTGGTCGACGCCTTCGGGCTCGACCGGGACGTCGACGTGGTCGCTGCGAAGCCCGCGGGCGAGTCGACGCTGCGGCTGGTGCACCGGGGGGACTACGTGGCGGCGGTGAAGGCCGCGTCCGCGGATCCGGAGGCGGCCGACGGGTCGTACGGGATCGGGACTCTCGACGATCCCGCGTTCGCCGGGATGCACGAGGTGTCCGCGCTGATCGCGGGGCAGTCGGTCGGGGCGGCGGAGGCGGTGTGGCGCGGGGACGCGCTGCACGCGGTGAACTTCGCGGGCGGGCTGCACCATGCGATGCCGGGAAGCGCGTCGGGGTTCTGCATCTACAACGACGCCGCGCTCGCCGTCGCCCGGCTGCTGGAGCTGGGGGCGGAGCGGGTGGCGTACGTCGACGTGGACGTGCACCACGGGGACGGGGTCCAGGCGGCGTTCTGGGACGATCCCCGGGTGCTGACGGTGTCGCTGCACGAGCATCCGCGCACGCTGTTCCCGCAGACCGGATGGCCGGAGGAGACGGGCGGGCCGAACGCGGAGGGCAGCGCGGTGAACGTGGCGCTGCCGGCGGGGACGGGCGATGCGGGGTGGGTGCGGGCCTTCCATGCCGTGGTGCCGGAGCTGATCGCGGACTTCCGGCCGCAGGTGCTGGTGACGCAGCACGGGGCCGACACCCACTTCGAGGATCCGCTCGCGCATCTCGCGGTGTCGCTGGACGCGCAGCGTGCGGTGCAGGTCGCGTGTCACGACCTGGCGCACGAGTACGCGGGCGGGCGGTGGGTCGCGCTGGGCGGGGGTGGCTATGCGGTGGTGGAGGTCGTGCCGCGGTCCTGGACGCATCTCGTCGCGATCGCGGCGGGGCGGCCGGTTGAGCCGGAGACGGTGATTCCGGAGGGGTGGCGGCAGGAAGTCTTCGCACGGACGCGGCAGTTGGCGCCGGCGCGGATGACGGATGGGCGGTGGCCGGTGGCGTTCTCTGGGTGGGAGTCCGGGTACGACCCGGCCGATCGGCTGGACCAGGCGGTGCTGGCGGCGCGGAAGGCGGCGTATCCGCTGCGCGGACTGCTGCCGTAGCCCCCGGGCGTGCTGCTGGATTTCAGGCCCTCCGGCGTTCGAGGACGAGGCCGTAGGCCGACAGTGGGGTCCGGGGGCGCAGCCCCCAGGCGGGGTGTGATTACGCCGACTGTGGGGTGTTCCCTGCATTCCGGACATGCGGCGGACGTGATTGGGACAGCATCGCTGGCGTGTTGAGCACCGGCGCACTGCGTGCGCATCTGCTGGCCGCCCGGCTGGCCGGGCCCGTGGCCACCTCGCGGGAGGAGAGCCTGCGCAGCTATCGGCTCTTCGCTGCCCGCGACCCCCGCATGCTGATCGGACTCGATCCCGAATGGACATGGAGTTCTGGGGATTTGATCGAGTTGATGGCGGACAAGTGTGGGGTTTCGGCCGATCCACGGTATGTGTCCGGCCATGATGTGATCGATCCGGAGCGCACGCTGGAGGGGCTCGAGGCGTTCGCCGAGCGCGTCGCCAGGGCCGCGCGCCACCGCGAGGCGGTGCTGCTCGGCACCGGGCACCCGCACCGGCTGCTCGGGTTCTACGCCGCGCTCGCGGACGCCCTGTCGGCGGCGGGATGTACCGTTCTCACCCCGGCGCAGGGTCGCTGTGTCGACATAACGACCCGGTTCGGCCTACGCACGTACAACCTTGATTACGTACGGGGAGTCGCCCTCGTACGAGAACCAGGATCGGGAAGAGCCGGTTGTGAGCCCGGCGCACACACGCACTCGCCGCTCCCGCTTCGCACCGCGCTGGCCGCCGCTGCGGAAGCCGGCGGCCCGCTGCCGGAACTGGTCATCGGGGACCACGGCTGGGTCTGCGCAGCAGGTCAGCTGGGGTTCGACGCGATCGGCCTGGCCGATACGGACGATCCGGCGCCCTTCGTCGGCGAGGCGGAGGGGCGGGTGTCCGTCGTCGTTCCACTTGATGACGCTGTGCGGTCTGATTACTACCGACCGCTTACTCGCTATGTACTCAATCGAGCGTGTCTGTCACAGTAGGCCGCGGATGCCATCCCCTCTTCCCCACTTGCATCATCCGCACCTACATTGGGGAGTGAGCACGCAGCGACGAAGAGTCACCGGAAGGGGAAGCCGGTGGCCGTCGAGTGCGGAAGGTGCAGGTGTGTCATGGCTGCAGCTGGCGAGAGGCCTCTGAACGAGGTTCAGTTCCTGACCGTGGCGGAAGTCGCCTCGGTGATGCGAGTGTCGAAGATGACCGTGTACCGGCTGGTGCACAGCGGTCATCTGCCGGCGATCCGGGTGGGGAGGTCCTTCCGGGTCCCGGAGCAAGCGGTTCACGAGTACCTCCGCGACAGCTACGTGGGGGTGGAGACGGTCTGACGGCGGCCCGCCGGAGGTGCTGTGCGGCCTTCGGCGGGGCCTCGATTACAACCTCGCGCTCGGGTTGGGTAGGCTAGCCCCTCGTAGGTCGTATGGGCCCATGGCGCCCAGCACCGAGTGATGAGAAGTGAGCGAGGGTAGTCGTGGGCTCTGTTATCAAGAAGCGGCGCAAGCGGATGGCCAAGAAGAAGCACCGCAAGCTGCTCAAGCGCACTCGCGTTCAGCGTCGCAACAAGAAGTAAGGCGCGGCCCCGTCCAGGGGCGCCCCTGCTTCTGTGCGTGAGCGCGCGCAACACCCCCCACCACCGGTGGGGGGTGTTTGTCGTTTTCCGGGTGGGTGCGTTTCCGGGTGCGCGTGTTCCAGTGCCTTCCGGACGTGCGTACGCCTGTGACGCGAATGGCTTGGTCTGGTCGTACGTACGGGTGTGTCGTCACTTCGTGCATCGGGCGGTCATCACAGCGCAACACCGACCCGCTAAGTTGGCCGTATACGGGGAACGCGGCAGGCTGGCGGACAGAGCTACGTCCACTACTGGACGCGACGGGAAGAGAGGCGCTGATCTTGGGCAAGGTCGTGCTCGTGACCGGAGTGGCCCGCCGGCTCGGCGGCCGGTTCGTACGACGGATCCAGCGTGACCCGGAGGTCGACCGCGTCATCGCGGTGGACGCGGTACCACCCGAGCACCATCTGGGCGGCGCGGAGTTCCTCCAGGCCGACATCCGCCAGCCCACCATCGCCCGGGTGCTCGCCGAGCACTCCGTGGACACGGTGGTCCACATGGACGTGACCGGCACCGCGCTGGGCAGCGGCAGCCGGGCCACGGTCAAGGAGACCAACGTCATCGGCACCATGCAGCTGCTGGGCGCCTGCCAGAAGTCCCCGAGCGTCAAACGGCTGGTCGTGAAGTCCAGCACGAACGTGTACGGGTCCGCGCCCCGCGATCCGGCCGTGTTCACCGAGACGACCCCGCCCAAGTCGCTGCCGAGCGGCGGCTTCGCCAAGGACGCCGTGGAGGTCGAGGGGTACGTACGGGGCTTCGCGCGGCGCCGGCCCGATGTCGCCGTCTGCGTTCTGCGGTTCGCCAACATCCTCGGACCGCACGCCGACACGCCCCTTGCGTCGTACTTCTCGCTGCCGGTGCTGCCCACCGTGTTCGGCTACGACCCGCGACTGCAGTTCGTGCACGAGGACGATGTGATCGAGGTGCTGCGCATCGGCGCGCACGAGCCGCGGCGCGGCACCCTCAACAGCGGCACGTTCAACATCGCAGGCGACGGCGTGCTGCTGCTGTCGCAGTGTGCGCGGCGCCTGGGTCGGCCCACGGTGCCGCTGCTGCTGCCCGCCGTCACCTGGGTCGGGTCCGCGATGCGCACGCTGAGCATGACGGACTTCTCGCCCGAGCAGATCCGGCTGCTCACCCACGGCAGGGTCGTGGCCACGGACCAGATGTGCGAGACGCTCGGCTACGAGCCGAAGTACACGACCGCGGAGACCTTCGCGGACTTCGCGCGCAGCCGCGGGCCCGGACTGCTGCCGCCGGAGGCCCTCGCGGGGGCCGTCGACCGGATCGCCGCACTGCCCGTCCTGGGCGGTGGCCACCCCCCGACGCCAACCGCCCACTGAGGAGCGCATCAACGATGGCGGACGCCAAGGTCATTCCGTTCGACGACGACCGGTCGCGGGGGGCTGCCGTGCAGCGGCCGTCGCGGCGCCGGAGCGCCGGGAACAGCCGGCTGAAGGGGGAGCCCGCGGTGGTCCGCGAGGTCCAGCCCCTGCACGGCGAGGCCCTCCCGCAGGATGATGTTCCCGTGACACGCGAGGAAAGGCCGCCGGCCCGCTCCCGGGAAGGGGGCCTGGAGCGGCGTATCGCCGGAGGGCTGGCCTTTCTGCGCCGACGCCTGACGGGCGACTACGAGGTCGACGACTTCGGCTACGACGAGGAACTGACCGACCAGGTCCTGATGTCGCTGCTGCGGCCGGTGTACGAGAAGTACTTCCGGGTCGAGGTGAAGGGCATCGAGAACATCCCGGACAAGGGCGGGGCGCTGATCGTCGCCAACCACTCCGGGACGCTGCCGCTGGACGGCCTGATGATGCAGGTCGCCGTGCACGACAACCACCCGGCCGGGCGCCATCTGCGGCTGCTCGCGGCCGATTTGGTGTTCGTGCTGCCGGTGGTGAACGAACTGGCCCGCAAGGCCGGCCACACCCTGGCGTGCGCGGAGGACGCCGAGCGGCTCCTCGATCGCGGTGAGGTGGTCGGGGTGATGCCGGAGGGCTTCAAGGGGATCGGGAAGCCGTTCGGCGAGCGCTACAAGCTGCAGCGGTTCGGGCGTGGCGGCTTCGTGTCCACGGCGCTGCGGGCCGGGGCGCCGATCATTCCGTGCTCGATCGTCGGCGCCGAGGAGATCTACCCGATGATCGGCAACGCGAAGACGCTGGCCCGGCTGCTGGGGTTCCCGTACTTCCCGATCACCCCGACGTTTCCCTGGCTGGGGCCGTTGGGGGCGATTCCGCTGCCGACGAAGTGGACGATTCAGTTCGGGGAGCCGATCGCGACGGACGGGTATCCGCCGGAGGCCGCGGAGGATCCGATGCTGATGTTCAACCTGACGGATCAGGTGCGGGAGCAGATTCAGCACACGTTGTACAAGCTGTTGGTGCAGCGGCGGTCGGTGTTCTTCTGAGCGGTTCGGGGTCTGCGGGTACGACGATGGGGGCGCCCCTTGGTGGAAGGGGCGCCCCCAAGCGGTTTCCCGGTGGCCTACCTGTTCTCCTCGCCTTCGATGCCCAAGCCCGGTAGCAGGCCCGGAAGCAGCGGCGGGAGCGTGACGTTCGGTCCCGAGGACGGGGTCTTGCTCGTCGACGGGGAACTGCTCGTGCTGTCCTTCGGGGGGTCCAGGAGACCGCCCGTGTTGCCGCCGAGCAGGCCGTCGCCGGTGCTGCTGGAGCTGGACGGCTGGGGGTTGCCGCTGCTGCTGTGGGTGCCCGGGGCGGAGCCTCCGGTGGTGCTGGGGGCCGGGGCGCCGGAGCCGGCGGAGCCGGTGGACCCCGGGGCGGAGCTGCGGTGCCGGCCGGGGCCGCCCTGTGACGGGGGCTGCGGCAGCAGCGACTGCAGCGGTGCGACATCCCGGTCTATGGCGTCGAAGACCGACGAGACCTCCTGACTGACGTCCCCGAGCTGGGCGGGCAGCCGCTCGCGCAGGGCGCCCCAGGCCTCGCGGTGCGACTGGGAGAAGGCGGAGAGGGTCTGGATGGGTGCGAGTGAGCCGTCCCGTTCGTACGCCTCGTGCAGCAGGCGGTGGCCTTCGGCCGCGTCGTGCCGCATGCCGGACAGGGTGCGGCGGACCTCGGTGAGGGACTCGTGGTCGAGGTCGCCGCTGCGGCCGCGCTCCATCAGCCGGCGGGCCTCGCTCAGCCGGGTCGACGCCTGGTCGAGGTAGAGCTGCCCGCGGTCGTTGTCCCCGTCGGCCATGTCGAGTTTGACGTCCTCGATGCCGCGTTTGAGGCCGTAGAGGGAGTCACCGGGCAGGGCGTCGGAACTCGCAGCGGCCACTCCGCCGAAGGAGGCCGCGGCCACGCCGACGCCGAGTCCGCCCGCGGCGAGACCCTTGGTGAGCCGTGTCCGCGGTCGCAACTTCCCCAGCGTGGTTGCACGATGGGCGCCCCGCCCGTGTCGTTGCTCCGGCACCGAAGGGCCCGCCGCCTCGCCTGCCGGGGCCGCGCCCTCCCGGAACATGGCCTCCATCGCGGCCACCAGCCGCGCGCGCTGGACGACCTTGACCTCCGGGTCGAGCGTCGGCCTGGGCAGTTCGCCGAGACGGCTCGCGAGACCCAACAGACGGGTCTCATCGGTCCGTTCCGCCGCAGCCGGGGCCGGTCCTTCTGGCTGCTCGGCCGCCGCGCCCCGGTCGTCGGACTGCTCCTCCAGGGCCTGGGCGAAGGCGTTGGCCCGCCGGTGCGCCGATACGTTCGCGATCACTGGCGGCACCTCCTCTCGTCATGACGGTCGACTCCCCAGGGGGTCCTGAGGGTTGCACGCGCTGACCGCATCCACACGATCGAGTGATCAAAGAGAGTCAGGGTGTGACCACAGGGAGCCTGTGTCCCGCACAACGAGCGGCTCGGCACTTGGGTTACGGACGGCGGATGATCGGATCGCAAACACAACGGGCTTGTACGGACGGTGAGTTGGCGGTTGCGCTGGGTGTTCGCCCGGTGGGTGGACGAGGACGGTCCGGGGGTCTCAGCGGGCGTCTTCGGGGAGGAGTCGGGCCAGGGTGCGGACGGCCCGGTACTGGAGGGTCTTGATCGCGCCCTCGTTCTTGCCCATCACGCGGGCGGTCTCGGCGACGGACAGACCCTGGAGGAAGCGGAGTGTGACGCACTCCTGCTGCTGGGGATTGAGTCGCCGCACGGCTTCGAGGAGGGCGGCGTTGGAGAGCGACTCCAGCACGGAGTCCTCCGGGGAGCGCTCGACCTCGTTGGCGTCGAGCATCTCGCCGGTCGTCACCTCCAGCCGGAAGCGGCTGGACTTGAAGTGGTCGGCGACGAGGTTGCGGGCGATGGTGACGAGCCAGGCGCCGAAGTCGCGGCCCTGCCAGGTGAAGGTGCCGATCCGGCGCAGGGCGCGCAGAAAGGTCTCGCTGGTGAGGTCCTCGGCGGTGGCCCTGCCTCCGACACGGTAGTAGATGTAGCGGTAGACGGTGTCGCTGTACTGGTCGTACAGGCGCCCGAAGGCGTCGGCCTCGCCGGCCTGGGCGCGCTCCACGAGGTCCATCATGCGGGCGCTGTCGCTGTCCGCGGCCGGGCGGCGTGCGGTGGCGGCGGACGCGCCCGAGCGGCCGCGCCTGCCGACCGCGGCGCTTCCGTCGGCCAGTGCGTAGCACGGGCCGACGGGGGCGGCGGTGGCGAAGGCGGGGGTGGCGTACGCGGTGGGGACGAAGCCGCGCAACAGCTCGTGGACCGTTGCGCGGAGCGTAGCCAGGCCCGAGGCGTCAACCCCGACGTGTGGGTACACGGGACTCCCAGAGGCAGAGCTTCCATCACGTGCAGTACCGGACCGTTCACCCATCGTAGCGATGGAGGGGTACCGGTTTGCGTCTGAGGAGAATAACGCTTAGTACAGGCAGCGCTACACCCAGTTGCTCAAATCATCGATTACGTCGCTTCTGTAACCGATTGATGCCTGCTCAAGTGCCGTATAGTGACCGTTTGTTGATCGGTTGAGTTCGGCTTCCGTCTGGCTGCAGGGCGTGTTGTGGCCGGGTGTGCGACGCGGGGAGTGCTTGGTCCCAGGCCCGGGTAGAACACGCGGAATGGGCAGGACGCCTCAGGCCGCCCGGTGCCTGGCGGGCGAGTGTTTCGAGTCACCCGGCGAACGACGCGGACCGGCGCGTGGTGCCGCAATGTTCACGGCTCATCAATCGAGTCGACATCGATACGGCCACCCTGTGACGGCGACTGTGCGTTGACTGTGTGCCTCCGCTCATCTGAAGGGTGATCGCACATGGCCAAAAAGAGACGTAGCGTCATTGCCGTAGGGGTGGCTGCCGGCGTGATCGGCGCCGGTTTCGCCCTGTCCTCCGGTGTCGCCGACGCCGACGACGGCCCCGGGAGCTGGTCCTCGGTTCCGGCCGTCACCGACGTCCGGGGCGTGACCGCGCCGAACACCCTGTCCCCGGGGCTCACCGAGCACCCGGCGGCCCAGGGCTCGCTGAAGCTGGAGAACCCGACCGCCGGGGTGCCGTACTACGGTTACCTCGGCGACGGCACGCTGCTGCCGGACCCCGCCGTCAAGCAGGCCCCGGGCGTGAAGATCGAGGCGAGCAAGACCGAGCCCGACAAGAACACCTACCTGAGGCTGAACGGCTTGCACGGCGCCGACCCGTCCTACCCGTACGGCACGCACTTCCTCTTCCAGGGGCACGAGGGCGGCGAGGCCGGGTACATCACCCGCATCAACCTGGACGCCGACCAGCAGCACCGGGTGACGCTGCTGGCCACCAAGGAGACCGACGGCACGGACATCCCCGCCATCGACGGCTCCACCTGGGACCCGTGGGCCAAGCGGCTGCTGTTCACCTCCGAGGAGGGCGCCGAGGGAGCCGTGCTCCAGGCGACCCCGGACATCGACTCGAAGGTCCAGGACATCTCCTACGTCACGGGGCGTGCCGGCTACGAGGGTGTCCAGAACGACTCCGCGGGCAACCTGTGGCTGGTGGAGGACGCAGGCGGCACGACGGTCACCGGCAAGGCGAAGGTCCCGGGCAGCTTCGTCTACCGGCTGATCCCGTACGACAAGCACGATCTCACCAAGGGCGGCAAGCTGCAGGCGCTCCAGGTGACCTCGCGTCGCAGCGGCTCGCCGATCGCCTACCAGAACGTCGACGCCGCGCACCCGAACGGCGCCGCGTTCAGCGACGACGTGAAGGACCTGACGAACTACGGTCCGGCCCTGCGCACCCGCTGGGTGACCGTCCACGACACGAAGACCGACACCAGCGGCAAGCCGTTCGACGCCAACGCCCTGGCGAAGGCGGCCAAGGCCACTCCCTTCAAGCGTCCGGAGAACGGGCAGTTCCGCCCGGGGGCGGACTTCCGCGAGTTCTACTTCGACGCCACGGGCGACACGAACACCACCAGTGCGGCCAACGACGGATACGGCGGCTGGGGCAACGTCTACAAGCTCACGCAGAGCGACCCGAGGTCCGACGAGGGCACGCTCAGCGTCTTCTACAGCGGTGACAAGGCGCACACCGGGCTCGACAACGTCACCTTCCTAGACCGGACCCACGTCGCGTTCGTCGAGGACGCGAGCGACACGGTGCACACACAGCGCGGCGCCTTCGACTCCGGTTACGTCTTCGACACGACCACCGACTACTCCCGCGGCGCCCAGCCGGTGCGCTTCCTCGCCGAGGGCCGCGACCCGTCGGCGACCCTGGACAACATGCTGTCCTCGGTGAACGGCGGCATCCAGAACGACGGTGACAACGAGATCACCGGCATCCACGTGTCCGACGGCGACCCGGGCACGGACGGCATCCTCGGCGCGAAGACGCCGAGGCTGTTCCGTGACGGCTGGCGCCTGTTCTGGACGCAGCAGCACGGCGACAACACGACGTGGGAGATCACCCCGTCCGACGACTAGGCCGCGCCCGGCCACAGCAGCGGACCCCGCGACGGGCGCCGACCCGTCGCGGGGGACGTATGCGTCCGGCGGCAGCCGTGACCATCCGGTGAGCCCTCAGCGGCGCCGGCGGTGCAGTGCGATCGCCGCCGCCGTGCCCCCGGCCACCGCGCCCACCCCGGCCGCCGCCGGCAGGCCGACCTTCGCGGCCTTGCGGGCCGTGCGGTAGTCGCGCAGGCGCCAGTCGCAGGCGCGGGCGTGTTTGCGGAGCTTGGCGTCCGGGTTGATCGCGTAGGGGTGGCCCACCAGCGACAGCATCGGGATGTCGTTGTGCGAGTCGCTGTACGCCGCGCAGCGCGAGAGGTCCAGCCCCTCCGCCACCGCCAGCGCGCGGACCGCCTCCGCCTTCGCCGGGCCGTGGAGGGGTTCGCCCACCAGGCGGCCGGTGTAGACGCCGTCGACCGACTCCGCCACCGTGCCCAGGGCTCCGGTGAGGCCCAGCCTGCGTGCGATCACCGTGGCGATCTCCACGGGTGCGGCGGTCACCAGCCACACCTTCTGGCCCGCGTCCAGGTGCGCCTGCGCCAGCGCCCGCGTACCCGGCCAGATCCGCTCGGCCATGTACTCGTCGTAGATCTCCTCGCCGATCGACATCAGCTCGGAGACCCGGTGGCCCTTCACGATCGACAGCGCCGAGTCCCGCGCGTCCTGCATGTGCTCGGGATCCTCCACCCCGGCCAGCCGGAACCACGCCTGCTGCCAGGCGAACTTCGCCAGATCGCGGGTCTCGAAGAACTTCCGCTTGTACAGGCCCCGGCCGAAGTGGAACAGCGCGGCGCCCTGCATCACCGTGTTGTCCAGGTCGAAGAACGCCGCCGCCTTGTCGTCGCCGTGGACCGGGAACTGCTGTTCCTGGTCGGAGACGTCCTGCGAGGTCTTGCGCGCTGCCTCCGCCGAGGCCTCGCCTGCCAACACGCTCCGCGCCGTGGCGGAGCGCCTACGGGGAGTGAGCCATCCGAGAGCGGCCATGACGCGAGCATAGCCACTCTGTTCGGTGGTTCCGGACTCGAGAGGTTTGGAGGCTGTGAACTCTCCACGACCGAGTCGTCAAAGGACTCCCAAGGAGTCATCCCCCCGGCGTGGCACGGGCGGTGGGGTGGGCACGACCGGGCGGTGAGCGCGGGCTGCCGCCGCGTTCCACCCGAGTGAGAATGGCCGACATGAGTCCCATCTTTCGGCGTAACAGCAGCGGCCGGCAGCCCCACGAGCGGCTCGTCACCCTCATCCGTAAGCCCGGGTGTCATCTCTGCGACGACGCACAGCTCGTCATCGAGAAGGTGTGCGGCGAGCTGGGCGTGCCCTGGGAGCAGAAGGACATCACCCAGGACCAGCGGCTCCACGACGAGTACTGGGAGCAGATCCCCGTCGTCCTCGTCGACGGCGCCCAGCACACCTTCTGGCGTGTCGACGAGCAGCGGTTGCGCAGGGCGCTGACCGACTAGTCCAAAGAGGTCCGCGAAGTCGCCTAGGATCGGGGGCGACTGGTCTTGGGGGCGGGGATCGTTGAGGAGAGTGTGCGGTGAAGCCCCCAGGAGTACCACGCGTGACCCCGGTCACGTTTGCCGGGCAAATCGGACACCATCTTTGTGCACGCGTTCACAAAGACATAGCCTGCATTCGACGGGGCGGTCCGGGGACGTGTGACCGCCCGCAGCCCCGCTCTACCCGCAGGAGCACCGTGGCAACTGGCCGAACTCACCGACCGGCGACCCGTAGCCGAGGGATTCCCGAGGCCACCGTCGCCAGGCTTCCGCTGTACCTCCGAGCCCTGACCGCGCTGTCGGAGCGCTCGGTACCCACGGTCTCCTCCGAGGAGCTGGCCGCCGCCGCGGGCGTGAACTCCGCGAAGCTGCGCAAGGACTTCTCCTACCTCGGCTCCTACGGCACCCGGGGCGTGGGCTACGACGTCGAGTATCTCGTCTACCAGATCTCCCGGGAACTGGGCCTGACCCAGGACTGGCCGGTTGTGATCGTCGGTATCGGTAACCTCGGCGCGGCGCTGGCCAACTACGGCGGGTTCGCCTCCCGCGGCTTCCGGGTCGCCGCCCTCATCGACGCCGACCCGGCCCTCACGGGCAAGGCCGTCGCCGGCATCCCGGTCCAGCACACGGATGATCTGGAAAAGATCATCAAGGACAACGGCGTCTCGATCGGCGTGATCGCGACCCCCGCGGGCGCCGCCCAGCAGGTCTGCGACCGGCTCGTGGGCGCGGGCGTGACCTCCATCCTGAACTTCGCGCCGACCGTGCTGACCGTTCCGGACGGTGTCGACGTCCGCAAGGTCGACCTCTCCATCGAGCTGCAGATCCTCGCCTTCCACGAGCAGCGCAAGGCCGGCGAGGAGGCCATCGCCGATGCGCTGCCCGACGGCCTGCCGTCCGCCGCCACGACCACGGAGTCCGCCGACAAGGGACCCGACGGGGACGTCCCCGCCGTGATGCCGGCATGAGTCTCCTCGTCGTCGGGCTGAGCCACCGCAGCGCACCGGTCAGCGTCCTCGAGCGGGCCACGCTGACCACGGACGCCCAGGTCAAGCTGGTCCATGACACGGTCGCCGCCGAGCCGGCCACCGAGGCCGCGGTGCTCGCCACCTGCAACCGCATCGAGCTGTACGCGGACGTCGACAAGTTCCACGCCGGTGTCGCCGAGCTGTCCACCCTGCTCGCCCAGCACAGCGGGGTCGGCCTCGACGAGCTGACCCCCTACCTCTACGTCCACTACGAGGACCGGGCCGTCCACCACCTGTTCTCGGTGGCCTGCGGACTGGACTCCATGGTCGTCGGCGAGGGGCAGATCCTCGGGCAGATCAAGGACTCCCTGGCCACCGCGCAGGAGCAGCACACCGCCGGACGCCTGCTGAACGACCTGTTCCAGCAGTCCCTCAGGGTCGGCAAGCGCGCCCACTCCGAGACGGGCATCGACCGTGCCGGGCAGTCCCTGGTCACCTTCGGCCTGGAGCAGCTGTCGGCCGGTGCGCCGGTGGAGACGTGGGCCAAGGGCAAGCGTGCCCTGGTGATCGGCGCCGGCTCCATGTCGTCGCTGGCCGCCGCGACGCTCGCCCGCGCCGGTGTCGCCGAGGTCGTGATCGCCAACCGCACCCTGGAGCGCGCCGAGCGCCTGGCGCAGATCCTCACCGAAGGGGACGACACGGACGTACGGGCGCGTGCGGTGCCGATGGAGACGGTTCCGGACCAGCTGACACGTGCCGACGTCGTGGTGTCCTGCACGGGCGCGACCGGGCTCGTCCTCACCGCCCAGTCGGTCGCCGCGGCCCTCGAGGGCCGGGTGGAGGGACCGGTCGCCCCGGACGCCGCAGCCGCGTCTTCCGCGCGCGTCACCGACCCGGCGCCGATACGCGGCCACCTGCCGCCCACCGGTCTCGGCACCGAGGAGGGCTGCCCGCTCGACCTCTCCGCCGTCCAGGGCACCGCCCACTTCTCGGTGCTCGGCGAAGCCGCCGTCGCCGGTATGCCGGCCGCCGAGCTGGAGCAGCACGCCGCGTGGGTGGACAAGGGCGCCGAGGAACCGCGCGGCGGTCGTACGGCCGTCGTGGCGGACCCGGGGACCGAGGCCGAGCTGATCAGCGCGCTCGCCGCGACCGTCGCCACGATCGGCCGGATCCCGGAGCGCCGCCGTCCGGAGCCCGTCGTCGAGACGCCCCGCCCCGCGCCCGTGCTGTCGCTGCTGGACCTTGCGATGCCCCGCGACATCGACGCGGCCGTGCACCGGCTGCTCGGAGTGCGGCTCGTCGACATCGAGTCGCTCGCCGAGGCCTCCGCCGACGCGCCGATGGCTGCCGACGTCGACCAGGTCCGGCGTATCGTCTCCGACGAGGTCGCCGCGTTCGGCGCCGCCCAGCGCGCCGAGCACATCACGCCCACCGTGGTCGCGCTGCGCTCGATGGCCGCCGACGTGGTGGCGAACGAGATCGCCCGACTGGAGGGGCGGCTGCCCGGCCTCGACGACAAGCACCGCGCGGAGATCACGCAGACCGTGCGGCGCGTCGTGGACAAGCTGCTGCACGCCCCGACCGTACGGGTCAAGCAACTCGCGGCCGAACCCGGCGGCGCCGGCTACGCGGACGCGCTGCGCACCCTGTTCGACCTGGACCCCGAGACGGTCGCCTCCGTCTCCCGGGCCGACGACCCCAAGCCCACCGAGAACACCGAGAACGCCAAGAACCGAGGGCGAGCATGAGTGAGCAGTCACCACTGAGGCTCGGGACCAGGCGCAGCAAGCTGGCCATGGCCCAGTCCGGGCAGGTCGCCGACGCCGTACGCCGGGTGACCGGACGGCCCGTGGAGCTCGTGGAGATCACGACGTACGGGGACACCTCCCGCGAGCACCTCGCGCAGATCGGCGGCACCGGTGTGTTCGTGACCGCCCTGCGCGACGCACTGCTGCGCGGCGAGGTCGACTTCGCGGTGCACTCGCTGAAGGACCTGCCGACCGCGCAGCCCGAGGAGCTGGTGCTGGCCGCCGTGCCGGTACGCGAGGACCCGCGGGACGTGATCGTCGCGCGCGACGCCCTGAAGTTCACCGACCTGCCCCGCGGGGCGCGCGTCGGCACCGGTTCGCCGCGCCGCATGGCGCAGCTGAACGCGTACGCGCGCGGCCACGGCCTCGACATCGAGACCGTCCCGATCCGCGGCAACATCGACACCCGGGTCGGATACGTCCGCAGCGGTGAGCTGGACGCCGTGGTCCTCGCCGCGGCCGGGCTCAACCGCATCGGGCGGATCGACGAGGTGACCGACTTCCTGTCGGTCGACACGGTTCTGCCCGCCCCCGGCCAGGGGGCACTGGCGATCGAGTGCAGGGCGGGGAACACCGCCCGGGATGCTGCCCTGATCGCGGCGCTCGCCGAGCTCGACGACCCGTTCACACGGGCCGCCGTGACCGCCGAGCGGTCCCTGCTCGCCGCCCTGGAGGCCGGTTGCAGCGCCCCCGTGGGCGCGCTGGCCGACCTGTTGGCCGACGGGCAGGTTGTCAAGGAAATGCGCCTGCGCGGAGTCGTCGGAACACCCGACGGCCGCACGCTGGTGCAGCTGTCCACCACCGGTCCCGTGCCCGAGACGCACGACCAGGCAATGGCGCTCGGTCGCGAACTCGCCGCCGAGATGCTCACCAAGGGCGCGGCCGGTCTGATGGGGGAGCGAGCACATTGAGCCCCACCACCCTTCCCGCCGGCCTTGAACACGGGCACGTCACCTTCCTCGGTGCCGGACCCGGAGATCCGGGACTACTCACACTGCGCGCCGTCGAGGCGCTGGCCAACGCGGACGTCCTCGTCGGCGAGCACGAGGTGCTCGACGTCGTGCGCACGCATGCCAGAGCGGGCGTCGCCGAGCTCAACACGGACACGGACCCCTCCACGGGTGCGTATCCGGGCGTGGGCACGCCTCAGCTGACGGTTGTTGACGGCGAGTCAACAGCCGCTGGTGTCCCTGCGTTGCGGGATGCCGCACATCTTGTCATGGAGGCTGCGCGGGGCGGCAAGCGGGTCGTCCGTGCGGTGTCCGGCGACCCCGGCCTGGACGCGTACGCGGCCGGCGAGATGCTGGCGTGCGCCGCCGAGGGCGTGCCGTTCGAGGTCGTCCCCGGCGTCGCGGCCGCCGTGGGCGTGCCCGCGTACGCGGGTGTGCCGCTGCGGGACGCGCAGGGCGCGGACGTCCGGTTCGTGGACGCCCGGACCGCCTCCGACCGCTGCTGGACGGAGGTCGGCGCGTCCGACGGCACGGTCGTGGTGTCCACGACGCTGGACTCGGTGGCGGCGGCGGCCGGGGAGCTTGTGGCCGCGGGCCGCAAGCCGGACACCCCGATGACGGTGACGGTGGCCGGTACGACGACGCGGCAGCGCACCTGGACCGCCACCCTCGGCTCCATCGCGCAGACGCTGAAGCAGGCGAAGGTCCTGCCGTCCCCCGAGGGCGGGCGTCCGGTGATAGCCGTGGTCGGTGAGCGTTCCGCCGCCGCCCAGCGCGACCAGTTGTCGTGGTTCGAGAACAAGCCGCTGTTCGGCTGGAAGGTCCTCGTGCCGCGTACGAAGGAGCAGGCGGCCTCGCTCTCCGACCAGCTGAGGTCCTACGGGGCCGTGCCGCACGAGGTCCCGACGATCGCGGTGGAGCCCCCGCGCACTCCGCAGCAGATGGAACGAGCGGTCAAGGGCCTGGTGACGGGCCGCTACGAGTGGATCGCGTTCACGTCGGTCAACGCGGTGCGGGCGGTCCGGGAGAAGTTCGAGGAGTACGGCCTGGACGCGCGCGCCTTCGCGGGCATCAAGGTCGCGGCGGTCGGCGAGCAGACGGCGAAGGCACTGGTGGACTTCGGTGTGAAGCCCGACCTGGTCCCCTCCGGCGAGCAGTCGGCGGCCGGCCTGCTGGAGGACTGGCCCCCGTACGACCCGGTCTTCGACCCGATCGACCGCGTGTTCCTGCCGCGCGCCGACATCGCGACCGAGACCCTGGTCGCGGGCCTGATCGAACTCGGCTGGGAGGTCGACGACGTGACGGCCTACCGGACGGTCCGCGCCTCGCCTCCGCCGGCCGAGACGCGTGAGGCGATCAAGGGCGGCGGCTTCGACGCGGTCCTGTTCACGTCCTCGTCCACGGTCCGGAACCTGGTCGGCATCGCGGGCAAGCCGCACAACGTGACGGTGATCGCGTGCATCGGTCCCGCGACCGCGAAGACGGCGGAGGAGCACGGCCTGCGGGTGGACGTCATGGCCCCGGAGCCGTCGGTCCACAAGCTGGCGGAGGCGCTGGCGGACTTCGGCCTCAAGCGCCGGGCCGCCGCGCTGGCGGCCGGGGACCCGGTGACACGGCCGAGCGAGCGGAGGCCGGGGGCGCGGAGGCGTCGGTCGACGACGTAGCGGTGTCGTCGCCCCCGCCGCCCCTGCCCTTGCCGCCCCTGGGGGCTGCGCCTCCCAACGGGGTGCGGGGGCGGGGCCCCCGCCGGGGTCGAAGGGGCGGGGCCCCTGGAGGACGGGACCGGCGGGGGCGAGAGGCGTGCGGAGTTTCGCCCGACTCGGCGTCGGCAAAAGGACACCCCCGCCGGGCGTAGCGTAGAAGGCATGACGAAGTACGGATCCTTCCCCGGTACCCGTCCCCGGCGGCTGCGCACCACGCCCGCCATGCGCCGTATGGTCGCCGAGACCCGGCTGCACCCCGCCGACTTCATCCTCCCGGCCTTCGTGCGTGAGGGAGTCAGCGAGCCCGTGCCGATCGGCTCCATGCCCGGTGTCGTGCAGCACACCCGGGACAGCCTGAAGAAGGCGGCGTTGGAGGCCGTGGAGGCCGGGATCTCCGGGATCATGCTCTTCGGCGTGCCCGAGGAGTCGAAGAAGGACGCCGTCGGGACCCCGGGCACCGACCCGGAAGGGATTCTTCAGGTCGCCATCCGGGACGTGCGCGCCGAGGTCGGCGACGACCTCCTCGTCATGTCGGACCTGTGCCTGGACGAGACCACCGATCACGGGCACTGCGGCGTGCTCGACGCCAGGGGCCGGGTCGACAACGACGCCACCCTCGAGCGGTACGCCGAGATGGCACAGGTCCAGGCCGACGCCGGTGCCCATGTCGTCGGGCCCAGCGGGATGATGGACGGGCAGATCGGCGTCATCCGCGACGCGCTCGACCAGATCGGGCGCGAGGACGTCGCAATCCTCGCCTACACCGCCAAGTACTCGTCCGCCTTCTACGGGCCGTTCCGCGAGGCCGTCGCCTCCTCGCTGCAGGGCGACCGCAAGACCTACCAGCAGGACCCCGCCAACTGGCGCGAGTCCCTGCGCGAACTCGCCCTCGATCTCGAGGAGGGCGCCGACATGGTGATGGTCAAGCCGGCCGGGCCCTACCTCGACATCCTGGCGAGGGTCGCGGACGCGGTCGACGTGCCCGTGGCCGCGTACCAGATCTCCGGCGAGTACGCCATGATCGAGGCCGCCGCCGAGAAGGGCTGGATCGACCGCGACCGGGCCATCCTGGAGACCCTGACCGGCATCAAGCGCGCCGGTGCGCGCAGCATCCTCACGTACTGGGCCACCGAGGTGGCCCGCAAACTCCGCGCAGACACCCAGTACATCGGCTAGTACGTCAACGCCGCCTTCCGGTTCGGCAGCCAGCACGTGACCCGCAGTGTGTCGTCGACGTACAGGCCCTTGGGCGGCAGCGCCGGGCGGGCGGCCGGGCCGGTGGGGAGCGTGATCGTGAGGGACGTGACGGTGCGGCCGTGCCCGCCCGTGCCGTCCGCCGCCGACAGCAGCACGGCCGCGTAGGCGGACCCTCCGGGGGAGAGGGTGATCCGGGACCCACGGGGCTTCGGATCCCGGGCCGGCGGCGCGAGGGAGCCGGACTCGCCGAAGCGGGCCTTCGGGTAGCCGTTGAGGGAGCAGTTCACGGCGCCCGTGTTCGTCACCGTCAACAGCAGGTGGTTCACCGGCTCGCTCACCCGCGTCGCCGTCGTCCGCATGTGTTTGCCCGAGCAGGGGACCGCCCTGCCCGGGTGCCCGGTGTCCCGGACGGACGGGCCGGGCAGCGAGGAGGGGCCCTCGTCCCGTACACCCTCGCCGTTCTCGCAGGCCGACAGCGCGAGCGCGGCGAGCGCGACGGTGACGGCGGCGAGCAGCCGGGGGCGGACGGCACGGGTGGGACGGCCGGTACGAGCAAAGGACATGGTCGGGGCCCTTCGGACGTGCGAGTCGGGGGGTGACGCCTCCGCTCGACCGGTCGGCGGGAGCGGAGGCCTCGACGGCCCAGCTTGACCGGTGGTTCGCCCGCCCGCCACAGTCGCCGCCGAATTCGGGACGCCGAGCCGATGGAACGCTTCCCGACCTGCGCGAATGCCGTCCCTTGGGAGGGGTGCCCGGGACGGCGGGTCTCGGCCGGAAGCGGACCGGGCACTTCCAACCGGCCTCAGCAGTCACGTTGTTGACCATCACATCGGTCGCTCGACGCACGACCGAGGGAACGGCCGACCGACCCATCGACCGATGGAACGACCGACTCCTTACGCCGACCACCAGGGAGACGCCATGTCCGACGACGCACTCAGCCACGACCCGGCCGAGCTGCGCAAGCGGATCGACACCACCAAGGCCCATCCGGCCCGCGTCTACGACGTCTTCCTCCGACTTCGACCAGCCGGTCGCCCTCGTACTCGTGGCGGTCCTGCACTTCGTCGAGGACGTCACGGACGCCGACATCAACGTGTACGGGGCCACCGGCGAGAAGGCCTGACGCCGGGAGCGTTCCCCGGTGTCAGCCGTCCGTGCCGAACCACTGCTCGGCGAGTGCGTCGAAGCGTGGTTCGGCCGGGTGCGGCAGCTCGTGGAGGTAGAAGGGCAGATCGCTGAAGACGTGCAGCAGCGTGTACGCCATCAACTGGTCCGGGTCGTGCGGGGCGCGTCCGTAGGCCTCGTAGAAGCGGCGGAGCTGGCGCGGGTCGGCACGGGTGACGAACAGGCCGACGCAGACGAAGTCGTACGCCGGATCACCGATCATCGCCGGCTCGAAGTCGAACATGCCCGTCAGCACGCGCCCGCCGCGCATGTCGATGGTCAGGTGCTCGCTCATGAACTCGGTGTGCAGCAGCACGCGTTCGGTGGACACGGGCAGCGGCACGGAGTCCAGGAAGTCGGGGATCCGGCTCAGCCAGGGCTCGGTCACCCCGGAGTGACGGTGCCACTCGAGCGCTCCGGCGCGCTGGCTGCGCAGGAACGCCGTCCAGTCCGGGGGCCCGACGATGTCCGTCAGCGGGTTCCAGTACATCGCGTGCAGGGAGGCCAGCGCCTCGGCCGACTCCGTGACGATACGGTCCTGTTCCGCCGCGGTCAGCCGGTGCCAGACGTCGTTGAGGGTCCAGCCGGGCAGCCGGGACATCAGCACCCACCGCCAGCCGTTCACGAACTCCTCGGTGCCGATCAAGCGCGGGGTGGGAAGCTTGAGCTGTCCCCACAGGTGGTGCAACACCCGTGCCTCGCGCACGGCTTCCCGCGCCTCGAACCGCGGATACAGCTTCAGCACCAGGTCGCCCCCGACGGCGTACACGGGCAGAGTCCCGTCCGGGAAGCGGCGCACCGCGAGTCCGACGAGGCCCATCTGGTCGAGCAGATGCAGCACGGCCGGGCGTAACACCTCCTCGTCCGAGACGATGGCTTTCAACTCGTCGTTCGTGTCCACGCTCGGCAGCATGCGCCGCATGCTAGGGCCCACGGACCGTCGTCCGCATGGCGAAACGAGACTGTTGTAGGGGACAGCGATATCCCTAAGGTGCACGAACGAGCCGTTTTCGAATGGCGTTCCCTATGACGTGTTACGTCCTGCGAACGCCCCTGCCCATCAGGAGCCGCCCTCGTGACCTCCAGCGAAAGCACGCCCAGCGGTCCGCCCCAGCCCGCGTTCGCCGCCCGGGTCGCCGAGGTCGGCGGTTCCCCCGTTCGGGACATCCTCGCCGTCACCGCGCGTCCCGAAGTCGTCAACTTCGCGGGCGGCCTGCCCGCCCCCGGGCTCTTCGACAGCGAGGGCGTCGCCGCCGCGTTCCACGCCGTGCTGACGGAGGCCCCGCAGCGGGCACTCCAGTACTCGACGACCGAGGGTGAACCGGCGCTGCGCGCCGCCCTCGCCGACCGCACCACCGCGCGCGGCCTCGCCACCGGCCCGGACGACCTGCTCGTCACCACCGGCTCCCAGCAGGCCCTCTCGCTGCTCGTCACCGCCCTGCTGGAGCCCGGCGACACGGTTCTCGTCGAGAACCCCTGCTACCTCGCGGCCCTCCAGGCCTTCGGCTTCGCGGGCGCCCGGGTCGTCGCCGTCCCCTGCGACGAGGACGGTATCGACCCCGGCGCGCTGGAGGAGCTGGTGGTGCGGGAGCGCCCCAAGCTGCTCTACACCGTCCCCACCTTCCAGAACCCCACCGGCCGCACCCTGCCCGCCGACCGCCGCGCGGCGATCGCCGGCGTCGCCGCCCGGCACGGCCTGTGGATCGTCGAGGACGACCCCTACGGGGAGCTCCGCTTCGAGGGCGAGCGCGTGCCGTGGATCGCCTCCTACGAGGACGCCCACGACCGCGCGGTGCTCCTCGGCTCGTTCTCCAAGGTGATGGCCCCCGGCCTGCGCCTCGGCTGGCTGCGGGCACCGGCGGCGCTGCGGCGGGCCTGCGCGATCGCGAAGCAGGCCGCGGACCTCCACACCCCGACCGTGAACCAGCTCGCCGCCGCGCGGTACCTGGCGGACCGCGACCTCGACGCGCACGTCGTCCGGGTCGCCGCCGCGTACCGCCAACGCCGCGACGCGATGCTCGTCGGCCTCGCTGACGCCCTGCCCGAGGGCTCCGTCTGGAACCGCCCCGAGGGCGGCATGTTCCTCTGGGCGCGGCTCCCGGAGGGGTACGACACCACGGCGCTGCTGCCGCGGGTGGTGGAGCAGGACGTGGCGTACGTCCCGGGCGCGCCGTTCTACGCCGACGCGCCGGACCGGTCGACCCTGCGGCTGTGCTTCGTCACGCACACACCGGGGGAGATCGAGGAGGGGTTGCGCAGACTGGGGAAGGGACTGAGCTGAGGGTCGCCTAGCGGGTCGCGTAGGTGGTGAAGGCGGTCCAGGTGGCGGGGGTTACCCGGAGGGTGGGGCCGGTGGGGTTCTTGGAGTCGCGGATGTGGACCGCCGCGTTGTCGGTGGACTGGGGGGTGGTGAAGGCGACTTCGAGGCACTGGCCGCCCTCGTCACCGCTGTAGGTCGACTTGAACCACTGAAGTGCTTCGGTGCTCATGCTTCTCCCAGCAAGCGGTCGAGCAGACCCATGGAGTCATGAGTGGTCAGGGCCTGTGTTCGCAGCATCGCATATTTGCGCGCCAGGATGGACACCTCGTCCGGGTCGGAGACCCACTGGCTGCCGCGCTGGGACTCGGTGTAGGCGAGATGCTGGTGGTCGGGCGTCTCCAGGAGGGTGAACGGGCCGTTGAGACCAGCGTGATAGGGGCTGTCCAAGGGGAGGAACTGCAGGGCGACGCCCGGCAGTTCAGCAATCGCGCGCAGGTGCCGTAGCTGCTCCCTGCGCACCCCTGGGTCGCCGATTCCCAGGTGAAGCACGGGTTCCCACACGACGAAGCTCAACGTCGGCGGGATCTTCCGGTGCAGAATCTCCTGACGCTCGACACGGGCTGCCGTACGGGTCTCGACCTCGTCCTCGTCGTACGCCGGTACACGATTGCGCAGCACGGCGCGGGCGTATGCCTCGGTTTGGAGGATGCCAGGCACGACCAGGGTGTCGTACCAGGACAGGGCAATGGCCTCGCGCTCGTGGTGGATGTACAACTCCGCCCACATCGGGAACTGGTCGATCTCAGGGAGGTTGGCCACCCCGGCCGTCAACAATCCCTTCGTGTCGAGCAGGTGGTCCAGCGCCTCGGCCAGATCCGGCTTCAACGGCCGTCGCCCCTGCTCGATCGACGCGATGGTCTCCTCGTCGACCATGAGCTCCCTGGCCAGGGACCCTTGGGTGTGGCCCGCCGCACGGCGGGCCGTGCCGAGCTGGACGCCCAGCATCTTCATGGCCGAGACGTTCTTCTTCCGTGGAGGCTTCCTGGAGGTCATGCTGGTCCAACTCCCCGCGCGTGCCCGTTCGCGACCCCGAAGGAACCCGTACAAAAAAACCGTACGGGTTCACTGAGTGATTCACGGTAGTGACTCTCCGCAACACTCGTCTCGTGAACGAAATGATCCAACTTCCGCCCCTGCGTGAGAGGTTCTTCCGACGGGAGCGCCGATCCGTCCCGGCCGCACGGCAGTTCGCGTACGAGGTGCTGGCCGGCTGGGGGCTCGCGAAGGCCGAGCGAAGTGACGACGTGCTGTTGTGCGTGAGCGAGTTGGCGACGAACGCGCTGGTGCACGGGGTACCGCCGGGCCGTTGCTTCCGGGTGTTCCTGCGGTACGACGGCGTGTTGCTGCGGGTGGAAGTGCACGACAGCGGTCCGGGCGAGCCGCGCATCCCACTGGAGGCGGACGAGGGCGGCCGGGGGCTGCTCCTGGTGGCGGCGCTCTCGGACAAGTGGGGGGTGGGGGAGCGGGACCCCGGCAAGGTGGTGTGGTGCGAATTTCTGTCGACGCTGTGGCCAGGCGGTTGAACCCTCCGGTGCGACACATTTCCCAGATGTGTCGCAGTTCCGCAGGCACACCCCTCAGTGGACGCGACCGGGCCTCCCAGGGTTCGCGCGACGTTCGCCGGCCATGGTCAGGTCATCCGGAGGGCCGGGTCGCGGGGGTCTGAGGCGGGGCCGTCACACGGCCCTCGACGCACTCCGGTCGCCCGCCCGCCGTCGGTCGGAAGCACGCCCGGACGACGGTGCCGGGGCGGGTGGCGGCCATGGGGGTGTAGACGTAGTCCTTCGCGTCGTCGGCGTCCTTGACCCGGGCGGAGTGACTGCGGCCGTCCGCGGTCACATCGATCCGGTCCCCGACATGGGCGCCCCACACCCGGGCCCAACTCGCGCCGCAGTCCTTGTTGTAGCGCAGTTCCATGCCGACGCCGGCGGCGGTGTGGTGCGACGCCAGGGTGGCCGGGTGGGGGCCGCAGTGCAGTGCCATCGGGTCCCCGCCCTCGCAGGTGGCGCCCCCGCAGAGCGGGGCGAGGACGGGTTGGGGCGGGGACGGGAACGGTCGCGGTGCGCCGCCCGGGTGCGGCATCAGGAAGAGGGCCAGGGCGACGGCCCCGGTGGCGAGGGCGCACACGGCGGCGACCAGCGCGGCGACCGCGCCCTTCCGGACGGCGTGTCCGGTGTCGTCGGCCGGGGCCGGGGCGGTGCCGGTGGCCTTCGCCGTGCCGGTGGCGTTCGCCGCGTCCGTATCCGTGGCCCCCGCCGTGTCCCCGTCCGTGGCCGGGGAGGGGGACGAAGCCGGAGGCGGGGGTGACTGCTGCGCCGGGGCCGTGGGCGGCTCCTCCGCCCGTGCGCGTCCACTCGCCTCCGACTCCGCCAGCTCCCACAGGGCCAGACAGCGGGCGGCGGGTTCGTGGGCGAGGCGGCACAGGTCCAGCACGGCCTGGCGCGGCGGCAGTGTCTTGCCGTTGAGGTAGCGCTCCCAGGACGACTTGCTGTACGGGGTGCGTTCCTCCAGGCGGGCCAGGCTCAGACCGGTGCGTGCCTTCAGCTCGCGCAGTTCGGCCGCCAACCGCGCCCGCTCCGCGGACGTCGTCCCCTGCGTCCCCGTCGGCCGGGTCATGTGCGCAGCGCCCTCCAGGTGTGCGGTCCGACGATGCCGTCCGGGGGCAGACCGGCCCGCTTCTGCAGCTCCTTGACCGCGCGCTCGGTCAGCGGCCCGTAGACACCGTCGATGCCGCCGGGGGAGAAGCCCGCCCGACGCAGCAGGCACTGCGCCTCGGCCACGTCCGGACCCGCCAGGCCCTGCGCCAGGATCGCGTCCTGCGTACGGCTGTTGCCCGCGTACCAGTGGCCGTCGGTCCGCTGGATGCGACAGGTGTACGACGGCGCCGACCCCGACGTCGGGAAGGAGCCGGCGGTCGAGGCGGGGCGGGTCGTCACCGCCTTGTCGTCGGTGCCGTGGTCCGTGAGGCGGGCGACCAGGAGAACCGCCGAGACGGCGGCCAGCACCAGGGCCACGGCTCCCGCCCCCACCGCGATGCGCAACGAACGTCCGTGCGGCCGGGCCGTCTTGCCGTCCGCGGCGGACGGGGTCTCGTCGTCAGTCGGGAACGGCCCGGCCTCGGCCGCCGAAGGCTCCTTCCCGTCCGCCTCCGCCACCGACGTGCCCCGGCGCCGCTTCTCCCAGCCCTCCGCGGCCAGTTCGTGCAGCACCAGCAGCCGTGTCGGATCCTCACCACCGACCTGGGCCAGTGCCTCCACGGCCTCACGGGGCGGCAGCGACCTGCCGTTGAGGTACCGCTCCCACGACTTCTGGCTGTAGCCGGTCTTCGCCGCCAGCCGCTGCATGCTCAGATCGCCGTGGTCCTTCAGCCGCCGTAATCGCACCACCAACTGCCGCACACGCGGATCCAGGTCTGCGGGCAGCGCTTTCCAACGCGACATGTTCCCCCTACTCGCGTCCCGGGACCTTGGTCGTCGGTCCCCGTTTCCGCCGCATTCTGCATGAACTTCCACGGCGCACCCCACATATCGGTTCCCGCCCCGGCACCGAATAGGCCACCCGCCCGCCCCACCCGCTCCCCGCCGACGTCACGTCGAAGCGTCCCGCCCAGGCGTCCCGCCAAGATGTGTCCCCGCAGGTCAACGCCCTGGACGTCCCACGAAGTCGTCACTGCGGCGGCGCTCGTGGCGCATCTCGGCGCCCGGCCCGCACTCTCGAGTGGCCAGCGGCGCCCACCACGTCAGGCGCTGCCCGATCACCCGAAAGGGACACACATGCGACCGAACTTCATGGCGAGGACCCTCGTTGCGGCCACCGCCGTCGCCGGGATCGCCGCCGGGAGCCTCGCGGGGGCGACCGCCGGCTTCGCGGCCTCCGCGCCGGCCGCCAAGCCGGCGATGAGCACCCAGGCCGTCTCGGTGCAGGCGGTGAACAACCTGGGCCTGAACACCAAGGAGGCCATGGGCATCCAGCGGGTGCTGAAGAACCACTGGGGCTACCAGGGCAAGATCGACGGCCGGCTCGGCACCGACAGCTGGAAGGCCATGCAGCGCTACCTCCACAAGTACTGGGGCTACAACAAGAAGATCGACGGCGTCGTCGGAGGCGACACGGTGAAGGCGCTGCAGCGCATGCTGAAGAAGTACTACGGCTACAAGGGCAAGATCGACGGAATCGCCGGGAAGGACACCAAGGCCGCGTTCAAGCGGTTCGCCGACGACTACGTCTGACGGCCGCCCGCGAGAGGCGGCCTGCGCGCAGACGGCCCAAAGACACCGCGGCCCGTCCTCCCACGGGGGAGAGGACGGGCCGCGGCCCTGGCAGGGTGGGGTTCAGAGCCGCTCGGGCGTCCTGATGCCCAGCAGCGCCATCCCCTGGTGCAGCGTCCGGGCCGTGACGTCGCACAGGAAAAGGCGGTTCTGCACCTGCTCCGGCGTCTGAGCCTTCAGCACCGGGCACTTGTCGTAGAACGACGTGTACAACGACGCGAGCTGGTAGAGGTACGCCGCCATCTTGTGCGGGGCGTACTCCGCCGCCGCCTCCGCCACCGTCTCCGCGAAGGCGTCCACGTGCAGGCCGAGCGCGCGCTCCGCGTCCGTCAGCGCCAGCTCCGGATGCGCGGACGGCCGTACGTCGCCGGCCTTGCGCAGGATCGACTGGATACGGGCGTACGCGTACTGGAGGTAGACGGACGTGTCGCCGTTCAGCGAGACCATCTGGTCCAGGTCGAACTTGTAGTCCCGGTTCGCCGACGTCGACAGGTCCGCGTACTTCACCGCGCCGATGCCCACCTGGGCGCCCCGCTCGGCGATCTCCTCCTCGGACAGGTCCTGCGCCTTCTCCCGTACGACGGCGGAGGCGCGGTCGATCGCCTCGTCCAGCAGGTCCACCAGCCGCACCGTCTCGCCCTCACGGGTCTTGAACGGCTTGCCGTCCTTGCCGAGGACCGTGCCGAAGGCGAGCTGGTAGGCCTTCACGTCGTCGTTCAGCCAGCCGGCCCTCCGCGCCGTCTCGAAGACCATCTTGAAGTGCAGCGACTGGCGGGCGTCCACGACGTAGATGATCGAGTTGGCCTTCAGGTTGAAGACACGGTCCCTGATCGCGGACAGGTCCGTCGCCGCGTAGCCGTAGCCGCCGTCCGACTTCTGCACGATCAGCGGGACCGGCTTGCCGTCGGGGCCCTTGATGTCGTCGAAGAAGACGCAGAGCGCCCCTTCGGAGCGGACGGCGACGCCCGACTCCTCCAGGAGACGGCAGGTCTCGGCCAGCATGTCGTTGTAGCCGGACTCGCCGACGATGTCGGGGTCCCGGATCTCCATGTCCAGCTTCTCGAAGACCGAGAAGAAGTAGATCTTCGACTCGTCGACGAACTTCTGCCACATGGCGAGCGTGTGCGGATCGCCGGCCTGGAGGTCGACCACCCGGCGCCGCGCCCGCGTCTTGAACTCCTCGTCGGAGTCGAAGAACTTGCGCGCGGCCTTGTAGAGGCGGTCGAGGTTCGACATCGCCTCCTCGCCCGTCACCTCGGCGGCCTTGTGGTCCAGCTCGTGCGGGTGCTCGTCCAGGTACTGGATGAGCATGCCGAACTGGGTGCCCCAGTCGCCGATGTGGTGTCGGCGGATCACCGTCTCGCCGGTGAACTCGAGAAGCTTGACGACCGAGTCGCCGATCACCGCGGAACGCAGGTGACCGACGTGCATCTCCTTCGCCACGTTCGGTTGGGCGTAGTCGATCACCGTGGTACCCGGCCGCTCGGTGTACGGCACGCCGAGGCGGCCCTCGGCGTCGGCGGCGCGGGCCGCGAGGTTCTCGGTGATCGCCTGGTCCGTGACCGTGATGTTGAGGAAGCCGGGGCCCGACACCTCGACCTTCCCGATCACGTCACCCGTGACCACCTGGCCGACGACCTGCGTCGCCAACTCCCTCGGGTTCGCCTTCGCCTTCTTCGCCAGCGCCAGGATCCCGTTGGCCTGGAAGTCCGCCCGGTCGCTGCGTCGCAGCAGCGGGTCCGCGTCGGCGGCCTCGGGCAGGGCAGCCGAGAGGGCGGACGCGAGGCGCTGGTGGACGGCGGACGTGAGGGACGTGACCGAGGCCATAGCTATGGGTGCCGTTCTCCTCGTGGGGATGGATAGACACGCCCAGTATCCCATGCGGGGTAAAGCGAATTTTCCTCTCGCCCGGTGAACGGCCGCGCCCGTTCACCCGTCCAACGCGTTGAAAAGGCGTTTTCGTGGATGTGGCGCAGCCTGGGACAATGGAGCGGTCAGCCGTGCGACCGTACCGGCTGCTCGTGGAGAACTTTCAGAAAAAGAGGACGTGCCGATCGTGGCTCAGAGCACCGAGACCACCGACTGGGTCTCCCGTTTCGCGGATGAGGTCATCGAGGAGTCGGAGCGTCGGGCCCCGGGCAAACCGGTCGTCGTCGCGTCCGGGCTGTCTCCGTCCGGCCCGATCCACCTGGGGAACCTGCGCGAGGTCATGACCCCGCACCTGGTCGCCGACGAGATCCGCCGGCGCGGGTACGAGGTGCGGCACCTGATCTCCTGGGACGACTACGACCGGTACCGCAAGGTGCCGGCCGGTGTCGCGGGCGTGGACGAGTCGTGGGCCGAACACATCGGCAAGCCGCTCACCTCCGTCCCGGCCCCGAAGGGCTCGGCGTACCCGAACTGGGCCGAGCACTTCAAGGCCGCCATGATCGCCTCGCTCGCCGAGCTGGGCGTGGAGTTCGACGGCATCAGCCAGACCGCGCAGTACACCTCCGGGGTGTACCGGGAGCAGATCCTGCACGCGATGAAGCACCGCGGCGACATCGACGCGATCCTCGCCCAGTACCGCACCAAGCCGAAGCCCGCCAAGAAGCAGCAGCAGAAGCCCGTCGACGAGGCCGAGCTGGAGGCCGAGGAGGGCTCGGGCGCCGCGTCCGAGGACGACGGCAGCTCCGGCGCCGCCGGTTACTTCCCGTACAAGCCGTACTGCGGCGGTTGCGGCAAGGACTTCACCACGGTCACCGCCTACGACGACGACTCCACCGAGATGACGTACACGTGCACCGCGTGCGGCTTCTCCGAGACGGTCCGGCTGAGCGAGTTCAACCGCGGCAAGCTGGTCTGGAAGGTCGACTGGCCGATGCGCTGGGCCTACGAGGGCGTGATCTTCGAGCCGAGCGGTGTCGACCACTCGTCGCCGGGATCGTCGTACCAGGTCGGTGGGCAGATCGTCGGGATCTTCGGCGGCAAGCAGCCCATCGGGCCCATGTACGCCTTCGTCGGCATCTCCGGCATGGCGAAGATGTCGTCCTCGCGCGGTGGCGTCCCCACCCCGGCCGACGCCCTCCAGATCATGGAGCCCCAGCTGCTGCGCTGGCTCTACGCCCGCCGCAGGCCCAACCAGTCCTTCAAGATCGCCTTCGACCAGGAGATCCAGCGCCTCTACGACGAGTGGGACAAGCTCGCGGGCAAGGTGGCCGACGGCTCCGCCCTCCCCGGCGACGTCGCCGCGTACACCCGCGCGGTCGGCACCGCCGCCGATGAGCTGCCCAGGACGCCCCGCCCGCTGCCCTACCGCACCCTCGCGTCCGTCGCCGACATCACCGCCGGCCACCAGGACCAGGCGCTGCGCATCCTGTCCGACCTCGACCCGGCCAACCCGCTCGCCTCGCTCGACGAGGCGCGCCCGCGGTACGACAAGGCCGAGGCGTGGATCAACACCCACGTCCCCGCCGACCAGCGCACCATCGTCCGCGACGAGCCCGACGTCGAACTGCTGAAGTCCCTCGACGAGCCCTCCCAGCAGTCGATCCGGCTGCTGCTCGACGGCCTGGAGGAGCACTGGTCGCTGGACGGGCTCACCCACCTCGTGTACGGCGTGCCCAAGGTCCAGGCCGGATTCTCCGCGGACGCCACGCCCAAGGAGCTGCCGCCGGAGATCAAGACGGCCCAGCGGTCGTTCTTCGCGCTCCTGTACCACCTGCTCGTCGGCCGCGACACCGGCCCGCGCCTGCCCACGCTGCTGCTCGCGGTGGGCCAGGACCGGGTGCGGGCCCTGCTCGGGGAGTAGGACCGAGCAGAAGGCGCCCGGTGCTCTTCTGCACCGGGCGCCTTTCCGTGCAGGCCCTAGGCGATGTGGTCCTCTTCCAGTTCCGCGTTGTAGCGGTTGGTGAAGCGGTTGACCATGCGCTTGGCCTCTTCCGGGGGGAGGCCGATGCTGAACTCCGCCTCGACGTTCTCGCTGAACTCACGGGGCGTCGGGTAGCTGCCGTTGATCGACTGCTTGAAGACCTGGTAGTACGCCTCCTCGTCCGGCTGGGGCGTGCCGCCGCCCTCGCCGAGCTCGCGGGTGCGGTTCGGGCCGACGGGGATGGGGAAGCTGCCGGTGTCCTCGGGGGAGGGCTGCGGGGGACCCTGCGGTCCGGACTGCTGCGCGCCCTGCGGGACGGGCGCCTGGAACTTCTGCGGGACGGTCTGCTCGAACTGCTCCGGGTGCTGGTCCTCGTACCAGTCGTCGTACGGGGGCTCCGGCTCGTACGACGGGTCGTAGCCGCCGTGGTAGTCGACCTGCCGTGGGGCCTGGAACCAGGGGCTCTGGTCGTCCGGCTCCTCGTATCCGAGATGCCCGGGGTCGCCCTCGAGCTGGGGGCGCTGCCCGCCGAGCGGTGCGGCTGACTGCGGGACCGGCGCCGCCCCGGCGGCACGACTGCCCGCCGCTGCGTTCAGCTGCGGCGCCGAGGGTATCAGCGCCGGTTCGATGCCCGCCGCCGCCAGGCCGGCCGGAGCCGTCTGCGCCAGCGGCACGCCGTACCGCGCCAGCCTCAGCGGCATCAGCGACTCCACCGGGGCCTTGCGACGCCACGCCCGGCCGAAGCGGGAACGCAGGCGCGCCTGGTAGACGAGACGCTCCTGCTCCAGCTTGATCACCTGGTCGTACGACCGCAGCTCCCACAGCTTCATCCGTCGCCACAGCAGAAACGTCGGAACCGGCGAGAGCAGCCACCGGGTCAGACGGACGCCCTCCATGTGCTTGTCCGCCGTGATGTCCGCGATCCGGCCGATCGCATGCCGGGCCGCCTCCACCGCGACCACGAACAGCACCGGGATCACCGCGTGCATGCCCACACCCAGCGGGTCCGGCCACGCCGCCGCGCCGTTGAACGCGATCGTCGCCGCCGTCAGCAGCCACGCCGTCTGACGCAGCAGCGGGAACGGAATGCGGATCCAGGTCAGCAGCAGGTCCAGGGCCAGCAGCACACAGATGCCCGCGTCGATGCCGACCGGGAAGACATAACTGAAGTCGCCGAAGCCCTTCTTGATGGCCAGCGCACGGACGGCCGCGTATGAACCCGCGAAACCGATCCCGGCGATGATGACAGCACCGGTGACGACCACACCGATGAGAATCCGGTGCATCCGTGTCAACTGCAGTGGCGCGGCCACCTGTACTCCCCTCCCAGTGCCTGTTGTTGCGCGCAACAGGGTGGCACACGCGTGCGGTGAACGGGTGGCCGGTATGGGGAGAGCCCCCCATCCGCACCGGACCGAACCCCCGCAACCTCCCTGCGCGCGCCACGCGTTCCGCGCGGCAGTCGGTCAGCTCTTCGGCGAGGCCGACGGCGACGGAGAGCCGCCCTTCGCGGGGCTCGCCGACGCGGAGGACGACGCCGACGCCGACTTCGACGGCGAGGCGCTCTTCGACGCCCCCTGCGACGGAGACCCGCCCGGCGCCTTGCCACCGTCGTTGTTCGCCGCCGACACCGCGGACACCACCTCCTTGACGGCCTTCTCCGCCGCCTTGGTCAGGTCGTCCGCGTCCGGCGACTTGTCACCGGCCAGGCCCGCGCCGTTGTAGTCGACGGTGACCACGACGTTCTCCAAGCGCGCCACCACCGTCTGCTGCTTGAAGTCGCCTTCCTTCTTCTTCAGGTCGTACGTCACCGCCGTCGCCGCGTCGCCCGCCCCGGAGACCGGCACCGCCTTGGTGTCCTTCGCGCCCTCGACCGCCTTGGCGTCCTGTACCTGCTGGTCGTAGTACTGCTGCGCCAGCTTGTTCCCGTCGCCGCGCGTGGCGTCCGACTCGAAGCGCAGCAGGGAGACGTTGAGCCAGCGGAACTGGGAGCCCTTGACGCCGTTGTTCTGCAGACTGCTCCACGAGCAGCTCGACCGCGTCTTCGCGTCGTCCGTCGAGCCCGCCTTGCCGGACTTCACACCCTTCGGGACCAGATCGCCCAGGGTCTTCTGCGACAACACGGAGCAGGGCTGGGGCAGCGTCGCGTACGCCGCGGGCCGCACCGCGTTCGCCGACGCGCTCTGCGAGGGTCGTGCGCTCGACTCCTGCGCCTGCGGCTTGGCGTCGCCGCCCGAGCCCGAACCGGAGGAGCCCGAGGAACACCCGGCGGCGACGAGCACCGCCGGGACGGCGGCCGCGCAGACGAGGAAACGGCTCACGCGTGAACCCCGCCGGCCCGGCCGGCACTCGCTCCGCTCGCCCTGATCACTGTGCTCGTGCTGGTCTCGCTGTCGGTGCATGGTTCCTTCACTCATGACGCTTGTGACGCTCGTGGTCCTTCGGTCGGAACGGGTCCGAGGGGCCACGGTACGCGGTGGGGACACATGCGGGGGGAGGTTCGGTTCCCGCGCGGGGGTCCGGCGAGGGGGTCCCTCAGCCGAGCGAGCCGGCCAGCTGACCGGCCAGTTTCCTGGCCTTGTCCTGCATGTCCTCGCTGCTCGGGGTGGTCCCGGGCGCGGCCGGCTGCTCGTCGTACTCGATGGTCACGATCACGTTGGACGTGCGGAACACCACAGTCACGGTCCGCTGCTGGGCGGTGCTCAGCACGTCGTCGATGAACGCCTCGTCGCCGAGGTCGTCGAGAGTGCGGGGCTGCAGATCGGCCGGGGTTCCGGTGACGGAGGGACTGCCGGAGGGAGAGCCGGACGCCGATGCCGAGGGGTGGGGACCGCCACCGGCCGGAGAAGCAGAGGCGGAGGAGGACGGGGAAGCGGAGCCGGAGCTGGAACCGGGAGCGGGGCTCGCAGGGGAACCGGAACTCGAACTGGAACCGGCACTGGGCTCCGGAAGGTTCGCGGCCTGCTCCTTGGTGGCGTAGACCTGATGGGCGGCGTTGTCGTCGGAGACCGTGTTGTCGTACGACACCACCCGCTCGAAATCCACGAACAGATGGTCCGTGGCGTCGGTCGACTCCGCCTTCCAACGACAGCCGGAGCGGCGGTCGTTGTTGTAGGTGAGGGCGGCCTCGCCCTGGTACGCCCTGTCGCGCTGCTCCTGGTCCGCTATGCGTGTCAGGCCCGGCAGAAGCGCTTCGAGGGTGTCATGGCTCACGGCACTGCAGGCGTCGGCGAGGGTGCGGTACTTGCCCGGCTGCGGGGCGGCGGCGCTCGTGGTGGAACCGGCCTTGGGGTCCGCGGCCCGGCCACCGCTGCCGGAACCGCCGGTGCAGGCGGCCAGCAGGGCCGCGAGGAGCACGGCGGCGCCCGGTACGTACGCCTTCCGCTGCACGGTGAGGCTCCTCTCGACGGTGTTCCGCGGGGTGGGGCCCGCTGGTTATTCGGTTGCCGCACGGGGCGGACCCCTGGAGACAATGTGTATCGCACGCACTGCCGTGGACGCCGGTCCGTTGTCCCATACGTCGACCTTGGCGCCGGTTTTGCGCTTACAGACTTCTGTTGTGATTCCGGGGGATTGAGGACGATATGTCGTACGTTGAGGTGCCGGGGGCGAAGGTTCCGATCCGTATGTGGACGGACCCGTCGACGGTCGAGGACGCCGCGATGCAGCAGCTGCGGAACGTGTCGACCCTGCCGTGGATCAAGGGCCTGGCGGTCATGCCGGACGTCCACTACGGCAAGGGAGCCACGGTCGGCTCGGTGATCGCGATGCGGGACGCGGTGTGCCCGGCGGCGGTCGGGGTCGACATCGGGTGCGGGATGTCGGCCGTGAAGACGTCACTGACGGCGAACGACCTGCCGGGGGATCTGTCACGCCTGCGCTCGAAGATCGAGCAGGCGATTCCGGTGGGGCGGGGGATGCATGCCGATCCCGTCGACCCGGGGCGGCTGCACGGGTTCGCCACCTCGGGGTGGGAGGAGTTCTGGGGGCGTTTTGACGAGGTCGCTGAAGCGGTCAGATTCCGTCAGGATCGGGCGGAAAAGCAGATGGGAACGCTCGGATCCGGCAACCACTTTGTGGAAATATGCACAGATACAGCGGGTTCCGTCTGGCTGATGCTCCACTCCGGCTCTCGCAACATCGGTAAGGAACTCGCCGAGCACCACATCGGCGTGGCCCAGAGCCTCCCGCACAACCAGGGCCTGATCGACCGTGACCTCGCCGTCTTCGTCGCGGACACCCCGCAGATGGCGGCGTACCGCAACGACCTGTACTGGGCGCAGGAGTATGCGAAGTACAACCGCACGCTGATGATGGCCCTCCTGAAGGACGTGATCCGCAGGGAGTTCAAGAAGGCGAAGCCGACTTTCGAGCCGGAGATCTCCTGCCACCACAACTACGTGGCGGAGGAGCGGTACGAGGGCATGGACCTGCTCGTGACCCGTAAGGGGGCCATCCGCGCGGGGTCCGGCGAGTACGGGATCATCCCCGGTTCGATGGGGACGGGTTCGTACATCGTGAGGGGCCTCGGAAACGAGAAGTCCTTCAACTCCGCGTCGCACGGCGCCGGTCGGCGCATGAGCCGCAACGCCGCGAAGCGCCGGTTCACGGCGAAGGACCTTCAGGACCAGACGCGGGGCGTCGAATGCCGCAAGGACTCCGGCGTCGTGGACGAGATCCCGGGCGCGTACAAGCCCATCGAGAAGGTCATCGAGCAGCAGACCGACCTGGTGCAGGTCGTGGCGAAGCTGAAGCAGGTCGTCTGCGTGAAGGGTTGATGTACGAGGCCCCCGCAGGTTTCACTTCGCGTGCCGCACGGCGTAGATCATCACGAACGCCACGAGGTGGATGCCGAAGAGGAAGTACGCCAGGTAGTACCAGACGTAGCGTTCGCGCTTCTTCTCCAGGGAGAGGCGTTGTTGTTCGGCTGTGTGGTCCGCGTCGTCGGCCGGTGGGATCGGGTCGGCCATCAAAGGTCCCTGTGTACCTTGGTGTTCGAGGCCTGGGCGCGCGGGCGGACCACCAGGAGGTCGACGTTGACGTGGCTGGGGCGGGTGACCGCCCAGGTGATCGTGTCCGCGACGTCGTCCGCGGTCAGGGGCTCGGCGACGCCCTCGTAGACCTTCGCCGCCTTGTCCTGGTCGCCGCCGAAGCGGGTCAGCGCGAACTCGTCCGTCTTCACCATGCCGGGGGCGATCTCGATCACGCGGACCGGGGTGCCGACGATCTCCAGGCGCAGGGTCTCGGCGAGGACGTGCTCGGCGTGCTTGGCGGCGACGTAGCCCGCGCCGCCCTCGTACGTGCCGTGGCCGGCGGTGGAGGAGACGACGACCACCGTGCCGTCGCCGCTCGCGGTCAGGGCGGGGAGCAGGGCCTGGGTGACGTTGAGGGTGCCGAGGACGTTCGTCTCGTACATCCGGCGCCAGTCCCCGGGGTCGCCGGTGGCGACCGGGTCGGCGCCGAGCGCGCCGCCCGCGTTGTTCACGAGGACGCCGATCGTCTTGAAGGCGGTCGCGAACTCGTCGACCGCCGCGCGGTCGGTGACGTCGAGCGCGTACGCCGTCGCGGAGTGACCCGCGCCCGTGAGTTCCTCCGCGAGCGCCTCGATACGGTCCTTGCGGCGGGCGGTGAGGACCACGCGGTAGCCCGCTGCGGCGAGTTGCCGGGCCGTCGCGGCGCCGATCCCGCTGCTCGCGCCCGTGACGACGGCGATACGGGAGGCGGCGGAGGGTGCTGCGGCGGTCATGGGCGACTCCTCGACGGTCGTTCGGCAGTGGCTCGTTCATGCGGGCGTATGAGCGGCCTCCGCCCAGGATAGGTGGCGGGGCACGCGCCCGGCGGGGTGCCCGAAGGGTGGTCAGTGGCCCCGCGGCGCCCACATGATCACGGCCATTCCGGCGAGGCAGATCAGTGCCCCGGTCACATCCCAGCGGTCGGGGCGGTAGCCGTCCGCCACCATGCCCCAGGCCAGTGAACCGGCCACGAAGACACCGCCGTACGCCGCCAGGACGCGCCCGAAGTGGGCGTCCGGCTGGAATGTGGCGACGAAGCCGTAGATACCGAGAGCCATGACGCCCGCGCCGGCCCACAGCCATCCGCGGTGTTCACGCACCCCTTGCCAGACCAGCCAGGCGCCGCCGATCTCGAACAGCGCGGCGAGGAGGAACAGGGCTGCGGAGCGGAGGATCAGCATGCGGCCACCTTCGCACGCCGTTTCCGTGGGCCCGTCGGCCCTCCTGCGTCCTCACCTCACCTGCCCGGCGGCGCCTGTCCTGTCGTCCGCGTGGCATACATGCGGTGATTTGTCCGGGGACCGACGTGGAGGAAGTGACGTATGCGGAAGCGGATCGCGGGTGTGCTGGGCGCGGCCCTGACGATGGGTGCCGCCGTGCCCGCCGCGGCGGTGGCGGTGCCCAGGGTCGCCATCGCCTCTCACGGGTATGTGACCCTGACCGGTGGCCGGGCCGAGGTACGGCTGACCCCGCGCAACGACGGGTGGGCCGCCGTCGCCGGGGCGACCGTGCGGCTGCACTTCTCGCGCGCCCTGGGCGGTCCGCAGCAGCTGCCGGAGGGCTGTGCGGCGACCGACGCGAACACGGTGGTGTGTGGGACGGGACCGCTCGCGGCGGGCCGGGCGGGCCGGGAGATCCGGCTGCGGGTGGGTCTTGAGGGGGCGCCTGCCGAGGTGCGGCTGGACGTCGAGACCCTGCACGACGGCGACGCCGCCGACCGGGACCCCGTCGGGGACCGGCAGCAGGTGCTCGCGCTGGAGACGGGGGACGAGTACGCCTTCTAGGGCCCTCATGGGAGGCTGTGCCGAACGTAGGCCGTGGGGGGTACGCCCACCGTCGCCGTGAAGTCCCTCACCAGGTGGGCCTGGTCCGCATAGCCCAGGTCGGCCGCCAGGGCCGCCCAGTCCACCGCCCTCTCGGTCTCCGCGCGCTCCAGGGCCTCGTGGATGCGGTAGCGCAGGACGGCCCACTTGGGGCCCACGCCCACGTACGCGGCGAACAGGCGCTGCATGACCCGTACGGACATGCCCTCGGACCGGGCGAAGTCGGTGACGCGGCGGATCGTGCGGTCCGTGCGGATGCGGTCGACCAGGACCATGGCGAGGTCGGCCTGCGGGTCGGGGCGCGGAGCGAGGCCCAGGAGGAAGGTGTCCAGGGCGGCTACGCGGGCGTCCTCGTCGTCTGGGGCGAGGACGGTGTGCGCGTCGGCTTCCGGGAGCGGGAGCCGCTTGCCCGTCCACTGCGACACCGGTCGGTCCGGGAAGAAGGGGCGGAAGCCGCCCGGGCGGAACTGGATGCCGCAGACCCGGCCCTTTCCCTCCAGTTTCTGGGTGAAGAGCTCCAGGCCGATGCCGGCGATCTCGGCGAAGGGCTCCCGGTCCTCGTACTGCTGGAAGACGATGTTCACGGACGGGTGCGGGACCACGTGTGAGGCGTAGGGCCGGGTCAGGTCCCAGTCGATCAGCCAGTAGTGCTCCAGGTACGGCCGCAGGGGGTCGGCCGGTTCGCGGCGGCGGAAGTCCACGCGCGCGAAGAGCTCCGCTGCGTCGACGATTCCTCGGGTGTCACGGCGTGGGGCGGCCATGTCCGGGATCGTACGAGCGGGCACTGACAGGGGCGGAATAGTGGGAAGGGCGGAACCGTTTGTCGGTATAGTTGAATCGTAAACAACTTGAAGGGTGTGAGCGACCATGCAGTTCGGGATCTTCAGCGTCGGTGATGTCACGCCGGACCCGACCACCGGCCGGACGCCGACCGAGCGTGAGCGGATCAAGGCCATGGTCGCCATCGCGCTGAAGGCCGAGGAGGTCGGCCTGGACGTCTTCGCGACCGGCGAGCACCACAACCCGCCGTTCGTGCCGTCGTCCCCGACCACGATGCTCGGCTACATAGCCGCCCGCACCGAGAGGCTGATCCTCTCCACGTCCACCACCCTCATCACCACCAACGACCCGGTGAAGATCGCCGAGGACTACGCGATGCTCCAGCACCTCGCGGACGGTCGGGTGGACCTGATGATGGGGCGCGGCAACACCGGCCCGGTGTATCCGTGGTTCGGGCAGGACATCCGGGAGGGCATCAACCTCGCCATCGAGAACTACGCCCTGCTGCGCCGCCTGTGGCGCGAGGACGTGGTGAACTGGGAGGGCAAGTTCCGCACGCCGCTGCAGGGCTTCACGTCCACGCCACGCCCGCTGGACGGCGTACCGCCGTTCGTCTGGCACGGCTCCATCCGCTCCCCGGAGATCGCCGAGCAGGCGGCCTTCTACGGCGACGGCTTCTTCCACAACAACATCTTCTGGCCCGCCGACCACACCAAGCGCATGGTCGAGTTCTATCGGGAGCGCTACGCCCACTACGGGCACGGCACCCCCGAGCAGGCGATCGTGGGCCTGGGCGGGCAGGTGTTCATGCGGAAGAACTCCCAGGACGCGGTGCGCGAGTTCCGGCCGTACTTCGACAACGCGCCGGTGTACGGGCACGGGCCGTCCCTCGAGGACTTCACCGAGCAGACCCCGCTGACCGTCGGATCGCCGCAACAGGTGATCGAGAAGACGCTGGGCTTCCGCGAGTACGCCGGGGACTACCAGCGGCAGCTGTTCCTGATGGACCACGCGGGACTGCCCCTGAAGACCGTGCTGGAGCAGCTCGACATGCTCGGCGAGGAGGTCGTGCCGGTGCTGCGCAAGGAGTTCGCGAAGGACCGGCCGGCCGGGGTGCCGGACGCGCCGACGCACGCGTCGCTGTCGGTCGCCGAGGAAGCCGGGGAGAGCGCGCAGGAGACCGCAGCGGAAGGGGTGAGCGCCGTATGAAAAAGCTGGTCGTCGTCTCGGCGGGGCTGAGCGTGCCGTCGTCGACGCGGCTGCTCGCGGACCGGCTGGCCGCCGCCGTGGAGCGCGGGGCGCCGGTGTCGGTGCGGGTCGTGGAGTTGCGGGACCTCGCCGTGGAGATCGCGCACAACTTCACGAACGGCTTTCCGGGCCGGGCGCTGGCCGCCGCGCTCGATGCCGTGACGGATGCGGACGGGCTGATCGTCGTCACGCCGGTGTTCTCGGCGTCGTACAGCGGGCTGTTCAAGTCGTTCTTCGACGTGCTGGACAAGGACGCGCTGGCGGGCAAGCCGGTCCTGATCGCCGCCACCGGCGGCTCGGCCCGCCACTCCCTGGTCCTGGACCACGCGCTGCGTCCGCTCTTCTCCTACCTGCGCGCGGTGGTCGCCCCGACGGGCGTCTACGCCGCGTCGGAGGACTGGGGCGCGGAGGGCCTGCCGGAACGGATCGAGCGGGCGGCCGGGGAGCTGGCCGGGCTGATGGGGGCGGGGTCCCTCCGGGAGGGACTGGACGGGGCGGTCCCTGCCGCTTCCGCACCTGAACCGCGCGGGCCCTTCGCCGAGCCCACCGGGTCCGTGGCGGAGCCTGCCGGCGCCGCGCGGGAGCCGGCCGGAGCGCAGAGCGCGCCCGGGGCGGACGGCGACGCTGCGTCCGCCGGGGACGGCGGCCGTGGCGCGACCGTCTCGCACGGCTTCCGGGTGGTCCCGTTCGAGCAGCAGCTGGCCGCCCTGCGCGGCTAGTGCTGTGGCCGGATCGTGCCGTGAGTGAGGGTGGGCCGCCGCCGTCGTGTCGTGCCGGCCCACCCTTCCGCGTCGGCCGGTCTCCGGACCGGGGGGAGGATCCGGGACCGGCCGGGCGGACCCCTCACCCGGCCACGCCCTGGGATGGTGGGCCGGACGGGCTCGGGGATCCGGCGGGACCGGTGGCTCGGCGCGTGGCGTCCGGCGACGGGGCCCGCCCCGCCGGCCGGGGCCCGCAGCCGCTGCGTCACGGCCCGCCCCGACGGCTCTCCGCGTTCCCTCCCCGGAGGGCCACGCGGTGATGTGACTCAGTCGACGCAGTGGCCCGACCAGGTAAGTCACCGCGGATGAGGCGGTGAGAGGCGGGTAAGAAGCCCCTTCCTCGCTCCACCACCCGCTGGTGCACCGCCGTGACCTTGGCAGACTGGGGGCGTGACCCAGACAGTGCTGCTCGCCGAGGACGACCGCGCCATCCGTCATGCCCTGGAACGCGCGCTGACACTGGAGGGTTACCAGGTGACCGCCGTGGCCGACGGGGTGGAGGCCCTCGCCCAGGCCCACCGCAGCCGCCCCGACGTGCTCGTCCTCGATGTGATGATGCCCGGCATCGACGGCCTCCAGGTGTGCCGCGTGCTGCGCGCCGAGGGCGACCGCACGCCCGTCCTGATGCTCACCGCACTGGTCGAGACGGCCGACCGCATCGCCGGCCTGGACGCGGGTGCCGACGACTACGTCGTCAAACCGTTCGACGTCGAGGAGGTCTTCGCCCGGCTCCGGGCCCTGCTGCGCCGCAGCAACGGCGGCTCCTTCGAGGCTCCCAAGGAAGAGGACAGGACCCCCACCGGCCAGGTGTCCGTCGCCGGGCTGCGCATGGACGTGCAGGCGCGCCGGGCGTGGCGCGGCGAGCGCGAGCTGGAACTGACCCGCACCGAGTTCGACCTGCTGGAACTGCTCGCCCGCAACGCGGGCATCGTCCTGGACCACGCCACGATCTACGACCGCATCTGGGGTTACGACTTCGGCCCCGGATCCAAGAACCTCGCCGTCTACGTGGGCTATCTGCGGCGCAAGCTCGACGAGCCGGGCGCACCGGCGCTCATCCACACGGTACGCGGCGTGGGGTACGTACTGAGGGAGGACTAGGTGCCTCCTCCAGCACGCCGTTCGGGCGCCGAAGTGGACGTCGGGTTCTGGATGCGCCTGTGGCATCGGCTGCCGCCCGGGCTGCGCCGCCGGCTCCGGCTGCGGGCCCGGTTGCGCAAGGTGTCCTCGCTGCGGACGACCTTCACGGTGTCGTTCGCGGCCGTCGCCGCCGGCGTCACCGTCCTCGTCGGCTTCCTGAGCTACGACGCCGCCGCCCGCCTGGTGCGCGTGGACCAGCAGACCGTGTTCACCCAGGTCGTCGCCGACCTGCGGGACCAGGTCAGCCAGAAGCAGCTGATGCCGGACGACTTCGCCATCTCCGACAAGGACCACGACACCCCGCGCGACGACATCATCCGGCCCGCCCGCACGGTCGTGCAGGTGCTCGGCCCCGGCGGCGCGGTCGTCGACCACTCCAACCCGCCGCTGCCCGTGGGCGCCGACGACCGCAAGATCGCGGCCAGTGCCAAGGCCGCCAAGCTGCTGGAGCACAAGAACGTCGACGTCGGCGGCGACGTCTACCGGGTCGCGACCGTCGCGCTCGGCCACGGCCGGGGCGGGGTTCAGGTCGCCCAGGAGCTCAGCTCCACCGAGGACCTGCTGCGCAGCCTCCAGCAGCGCACGGCCCTGTTGATGGGAGCTGTCGTGATCGCTGCCGGCCTGTTCGGCTGGTGGCTGGCCCGGCGGATCACCCGGCGGCTGGTCGTGCTGGCCGGGGCCGCCGAGGACGTGGCGCGCACCCGGCGGCTCGGCATCCAGGTGCCGGCCACCGGGAACGACGAGGTGGGCCGTCTCGGCCGCTCCTTCGACCGCATGCTCGAGCGCCTCGCCCAGTCGGAGGAGGACCAGCGGCGCCTGGTGCAGGACGCGGGTCACGAGCTGCGCACGCCGCTCACCTCGCTGCGGACGAACATCTCCCTGCTGCGCCGGATAGACGAGCTGCCGCCCGCCGCCCGCGAGGAGCTGGTCGCCGATCTCGCGGAGGAGTCCCGCGAGCTGACCGACCTGGTGAACGAGCTGGTGGCGCTGGCGGCCGGGCAGTCGGACACCGAGCCGGTGCAACGGCTGACGCTGGCCGACGTCGCGGAGGACGCGGCGACGATCGCCCGACGGCGTACGGGGCGCGAGATCGTCGTCCGGGCCAGTGGTGACACGACGGTCGACGGCCGTACCACGGCTTTGCAGCGGGCGGTGTCGAACCTGCTGGAGAACGCGGCGAAGTTCGACCGGGACGCCAAGGCGCCGATCGAGATCGTCGTGACCGGTCCCGAGCATCCGCTCCAGCTGGAGGACTCGGACGAGCCGGAGAGCGGGGCGCCGCTGGGGATCGTACGGGTGGAGGTGCTGGATCGGGGGCCCGGGATCGAGGGGCCGGATCTCATGCGGATCTTCGACCGGTTCTACCGGGCCGCGGACGCACGGAGTCTGCCGGGGTCGGGACTGGGGTTGTCGATCGTGCGGGAGGTCGCCACCTCGCACGGGGGTGCCTCGTTCGCGTACCGGCGTGAGGGGGGCGGGGCGGTCATCGGGTTCACGGTGGGCGGGGGAGCCGGGGCCGGGGGCGACTGACGGGGTCACCCGACGTGCACGCGTGGCCGGCGCGCGCGGTTCGGTTCCGCTTCTCGCAGGACCTCCCGGGTGACCGGGGCCACCTCGCCCTGGCCGAAGAGGAAGAAGCGCAGGAAGTTGGCGAACGGGTTGCCCTCGGTCCACTCGAAGTAGATGTGCGGGATGCAGCCGGTGCGCTCCCGGACGTGCAGCAGCAGGGCCGCGAGGGCGTTGGGGATCGAGGACGACTCCAGGGTGAGCACCCGGTAGCGGCCGTGCATGACCTCGCCGCGGACCGTCATGCTCGACTCGAACTCCGAGGGGTCGCGGACGGTCACCTCCACGAAGACGAAGTCCTCCTGCAGCGGGAGGTCGTTGTCGTTGCGGATCTGCTCGACCTTCCCCCGGTACTCGTCGAAGTCCCGGTTGTCGGGCTCGTTGGCGATGAAGCGGATACGGCGGCTGGCGATGTCTCTGACGAAGCGTTCCGCCATGTCGTCGAGCGTCACGCTGGTCACGCGCAGCTCGAAGGCGCGGGCGAGCCGGGACAGCAGTGAGACGAGGATGATCCCGGCGATGAAGCAGGCGCCGATCTTCACACCGTCCGGCCGCTCCAGGACGTTCACGACCGTCGTGTACAGGAAGACCGCGGAGATCACCGCGTAGACGACCACCAGACGGCTCTGGCGGGCCTTGCGGGCGGCGATGGTCACCGCGATCGCGGCGGAGCTGATCAGCACCAGGACACCGGTGGCGTAGGCGCTGCCCTGGGCGTCGACGTTGGCGTCGAAGATCCAGGTGACCAGGAAGGCGATCAGGGTGAAGACGATGACCATGGGACGTACCGCGCGGGCCCAGTGCGGGGCCATGCCGTAGCGGGGCAGGTAGCGGGGCATCAGGTTGAGCAGCCCGGCCATGGCGGAGGCGCCGGCGAACCACAGGATCGCGATCGTCGAGACGTCGTAGACCGAGCCGAAACCGCTGCCCAGGTACTGGTGCGCGAGGTACGCCAGCGCCCGCCCGTTGGCGGGGCCGCCCGGCTTGAACGCGGGTGCCGGGATCAGCAGGGTCGTGATGAAGCTGGTCGTGATCAGGAAGACGCTCATGATGAGGGCGGCCGTGGTCAGCAGCTTCTTGGTGTCCCGGATACGGCCGGTGGGCTTCTCCTCGGTGTCGCCGGGGTCGCCCCGGACGTGGGGCATGACCGCGACGCCGGTCTCGAAGCCGGACAGGCCGAGCGCCAGCTTCGGGAAGACGATCAGGGCCAGTCCGACCATGACGAACACGTTGCCGTGCTGGGCGATCAGGGCGCCGGTCCAGTCGGTCACCACGTGCTCGGCGGTCAGGACGTGCCACAGGCCCACCACCACGACGACGGCGTTCAGCGCCAGGTACACGCCGACCAGGGCGACCGCGACACCGATGGCCTCCAGGAAACCCTTGAGGAAGACGGCACCGAGAAGGGCGATCAGGAGCAGGGTGATCAGCAGCTGGTGGCTGTGCAGGGCGCCGGTGAGGTGGGGGTTCTCGATCAGGTGGGTGGAGGCGTCGGCGGCGGAGAGGGTGATGGTGATCAGGAAGTCGGTGGCGGCGAAGCCGAGCAGGGTGAGGACGAAGAGCTTGCCCTTCCAGAAGGAGAGCAGGCGCTCCAGCATGGCGATGGACCCTTCGCCGTGCGGGCTCTCCTCGGCCACCCTCCGGTACACGGGCAGGGCGCCGGCCAGGGTGACGGCGACCAGGACGACGGTGGCGACGGGGGAGAGCAGGCCGGCGGCGAGGGCGGCGATGCCGGGCTGGTAGCCGAGGGTGGAGAAGTAGTCGACGCCGGTCAGGCACATCACCCGGTACCAGGGCTGCCCCTTGTGCGGATGCTCGGGCTCCGCGTGCGGACCCTGCGGGACGTCCGCCTTGCCCAGGTCGGTCAGCCCCTGCAGCATCCACGCCCGCAACCGGCTCGGACGAGCGTGCTCCGTGGCGGCCATCGGCGTGCTCCTGCCATACGGCTCTACGAACGGCCCCGGCCACCTACGGCACATCCATCCCGTACGTGGCCAATAGAGGATGCCGCGCTACCAGCGTAGGCAGAGGGAGGGGCGGGGGCCTGTGCACGGCGGTGGGAGGGGTCGGCGCGGGTTGGCGTGGGTCGGCGCGGGTCGGCGCGGCTCGGCGGCAGGGATGCGAAGCGGAACAAGGTAAGAAATAGCTCGCCGAGGTGACCCGATCCACCTGCTCTGATTACAAGAGGTAACCGGTTTGGGGGCGTCGGCGTTACTGCAATGCGGTGACATCCGGGTCGCCGCCGGACCGGTTACATGGAAGCCTCAGGAGTGCGCGCGCTGGGGGAGTCCGTCAATGGGGGATCTGTCCAAGCACAGGAGACAAACGTGAAAGCCTCACTTCGCACGCACTCCACCCGTGTCCTTGCCGCCGGTGCGCTCTCCGTCGCGCTGCTGACGTCCGGGGCGGCCGCCGCGTTCGCGGTCGACCCGGTCGCGCCCAACCCGGTGGCGGGCACGTCGACGAAGTCGCCGAACCTGGCGACGAAGCCGGACCAGCCCAACCTCAAGCCGGCCGTGACCGCGACCTCGATCACCATCAGCGCCAACAGGACCAACGTGAAGTCCGGTCAGTCGGTGACGTTCACGGGTCAGGCCAAGGGCGTGAAGGCGGGCGACAGGCTCGACCTCCAGCGCTACGACGGCAGGAAGTGGGCCACCGTGAAGACCGTCACGGTCAAGCGGGGCAGCAGCTACACCTATGCCCTGGCCACCAAGCTGACCGGGATGGGCAAGGAGAAGCTCCGCGTGGTCCACGCGAAGACGATGTCGCCGACGGTGACCATCACCGTGAAGTGACGCAGTGAAAGCGGGGGTGTCCCGGCCGGGGCGCCCCCGCTTTCCCGTGCCCGTAGTTGAATCGGGCCATGATCTATCACGTCGTACCGCTCGCCGACTGGAATGCGGCTCCCGACCGCCCGTACGCCCCCGCCTCCCTCGCGGAGGACGGCTTCGTCCACTGCTCTCCCGACGAGGAGACGACGCTGGCCGTCGTGAACGCGTTCTACCGCGGCGCGCCGAGGCCGTTGCTGGCACTGCTCCTCGACGAGAGCCGGCTCACCGCGCGGTGCGAGTGGGAGCGGGCGGTCCCCGCGCCGCCGCCGGGCGTGGCCGAGGGCACCCTGTTCCCCCACGTGTTCGGCCCGGTCGACCGCGACGCCGTCACGCGGATCCTGGAGGTCGAGTGGGACGAGGAGGGCCGGGCGGCCGGGCTGAAGGATGCGGACTGATCCCCGCGTCGATCAGCGCCTGCCGTCGGGCGTGACGGGTGTGAGTCGGATCCTGGTGACCGGTTCCGCCGACGGCCTTGGACGTGCCGCGGCGGATTCGCTGTCGACCGCGGGACACGACGTGGTGGTGCACGCCCGGAACCGGGAGCGCGCGGCGGGCCTCAAGGCGCTCGTCGACCGTGGGGCACACATGGTGGTGGGCGATTTCACGGACCGTGACGCCGTACGGCGCATCGCCGCGGAGCTGAACGACGCCGAGCCGCTCGACGCGGTGATCCACAACGCCGGTGTGTGGAGCGGACCGGCGGTCATGCCGGTCAACATCGTCGCACCGTACCTGCTCACGGCCCTGCTCCGCGGCCCGCGCCGGCTGGTGTACCTGAGCAGCGGCTCGCATTTCGGGGGGCGTCCCTCGCTCGACGGGGTGGACTGGCGGGGTGAGAGCGCGGGCTCGTATGCCGACAGCAAGCTGTTCGTCACGGCACTCTCCGCCGCGGTGGCCCGTCTGCGCCCCGGGGTGGTGAGCAACGCCGTGGATCCGGGCTGGGTGCCGACGAAGATGGGCGGGCCAGATGCACCGGACGACCTCGAACTCGGCCACCGGACGCAAGAGTGGCTCGCCTCCAGCGACGAACCCGAGGCCCTGACGACGGGCGGGTACTGGTACCACCGCCGACGGCAGCAGCCGCACCGCGCGGTCCACGACGAGGCGTTCCAGGACCGCCTCCTGCAGACGTTGGCCGAGGAGACAGGCATCACACTGTGAACCAAGAGGTCTCCCGGCAGATGCCGGGAGACCTCTTGCCTCGTCCCCGATCGGTCGCGCAGCAGCCCGTGCTGGACAGCCCCGCCCAAACCCCACGAAACCTCAGTTCACGGCCAGACCAGGCAATAAGGCTGATGCCCCGCCTCGTGCAGCCGGTGGCTGAAGTCCTGCCACTCGTGCAGCAACTGGTACACGTTGAACGCGTCCCGCGGGCCGCCCCGGTCCGGCACCGTCGACCAGATGAAGGCCGCCGCGCCGACCTGTTCCTCACCGATGCCGCGCAGCGGGTCCACGACCGTCATGGGGAGTTTGACGACCGCGTAGTCGGGGTGCAGGACCACCAGTTCCAGCGGTGGGACCTTGTGCAGCGGGACGCCCTCGATGCCCGTGAGGACCATCGCCGCCATCGTCTCCGGCTTGATCTTGGTGAACATGCCGCCCATGCCGAGCTCGTCGCCGCCGAGCTCCTCGGGACGCATCGAGATCGGGACACGGGCTGCCGTGGCGCCGTCCGGCGCGCCGAAGTACTTGTACGTCACCCCCACCCGACCACCATTCCCGCTTCCTGCCCCGAGCCGATCCCGCCTACGGTTCACATGGTCCATGCCATCCATACGCGTCAGCCGGTCGATTCGCTCAGGACCGCCGGGACCGACAGGGCCACCCTGTGGACCCTGCGTCTGACGTGTCTCGCTCGTCTCCTCCGCGTCGCGCCGGTGCCTTCCCCGCCGGGCACGCCGAGGACCCAGGTCATCGGTCCCCTCGCCCAGTCCGCCACCGCGATGCATATCTCCACCCGACTGCTTTTCTAGGACGCGTGGCCCCCGCCGCGCAACCCGATCATCGTGTCAGTGACCTCCCCCGCGGCTGCCCGCCGAAACGTGCGTTTAACCACCTGTCCGCAGGATCCTCGAGGCCTCTGACACCATGGCTAGTGTGAGCTATCCGTACGAAGCCCCAGTTTCGCAGACTCTTTTCGAGCGCGCGGCGGTCGTCACGCCCGGCGGCGTGAACTCTCCGGTGCGCGCCTTCCGCGCCGTGGGCGGTACGCCCCGGTTCATGGTGTCCGGTAATGGTCCGTATCTGACTGACGCCGACGGACGCGAATATGTCGATCTCGTGTGTTCCTGGGGGCCGATGATCCTCGGCCACTCCCACCCGGACGTGATCGCCGCCGTCCAGGAGGCCGTCGCCCGCGGTACCTCCTTCGGTACGCCCGGTGAGGGCGAGGTCGCTCTCGCCGAGGAGATCGTCGCCCGGGTCGCGCCCGTCGAGCAGGTCCGGCTCGTCTCCAGCGGCACCGAGGCCACCATGTCCGCCATCCGGCTCGCCCGCGGGTTCACCCAGCGGTCCAAGGTGATCAAGTTCGCCGGTTGTTATCACGGGCACGTCGATTCGCTGCTGGCCGCCGCGGGCAGTGGAGTGGCCACCTTCGCGCTGCCCGACACCCCGGGTGTCACCGGCGCCCAGGCCGGCGACACCATCGTGCTGCCCTACAACGACCTCGAGGCCGTCCGCGCCGCCTTCGCCGCGCACCCCGGCGAGATCGCCTGCGTGATCACCGAGGCCTCCCCGGGGAACATGGGCGTGGTCCCGCCGCTGCCCGGCTTCAACCAGGGGCTCAAGGACCTGTGCCGGGACAACGGCGCCCTTTACATCTCCGACGAGGTCATGACCGGGTTCCGCACCAGCAGGGCCGGCTGGTACGGCATCGACGGGGTCGAGCCCGACCTGATGACGTTCGGCAAGGTCATGGGCGGCGGTTTCCCCGCCGCCGCGTTCGGTGGCCGCAAGGACGTCATGGCGCACCTCGCGCCGGCCGGGCCCGTCTACCAGGCCGGCACCCTCTCCGGGAACCCGGTGGCCACCGCCGCCGGCCTCGCCCAGTTGAGGCTGCTCGACGACGCCGCGTACGACAAGGTCGACGCCGTCTCGGCCGAGATCCGTACGCTCGTCACGGAGGCGCTGAGCAAGGAGGGCGTGGCGCACCAGTTGCAGAACGCCTCCAACATGTTCTCCGTGTTCTTCACCGACCGGCCGGTGCGCGACTACGAGGGCGCCAAGGCGCAGGAGTCCTTCCGGTTCACCGCCTTCTTCCACTCCCTCCTCTCCCAGGGCGTCTACCTGCCGCCCTCCTCCTTCGAGTCCTGGTTCGTCTCCACCGCGCACGACGAGCGGGCCGTCCAGCGGATCGCCGACGCCCTTCCGGCGGCGGCCCGGGCAGCAGCGGAGGCGACCGCGGCATGAGCGACATCACAGTCGTCCACCTGATGCGGCACGGCGAGGTCGCCAACCCGGACGGAATCCTCTACGGGAGACTGCCCGGCTACCACCTCTCCGAGCTCGGCCGGCAGATGGCCGAGCGGGTCGCCGAGCACCTGGCCTCGCGGGACATCACCTACGTCGTCTCCTCCCCGCTGGAGCGGGCGCAGGAGACGGCCACCCCGATCGCCAAGGCACACGGTCTCGACCTCGCCACCGACGAGCGGCTCATCGAGGCCGAGAACGTGTTCCAGGGGAAGACCTTCGGTGTCGGGGACGGGGCGCTCAGGCGGACCGAGAACTGGAAGCACCTGGTCAACCCGTTCAAGCCGTCCTGGGGCGAGCCGTACGTGGAGCAGGTCGTCCGGATGATGGCGGCGCTGGACGCCGCCAAGGACGCCGCGCGCGGGCACGAGGCCGTGTGCGTGAGCCACCAGCTGCCGATCTGGATCGTGCGCAGCTTCGTGGAGCGGCGGCGGCTGTGGCACGACCCGCGCAAGCGGCAGTGCACGCTCGCCTCCCTCACCACGTTCACGTACCAGGGCGACAAGATCGTGTCGGTGGGCTACACCGAGCCGGCCCGTGACCTGGTGCCGCCGCATCTGCGCGCGGGTGCCAAGCCGGCGAAGGGGAAGTCCGCTGCGGGGAACAGCAAGGCGTTCGGGGCCTGAGAGCCTTGTGACGCAGGGGCTGTTGGCGGAACACGGGGTCTGATGGCGGGACGGGCCTGACTGTGGAAGAGGGGGAACATTCCCCGCCCTACGGTTGACGGCTCGGCGTACGCTTCGTCACAAGACGTATGCAGTCCCGGCATCAGGCAGTATCTTCGTAAAATCCGCGACAGGTATGCGGTTTCAGCGGAACCTGCCTCTCCATAGCGCCCTCTCACTGTGCGACCACTGAGAGGGCGCTATGAGATGGGGACGGAATGCGGGACATCAGCCGACGGGGACTGATAGGACTCGGCGCGGGTGCGGCGGCGGCCATGGGACTCGCCGCGTGCGGTACCCAGCATGACGGCGCGAATCCCGCCCACGGTTCCGACAAGGGGGGATCCGACGGTTCCGGCGGTCCCGGCGACAGCCCCACGGCCACCGCGCGTCCGCTGGGTGACGGCTCCACCGCCGACACCGGCAAGCAGCCGAACCAGCCGGACAAGCCGGTGCCGCTGGAGCCGGGCCAGACTCCTCCGCAGTTCGTGGTCTTCTCCTGGGACGGCGCCGGCGAGGTCGGCAACGGCCTCTTCCCGCGCTTCCTGGACCTCGCCAAGGAGCACGGCGCGCACATGACCTTCTTCCTCTCCGGGCTCTACCTGCTGCCGGAGTCGAAGAAGCGCAAGTACCTGCCGCCGAACAACGCGCCGGGCGCCTCCGACATCGGCTACCTGTCGGACCCGCACATCCGGTCCACGCTGGAGAACGTCCGCCGGGCGTGGCTCGAGGGCCACGAGATAGGCACCCACTTCAACGGCCACTTCTGTGGCGAGGCTCACGGTTCGGTCAAGTGGTGGACGCCCAAGCAGTGGCGCAGCGAGATCGACCAGGCCAAGGCCTTCGTCAAGGAGTGGAAGACCAACACCGGCTGGCACGATCTGCCGCCGCTGCCCTTCGACTACGACAAGGAACTGGTCGGGGGCCGTACGCCCTGCCTGCTCGGCCAGGACAACCTGCTGCCCACCGCACGCGAACTGGGCTGGCGCTACGACGCCTCCTCGCCCGGCGGCAACCAGGTGTGGCCGACGAAGCGGCACGGGCTCTGGGACTACCCGCTCCAGGCGATCCCGTTCCCGGGGCACAGCTTCCAGGTGCTGTCCATGGACTACAACATCATGGCCAACCAGTCGAAGAACTCGACCAAGGCGCCCGCGTACAACTACCCGGGCTGGCGCCAGCAGGCAGCGCAGGCCTACATAGCCGGATTCAAGCGGGCATACGAGACGAACCGGGCACCCTTCTTCATAGGTAACCACTTCGAGCACTGGAACGGCGGCATCTACATGGACGCCGTCGAAGAGGCGTTCAAGCACATCGCGCGCGCGAAGGAGAACGGCGCCGACGTCCGCATCGTCTCCTTCCGGCAGTTCACGGACTGGATCGACGTGCAGCGGCCCGAGATCCTGGCCAAGCTGCGCACGCTCGGGGTCGGGCAGGCGCCGGCCGGTGGCTGGAAGACGTTCCTCTCCGAAACCTCCGGCACCGGCAAGAAGACCTCGGGCACCACCGCGGGCACCACCTCGGGGAGCCCGTCGAACCCCGCCTGAAATGCGGGTTTCCGCCCGCAAGGGGGGTGCGCAAGATCCCCGGAACGGACATGCGAAACTTTTCACATGAGTGCCGCCTGCCGCGCCCCCCAGCGCCTGAACCGCACCCGTAGCCGCAGCCGCCGACGCGCCGTCCTGGCCACCGCCGGGGCCGCCGTCGCGGCGCTCGTGCTGTCCGCCTGCGGATCCGGCGGCACCTCGGGGGGCTCCGGCAACACCAACTTCATCACCGGCAAGGACGGCATCGCGACCGTCAAGAAGGGCGAGCGGGCCGACGCCCCCGACCTGTCCGGCACCACCATCGACGGCAAGAAGCTCGACGTCGCCGACTACAAGGGCAAGGTCGTCGTCATCAACGTCTGGGGCTCCTGGTGCCCGCCCTGCCGCGCCGAGGCGCCCAACTTCGTCGAGGTCGCCAAGGAGACGGCGAGCAAGGGTGTCCAGTTCGTCGGCATCAACACCCGTGACACCAGCACCGGTCCGGCCCGCGCCTTCGAGCAGCAGTACGGGGTCACGTACCCGAGCCTGTACGACCCCACCGGCAAGCTGATGCTCCGCTTCAAGAAGGGCACGCTCAACCCGCAGGCGATCCCGTCCACGCTGATCGTCGACCGGGACGGGAAGATCGCCGCGCGCACCCTGCAGGCCCTCACCGAGGACAAGCTGCGCGAGATGCTCGACCCGGTCGTCGCGGAGAAGTGACAAGTGAGTCCTCTGACCACGCTCGCCGCCGAGGGCTACAACGGCACGGTGCTCAACGGAGCCCTGCTCGTCGCCCTCCCCGTCGCCCTGCTCGGCGGTCTCGTCTCCTTCTTCTCCCCGTGCGTCCTGCCGCTGGTGCCCGGCTACCTGTCGTATGTGACCGGGGTCACCGGCACCGACCTGGCCGAGGCCCGGCGCGGGCGGATGGTCGCGGGCGCCTCCCTGTTCGTGCTCGGCTTCACCGCCGTGTTCGTCTCCGGCGGGGCCCTGTTCGGGTTCTTCGGCGCGACGCTGCAGGAGCACAAGGACGTTCTGTCCAAGGTGCTGGGCGTCTTCATGATCCTCATGGGTCTGTTCTTCATGGGGGCGATGCCCTGGTTCACCCAGCGGGAGTTCCGCTTCCACAAGCGGCCCGTGGCGGGACTGGTCAGCGCGCCCCTGCTGGGCGCGCTGTTCGGCATCGGCTGGACCCCGTGCATCGGCCCGACCCTGTCCTCGGTGCTGATGCTCTCCTCCGACCAGGGCAGCGCAGGCCGCGGCGCCCTCCTCACCGTCGCCTACTGCCTCGGCCTCGGCGTGCCCTTCGTGCTCGCCGCCGTCGCCTTCCGCAAGGCGCTCGGCGCGTTCGGCTGGGTCAAGCGGCACTACCAGTGGGTGATGCGCATCGGCGGCGGCATGATGATCGCGACCGGGCTGCTGCTGGTCACCGGCGCCTGGGACGGCATCGTGCAGCAGATGCAGAGCTGGTCCGACGGCTTCACGGTGGGGGTCTGATCCATGAGCGACACACGGAGCACCGACGTGCACAGTGACGAGACCCCCGAGATCCTCGCGGGCGGCAGTGATCCCGACCTCGGCGAGGCCGGCTCCCAACTGTCCACCGCCCCCGTCGAGACGGCCGTGCCCGGCTCCTTCGGCGGCTCCCGCGCCCCCGGCGCCAAGGGCTGGATCACCTGGACCGCACGGGAGATCATCGGCTGGGCCCGCTGGTTCTGGCGGCAGCTGACCTCCATGCGGGTCGCGCTGATCCTGCTGTTCCTGCTCTCGCTCGCCGCGGTCCCCGGCTCGCTGATCCCGCAGACGGGCCAGAACGCGCTGAAGGTCCAGGACTTCAAGGACTCGCACAAGACGCTCGGTGAGATCTACGACAAGCTCGGGCTGTTCCACGTCTACAGCTCGGTGTGGTTCTCCGCGATCTACATCCTGCTGTTCATCTCGCTCATCGGCTGCATCGTGCCGCGCACCTGGCAGTTCACCGGCCAGCTCAGGGGCCGCCCGCCGGCCGCCCCCAAGCGGCTGACCCGGCTGCCCGCCTACGCGACCTGGCGCACCGACGCCGACCCCGAGCAGGTCCGCGAGGCCGCGCTGGCGGTGCTGGGGCGCCGCCGCTTCCGCGCGCATGTCGCCGGGGACGCCGTCGCAGCCGAGAAGGGCTATCTGCGCGAGGCCGGCAACCTGGTCTTCCACATCGCCCTCGTCGTGATGCTGGTCGCCTTCGCCTGGGGCCAGCTGTACAAGACGGAGGGCAACAAGCTGATCGTCGAGGGCGACGGCTTCTCCAACACCCTCACCCAGTACGACGACTTCAAGTCCGGCAACCTCTTCACCGACGACAACCTGGTGCCGTTCAGCTTCACCCTGAACAAGTTCACCGGCACCTACGAGCGCAACGGCCCCAACAAGGGCACCCCGCGCACCTACCAGGCGAACATCACCTACAGCGTCGGCCCCTACGGCAAGGACAAGAAGACCACCATCAAGGTCAACGAGCCGTTGGTGATCGGGGACGCCAAGGTGTACCTGGTCAGCCACGGCTACGCGCCCGTCGTCACCGTCCGCGACGGCAAGGGGAGCGTCGTCTTCCATGACGCGGTGCCGCTGCTGCCGATCGACTCCAACGTGACCTCCCAGGGCGCCGTCAAGGTCCTCGACGGCTACAAGAACGCCCAGGGCCAGTCCGAGCAGCTCGGCTTCCCGGCGTTCTTCGTGCCGACCTTCGCGGGCGCCGGCCAGGGCACGATGTTCTCCCAGTTCCCGGCGCTCGACTACCCGGTGCTCGCGGTGTCCGCGTACCACGGCGACCTGGGTGTCAACGCGGGCATCCCGCAGAACGTGTATCAGTTGGACACCAAGGCCAGGGGCCTGAAGCCGTACAAGGACGCCAAGGGCGACATCGTCAAGGCCCGTCTGCTGCCCGGCGAGACCATGAAGCTGCCGGGCGGGAACGGCTCGATCACCTTCGACAAGCAGATCAAGTCGTGGGCCGGCTTCCAGGTGGTGCAGCAGCCCGGCACCGGCTGGGCGCTCGGCGGCGCGATCGGCGCGATCTTCGGCCTGGCCGCCTCGCTGTTCATCCAGCGCCGCCGCGTGTGGGTGCGCGCGACGACCGGCGCCGACGGCGTCACCGTCGTCGAGATGGCGGGCCTCGGCCGCAGCGAGTCCGCGAAGGTGCCCGAGGAACTGGGCGACCTGGCCGCGCTCGTCCACGAGCAGGCACCCACGAAGGCCGACGAGTCCCACCCGTCCGACGAGTCCGACGAGTCCGGCGAGACCGCCGACGACACGACCCCCGACGCCGACCCCGAACGGGAGCCGGACGCCGCAACCCCCGTACCTGCCGCTGAAGGGGCTCAGAAAAAGTGACCCTCGCCACCGCCACCAACGAACACCTCGCGAACATCAGCAACACGCTGATCTACTCCGCGATGGCCGTCTACACCCTGGCCTTCTTCGCGTACATCGCCGAATGGCTCTTCGGCAGCCGCAGCAAGGTCGCCCGCACGGCCAACGCGCTCACCACCGAGGCCGGGCGGAAGGCCGCCGGGCCCGCGGTCACGGTCAACAAGGCCGGAGGCACCGCGGTCCTGGAGCGGCCCAAGGTCGTCACCCGGGCCGTGGCCGGCGCCCGTGACGTGCCCGACGGCCCCGGCGCCCACGGCGGTGACGAGCAGGGCGATCTCTACGGCCGTATCGCCATCTCCCTCACCGCGCTGGCCTTCCTCGTGGAGCTCGGCGGCGTGATCGCCCGTGCGGCCTCCGTGGAGCGGGCGCCGTGGGGCAACATGTACGAGTTCAACATCACGTTCTCCACGGTCGCCGTCGGCGTCTACCTCACGCTGCTCGCGCTGAAGAAGAACGTGCGCTGGCTCGGCCTCTTCCTGACCACCACGGTCCTGCTCGACCTGGGCCTCGCCGTCACCGTCCTCTACACGGCGAGCGACCAGCTCGTCCCGGCCCTGCACTCGTACTGGCTGTACATCCACGTCTCCACCGCGATCATCTGCGGCGCGGTCTTCTACGTCGGCGCGGTCGGCACGATCCTGTACCTCTTCAAGGACTCCTACGAGAACAAGCTCGCGACCGGCGGCAAGCCCGGCACCTTCGCCACCTCCGTCCTGGAGCGGCTGCCCTCCTCGGCGTCCCTCGACAAGTTCTCCTACCGAGTGAACGCGGCCGTCTTCCCGCTGTGGACGTTCACGATCATCGCGGGCGCCATCTGGGCGGAGTCCGCCTGGGGCCGCTACTGGGGCTGGGACCCCAAGGAGACCTGGGCGTTCATCACCTGGGTCGCCTACGCCTGCTACCTGCACGCCCGCTCCACGGCCGGCTGGAAGGGCCGCAAGGCGGCGTACATCGCGCTCATCGCCTTCGGCTGCTGGCTGTTCAACTACTACGGCGTGAACATCTTCGTGAGCGGCAAGCACTCGTACGCGGGCGTGTGAGTCCGCCGTGCCCCCTGTGCGGTGAAGGCCGGTTCCGATGACCCGGGTCATCGGAACCGGCCTTCACCGCACAGGGGGCACGGATGCGGAACGTTCCACCGGGAGTGACGCTGGTGTCATGACCGATCCCATCGAAGAGGGCACCGCCGAGCACCGGGGGGACGCGTACGTACGGCACTACCTGCTGCGCCTGCCCAGCCCCGTGGAGGACGTCTGGCCGGTGCTGGCCTCCGCCGCGGGCCTCGCGGAGTGGCTGGCCCCCGCCGAGCCGTTCGAACCACGGCTCGGCGGCGCGGTGGGCCTGCGCCTCCCGGACGGCCCGGCAAGGGGCTGGATCACGGCCTGGGACGTGGAACGGGTCGCCGAGTACACGGTGCAGGGCCGGGGCCGCATCCGCTTCCACCTGGAGCCGGGCCGCCCGACGGGGACGACGGTGCGGTTCACGCACGAGAGCCGGGAGGACAGGGACCCGGGCTGGCGGGAACGGTTCGAACGCCTGCTGGGGTCCTTGGCCCAGGTCCTTGACGACGGTGCCTAGTGCTGTGGCCGGTGAACCTTTCCGGTCACAGCACTAGTGTGATGCGCCTGAAATTGCAGGCTTAAGTCTGTAGTCTGTTTTCATGTCTCGGGGTCCTCGTGCCGTCGAAGTTGTGCTGTCCGATGA
>NZ_JBVKBA010000036.1:0-61585 GCF_055639175.1 Streptomyces sp. NPDC107546 | reverse complement strand
GACGGCGTACGCCAACACCGTCCAGGCGTGCATGAACGTCGCCCGCTGCACCGGCATCACCGTGTGGGGCATCCGCGACAGCGACTCCTGGCGCACCGGTGAGAACCCGCTGCTGTTCGACGCGGGCGGCAACAAGAAGCCCGCCTACAGCGCGGTGCTCACCGCCCTGGGCGGCGGCAGCAGCAGCGGCGGCACGCCGGGCGGGGGCATCAGCTCCGGCACGGTCTACACGCTCTCCGACGTGGCCGCCGGACGCGTTCTCGACGAGCCCGCGGGACAGAACGGCAACGGCACCCCGCTCCAGGTGTGGGACGCCGGCGGTGCCCCCAACCAGCAGTGGCGGGCCGGCCGGAACAGCGACGGCTCCTACACGCTGACCAACGTCGCCAGCGGCCGGGTACTGGACGAGCCGGGCAACCAGACGGGCAACGGGACGAGGATCAAGGTCCGGGACTCCAACGGCGGCGCCAACCAGCACTGGCGGGCCGGCCGGAACAGCGACGGCTCCTACACGCTGACCAACGTCGCCAGCGGCCGGGCGCTGGAGATCCCCGGCGGTCGGACCGCCAACGGCACTCCCGTACGGATCTGGGACTCCAACGGCGGCGGCGCCAACCAGCACTGGAACTTCAGGCCGCTCGCGACGGCGGGCGGCACGTGTGCTCTTCCGTCGACGTACCGGTGGACGTCGACGGGTGCGTTGGCGCAGCCGGCGAACGGGTGGGCCGCGGTGAAGGACTTCACCGACGTGGTGTACAACGGCAAGCACCTGGTCTACGCGTCGAACGTGTCGGGATCGTCGTACGGCTCGATGATGTTCAGTCCCTTCAGGAACTGGTCGGACATGGCGTCGGCCGGCCAGAGCGGGATGAGCCAGTCCGCGGTGGCGCCCACGCTGTTCTACTTCGCGCCCAAGAAGATCTGGGTCCTGGCGTCCCAGTGGGGTGCCTCGCCCTTCGTCTACCGCACGTCGAGCGACCCCACCAACCCCAACGGCTGGTCCGCGCCGCAGCCGCTGTTCACCGGCAGCATCCCGGGCGCCGCCCCGATCGACCAGACCCTGATCGCCGACGGCCAGAACATGTACCTGTTCTTCGCCGGTGACAACGGCAAGATCTACCGGGCGAGCATGCCGATCGGGAACTTCCCGGGCAACTTCGGCTCGTCGTACACGACGGTCATGAGCGACTCGACGAAAAACCTGTTCGAGGCCCCGCAGGTCTACAAGGTCCAGGGCCAGAACCAGTACCTCATGATCGTCGAGGCGCGGGGTGCGAATGAGCAGCGCTACTTCCGCTCGTTCACGGCCTCCAGCCTGAGCGGCTCGTGGACCCCGCAGGCCGCCACCGAGAGCAACCCCTTCGCGGGCAAGGCCAACAGCGGTGCCACCTGGACCAACGACATCAGTCACGGTGACCTGGTCCGCAACAACCCCGACCAGACCATGACCATCGACCCCTGCAACCTGCAGTTCCTCTACCAGGGCAAGCCCCCGACCGCGGGCGGCCCCTACGACCAACTGCCGTGGCGGCCGGGCCTTCTTACCCTGCAACGCTGACCTGCCTGATCCACGGTGATCGCGATCGGGTGCGGTCCGCCGGCGCGTGGACGAGCGGTTCACGGCGTGGGCACCTCCACCTGCTGACCGATAAGCACCACCTCAAGGAACCCCAGCCGTGCGTCGGCTGGGGTTCCTCTCTTTCGCGGACTTTCATCGCGGGTACGGACCGAAGCACTACGACGCCCCGGACGGAAGATCACGTTCCGCACTCTGACGTGCTGGTTCTGCGGGCGAGCCGCTCTGTCCGGGAAACAGTGACCAGCAGGTTCTTCGTCTGCCGGGTCGGCTCCCGTCAGGACAGTGGGGTCCAGCCTGTCGGCGGGGCGGATCCCGCTGATCGGCGGAGTGACCTTCGGTGAACGGTGCGCTGGGATGAGGAGGGCGACGGGATCACGAGGAGCAGTGCCCGGCTGCCGGTGATGGTGTGGGTCCACGGCGGCGCCCTGACCCGGGGCTCGTCGGCCGTGCCCGTACCGTCTTCTCCAGCCACTCGGCGGGAGCGGACCCGACAGTCGCCGGATGCGCGGGCCCGACACGACGTGGCCCGCCAGCTCGTCGAGGTCGAGGAGGCCCGCGAACACGAACGCGCCCTGTACGCCCAGACCGTCCTCGCCCGTGAACGCGCCCAACTGGCCCGCGAGATGCACGACGTCGTCTCCCACCAGGTCAGCCTCATCGCCGTACAGGCCGGAGCCCTGCAGGTCGCCGCCAAGGACCCCGACGCCCGCGACGCCGCCCGCATCATCCGCACCCTGAGCGTGAACACCCTCGACGAACTCCGCCACATGGTCACCCTGCTGCGCGCCTCCGGCGGCAAGGAAACCGAACTCACCCCCCAGCCCACCCTCGCCGACCTCCAGCAGCTGATCGCCAACAGCGGCATCGAGACCACCTTGACCGGCGGGCTCCCGCCCGGCATCAGCACAACCGCCCAACGCACCGTCTACCGCACGGTCCAGGAAGCCCTCACCAACGTACGCAAGCACGCCCCCGGCGCCCGCGCCGAGGTACGCCTGCGGCACGACGCGCAGTACTTCGGCGTCACCGTCACCAACACCGCCCCCAACCGCCCGTCCGTCGCCCTGCCCAGCGCCCGGCACGGCCTGATCGGCCTGAAAGAACGCGCCGAACTGCTCGGCGGCACCCTCACCGCCGAACCCACTCCACAGGGCGGATACAAGATCGAACTACGGGCCCCCACCCGGCCCGCCTGAGCACAACCCGCCCGATGCTCGCGGATGCCTCGCGGCAGGAACGGGAGCAGCCATCATCCGTTCGCCACCGTCGGCGTTCGCCGTGCCGCGCTCCGCGGCGGAGGGGAAGCGGTCAAGGCGGAAGGAATTTGTGGATCTACACGGCAACCTTTTCGGCCTCTCGGACCACTCAGTGTTGTCCGGTCAGATGCAACGGCTGAAAGAGAGCACAGACATGTCCCTTGAACGAGAGCACAGACATGTCCCCAGCCCGCCCGCGTCATCGGTGGCGTCCCGCGCCGGCGGCCGCCGTACCGACGGCCACGCCCCCGGTAGACGCCCGATGCACCGTAGCCGTCGGTTGTTCGCGCGTCGGGGTTTCTGGGCGGTCCTCGTCATGGTCGTCGTGGCCGGCTCCGCTGTTGTGGTCAACACTGCCTCCGCGGAAACCGTGGATCTGAAGAAGTGGTACGTGCTGGTCAACCGCAACAGCGGCAAGGTGCTGGATGACCGAGCCTTCGCCATGAACGACGGCGCGGCGGTGGTGCAGTGGGCGCGCACCGGCGGGGCCAACCAGCAGTGGCGGTTCATCGGCGCGGGTGACGGGTACTACCGGCTGCAGAACCGGAACTCTGGCAAGGTGCTGGACGACCTCGGCTGGTCGAAGACCGCCGGCTCCGCCATCGTGCAGTGGAGAGACCTGAACGGCACCAACCAGCAGTTCAAACTGGCCAAGTCGCCGGATGGCTACGTACGTTTGATCAATCGCTTCAGTGGCATGGCCGTCGAGGTCCACAACGCCACCAAGGCCGACGGGGGCGAAGTCGTCCAGTACCGCGACCGGGGCGGCGCCGCTCAGCAATGGCAACTCGTCCCGGCCGGGAGTGTCGGCAGCGCCGGCACGCCCACGGCGCCGGGCGGGAGCTTTCCCCAAAGCCAGGCTCCGAGCGGCACGCGCCCGTCGTCGCCGTCGTCTCCTGCGGCCGGTGGCGGCAGCTCGACGACACGTTTCATGGGTAGCAGCACGGTGTTCATCGGCGGCTCGATGTCTGACGCCTCGGCGACCGCCGCGCCGTTCGATGTGCGATACGCCTATGTGCACAGCCGGCCCGCGCCCTCGTCGGCCTACTATTCGGCGTCGCGCTGCCAGGACGCGTGGTCGAGCTGGTGGGGCTGCTGGGGCGGCAGCACCACGGCGCCCGGCAACTACGTGACCTGGTCGGACGCCCATGCGGCCCAGGCGACTTACCAGGGCAGCCCGCGCCCGCAGAAGTTCCTCTGGACCTGGTACTCGTTGCGCGACCTCGGTGATCTCGCGGGCGAGGGCGACGGCCCGGGCGAGGTCAAGGCCATCAACAGGGTCGACCTGCTCACCCGGTACCTGAACGACTACCGTTTCTTCCTCCAGAAGATCGGCAAGTCGCACGACATGATCGACCTTGAACCCGACTTCTGGGGCTACGTCCGGTCGCTCGGCGATCCGCACAAGGTTGCCGCGCAGGTCTCGGCCGCAGATCCGACCGATTGCGGATCGCAGGAGAACAGCGCCGCCGGACTCTCCCGCTGCCTGATGTCGATGGCGCGCAAATACGCGCCGAACACCGCTGTGGGGCTCCACCTCACCTGCTGGGACTGGCAGACAGACACACAGGCATGCGTCGAGGACTACGCAAAGCTCGGGGGACAGAACGCCGACTTCCTGGTCACCGATGTGTCGGACCGCGACGCAGGCTGGTACGCACAGCCGGCCCACGGCGGCCGTGACAACTTCTGGACCGACCAGAAGGCCGCCGCCGCGCTGAAGTTCTACAAGACGATGGCCGAGTCCGTGGGCAAGCCGGTGGTCCTGTGGCAGATCCCCGTGGGCAACATGGCGCAGAACAACACCCGCAACCATTACAAGGACGACAAGGTGGACTGGTTCTTCGCGCACATGGACCAGGTCGCGAACGCCCATGTCGCCGGCCTCCTCTTCGGCGCAGGGCAGGAGGAGCAGACGACGGTCGAGTCCGACGGCGGAAACCTGATCAGGAAGACGATCGCCTATCACAACTCGGGCGGTGCAGCGCTCAGGTAGGCGGAAGCGCGAATGCGGCCCCATCCGAGCGCGCCCAGCTGATCTACCAGCACGCGACGGCGAAGCACCAGCGCAAGCTGGCGCAGGGTATCGACGCCGAGGTGCGGCAGCAGCTGCGCGAGTCAGGTGCGGGACGGCAGCAGGCGCACGAGGCGTAGCCGCCCCGCCATCACGGGCGCGGGGCTCGGGCCGAGCGCCAAGCCGAAGCCCCGCGCCCCTCAGCGCTGTGCCCCTCCACGACAGATCGGAGACCGACCACATCACCTGCAATGCCATTTCCAATGGCATACCGGGAGCCATGGCTGACGGCGACGTGGACTTCCTCCCCGGTGACGGCCCCACCAGCGGTATCTCCGTCACGCCGACCGCCGGCACCCTGCAGGCGATCCGTGAACGGGTCGGCAAGCGGGGTGTCTCGGCGTACCTGGAGAAGGCGGCCCAGCGGCAGATCGAGCGGGACAACCTGGACGAGCTGATTGCCGACTTCGACAAGGTGCACGGTCCGGCCGACCCGGAGGCGGTCGCGGCCAAGCGTGCCCCCCCAGGTCGCTGACCTGGGCGAACGGCTGGGTTGCGGCCCGTTCCGGCGCGGCTGCTTTTACCGTGGTTCCCCGCTGTTCCCCGCCTGATCTGGTGCGCTTGTGGTGCGGCGCTTGGGTTCCACTGCGGGCGGAACTCGCTGACCACGGGTGGGTCATCTTCGTCCGCATGACTGATACACGGATCAGTATCTGTCCGGCCCGTGGGGAGGAGACTGCGGCCCTGGCCGCGCTCCGCACTCGCATGGCGTACTACACAGCGGGCGCCTGTCGGCGAACGAGCTGACCAGTGCAAAACAGATCAGCGCGTACTGACTGCTGCACGGTGTCTAATCCACGGCCAAGTGCGGTGCAGCGCGCCGGGAAGGCTTCTGGCTCTCCAACGCGGCATCCAGAGCGCTACGAATCTCCGGAGGCAGGCACGCACTCTGCGGCCACTGCACGACGTGGTCTGCCACCTCCCGCAGTTTGATGTTCGTGTGCTGCGACACCTGCTTGAGGATCGCCCACCCTCGTGCGGGCTGTACGCCGCCGTAGGCGATCACCACGCCGATCGCCTGGTCAATGAGGGCGTGCGAGTCGAGCGCCTGCTTCAGTTGCTCGATCTGCTTCCGCAGGTCGAGAATCTCGCGGTCGGAGTCAGAGCGGTCTTGCATGTTGATCCGCAACTTCCAAACGGCGCTGCATCAGTGGGTGCGCACTCAGGGTCTTCAGTGAGGGGCTCAGGAGGCGGCGGCGGCATCCATCGTCTCTCGTATCGCCAGGACGGTGTCGGCTCCGGTGATCGCAAACAGCCGCTGAAGCTGCCATGGCGGCGCGGCCACGCGGAGGGTGCCCACTTGGTGGATATGGATCAACAGATTGAGGAACGAGGAATCCGCGAAGACGACATCGGAGGTGTCCAGGACCACCTTGCGATGCTTCCTGGCGGCGGCGTCCAGTGCGTGGGCCAGAGGCGGGATCGTATCCATGTCGTAGGAGCCGTGAGCGGCGATGACCCAGGCACCGCGCCATTCGTACTGATCCAACGCAGCTTCCGGGGCATGTTCGCCGGCCTGGTCCGACCCCTGCTCCCCGCCTGTGTTGCTCATAAGTCTTGGCATGACAGCCTCATCCTGGGACACCTTCGGGGCTCCTTCCGTGGCGCTCACCGCGGAGCACGTCAGAGATTACCTGAAAAATATGTCACGTATCTGGGTTCGGCAATGGCGGCCCCCTAAAATGCGGGTCATGGTTGGAGTGCCCGAACCTCACAGCGGATGGACGTTCATCACCAGCCACGCGCGTGTGCTGGCAGCCATCGCCGATAACCCGAACGTCCGGATCCGAGACATAGCTGCCCGCTGCCGGCTCACGGAGCGCGCCGTCCAGCGCATCATCTCCGACCTTGAGCAGGGCGGTTACCTCTCCCACACCCGTGATGGGCGCACGAACACCTATCACATCGAGCCCAACAAGGTGCTGCGCCACCCGGCAGAGGCCGGCCTCACCGTGGCCTCTCTGCTTTCGCTGCTCATGCAGGATGAGACGGAGCGCGGCAGAGCCCCGGTTGCTTAGAGGTCGCGCAGATAGGCGCGGTGGGGACCCCGACGGCAGGACGGGCACAGGCCTTGGTGGAGTTGCGACACTCCGTGATCACCGAGGAGACCTGTGCCCGCTCGGGCGAGTCACCTCTGGCCGGTGAGCTGCTGGAAGGTCCGCTCGTGGTGCATCTCGTCGCCCCCGGCCTCGCGGAAGAAGTCCGCTGCGGCCGTATCGCCTGCTTTCTGGGCCTCGTCCGCGTACCGCGCGTACATGTTGCTCGCCTCCTGTTCCGAGGCGATCGATGTCTTGAGGTTGGTGGCGTCGGAATTGACGTAACCGGCCGCGTTGGACAGCCCGGGCCAGTTCTCGTGGCTCTCTTGCGCCGCAAGAGCGGCGAACAGCGCGGCCAACCTCGCCTGCCCGGTGTTCACCGCGGTCTGGGCGAGGGCTTGGTACTCCGCCCAGTTCCATGCCGCTGTCGTCAGCGCGGAGTTCGCGTCGTGGGTCAGAGCGTTGTAGAAGCTCCCGGTGTGGTGCGGGGCGTTGCTGACCTGGATGGGAACCGTGCTGACGGAGGGAGCGGCAGGGACCTGGCCCTTGCCCTGCAGGGCTGAGAGCGCCTGGGTGAGCAGGCCGGCGGCGGCGGTCTGCCGCGCGGCGACGGCGCGCAGCTCGGCAGCCGCCGCGGAGTTCTCGGGGGCCTGCGCCGCCCAGCCGGTGTAGGCCTTCGCGGCCTGCTGGGCCTGCTCAATCGCCGTCCGCAGGTTGGCGACGTTGTCGGTGGCGCTGTACAGCCCCGCCTCGGTCACCTCATGCATCCAGTGGTCCTGGTGCTCGACCAGACCCACCGACTGCCAGACGTCGGCCAGGTCCGGCCGACCGCTCCGCAGTGCACCGTCGGCGTAGCCGGCGTACTGCAGGGAGGCCGCCGACTCGGTCTTGGCGGCGTCGATCATCAGTTGCCGACTGTCTGAGCCCGCGGCCGATGTAGCGGAGGAAGAGGCGGCCATCGCCGCCGGGGCGGCGGTCCCCATCACTGCGAGGACCGCTATGGCGGGAACAACGAGACGGATGTGCATTGCAAGATCCTCTCGAGCTGAGTCCTGAGACGCCCTGACCGCTATATGCGCAGGGTGCGAGACGGACGAACGATGCAGGGCCAGGGGGTCGACGCGCCATCCTGTGCCAAAAAGGGACTCTACGGCAAAGGGTTACAGTTCGCCCATTAGTGGACTACTCTGCGTCATTGTCGCTGATCGGGCCGTGGGGTAGGTCCTCGGGCAGCCGCCGCGGAGGATGAGGGCTTCGTCTTGATCAGCGAAGCCGTGGATCGCACATCTCTGAGCTCACAGGCCGCACGGATAGGCGTGCGTTCATGGTCGGATGGGTGCAAGTCTCCTTAGAGGCCGCGCGGATAGGCGTGATGTCGTGGGGTAACGGTCCCAGGTCGTCCAGGCGGTCCAGGGTCGGGGCGAGCAGAGGGGAGCCATGTCGGTTGGCGCCAGGCAGGACACGACCCAGTGGAATGCCGTGTCCATCCTTCATGCCCGAGCGTTTCAGGCCCTGTTCGCCGCGGTCGACTGGTGAGCGACCGGCGACCTCGCCGCCTCCGGGGGCCTTGGTGATGGCCGTTCGGGCAGCAGGGACGGTGGGCGCATCCGTGCGGACGAGACCTTCGAGACGAAGAAGGATGCGGAGGTCTGGCTGTCCCAAGTAGAGGCGGACCTCAGCCGCGGTGACTGGCGCGCTCCCGATGCTGGGGCGGTCAACTTCCGCGTCTACGCTGAGAAATGGGTCGAAGAGCGTGAGTTGGCCGTTCGCACTGAGGACCTGTACAAGCACCTACTCCGGCTCTATAGCCTTCCCACCTTCGGCGGCCTCGACCTCGACGAGATCACCGCTCCTCGCGTCCGTGAGTGGCGCGCCGAGCGGCTTCGCACCACGCAGGCCAAGACCACTGTCGCCAAGGCGTACCGCCTCCTCAAGGGCATCCTCGAGACGGCTGTCGATGACGACCCGATCAGCCGCAATCCGTGCCGAATCAAGGGAGCGGGCAAGGAGTCGGCCGCCGAACGCCGTATCGCCACCGTGACCCAGGTCGATGCCCTCGCCGATGCGATCGGTATCCGCTGGCGCCTCATGGTCTACCTCGGTGCGTACGGCCCGATGCGGCCTGAAGAGCTGGCCGGCCTTCGCCGCCGTGACGTCGACGTCGACAACATGGTGATCCGCGTCCGCGTCGCCGAGCCGGAGCGGACGAACGGCAAGCGTGCACCTGGCGAGACCAAGTCGGGCGCAGGCGTGCGACCTGTCGTCCTCCCGGCGTTTCTTCACAGGGAGGTGAAGCAGCATCTCGCCTGGTTCGCCGAGAAGGGGCCTGACGGCCTGGTCTTCGTCGGCGAGAAAGGAGCGCCGTTCCGTAGGACCTCCTTCGGCCGGAAGTGGAAGCGTGCCCGTGCTGCCGTCGGTCTTCCGGACGGATTCCGGTTCTACGACCTTCGTCACACCGGGCACACTCTTTCGACCCGCTCGGGTGCCACGCTGAAGGACACGATGGTTCGGGCGGGCCAGTCCTCTGAGAAGGCTGCGCTGATCTACCAGCACTCCGACGAGGAGCGGCAGCGGGACGTGGCGGCCGGGCTCGACGACATGGTCCGCGCCGAGCGTGCGAAGAACCACAGCGGCGATCGCGCGCACCACAACCAGAAGCCCACCGGTAGCTGACAGCGGCCTTATGGTGCGGTTGTGGTGTGCTCGCCGCCGACCGGTCTAGACAACAAAGAACCCCCGGGTCCATGACCTGGGGGTTTCGCATGGAGCGGGTGACGAGAATCGAACTCGCGCTCTCAGCTTGGGAAGCTGAGGTGATTTAGTGCCCGGCCCGCTGCGGGGTTGACCTGCGGGCCCTGTTATACCAGCACAACACCCCATGAATGCAGTCTGCCGCGGTTGGAACGTGTAGGGGCGCTAGTTGGGGCTACTGGTTAGGCAGTTGCCCAGATCCATGCCCTGGTGATCAGCTTGAGAAGCTGCGAGTAAGTGCGTCTGGCTCGGCCGCTGACCTAAGAGCTGTCCCGCAATGGCCTGCTCGTTGCCTGGCATGATCGACGCGTGACCAGTGAACCTGGGCGGCAGGGCCGCATGAAGTATGTGCTGTTCGACGTCGACGGCACGCTGATCGACGCGGTGAGCAACCAGCGTCGGGTTTGGGGAACCTGGGCGGAACGGTACGGGCTGGACGCAGACGAGGTCTACCAGGTGGCTCTACGGACGCGGCCGATGGAGACGTTCGCCCAGATCGCTGCGGACCACGATCCGCGTGAGTGCCTGGCCGCACTGCACGAGCTGGAAGACGAAGACGTCCGCTCCGGCGTCTATTCGGCTTTCGACGGCGCGTCGGAGCTGTTGCACGGCCTGCCACTGAAGTCCTGGGCGCTGGTGACCTCGAACTACGAGCACCGGGTGCGCGGCCGTTTCCTGCGAACGGGTTTGCCGGTGCCGGACGTGATCGTGGACGCGGCCGCGGTCGAGGAGGGCAAGCCCTCTCCCGTCCCCTATCTGCGAGCAGCTGAGCAGCTCGGCGCCAGTCCGGGAGACTGCCTGGTCATCGAGGACGCCCCGTCCGGAGTGCGGTCCGGGCTACGGGCCGGGATGACGGTGTGGGGTGTGAACACCACCGTCGCAGTGGAGGATGTGCATCGCCACTTCGTCAGTCTTCGAGAGGCAGTCCCCCACATCCTGGCCTTCGCGTCCGGACCTGACGCGAGCGCCGCAGTCTGAGCCCGTCCGCCGGCACCGGGCAGCACCGGGATGATCACGCAGTGACCGGTGTGATCACGGCGTCGGAGCCTTCCTGGATAGCCCCGTTCAGCGGACTGAGCCCGCGACAGTTCGGCAAGCTGATCACGGCGTTGCGGCGCGAAGGCGCGGACCCGGTTCGCACGGGCCGGCCGTGGAGTCTGCCGCTGGAGGATCGGGTCCTGCTGGTCGCCGCATACTGGCGCACCAACCTCACGCTGCGCCAGCTGGCACCCCTGTTCGGGGTATCGAGGTGTTCCCGCAGGATGGTGACCAGTGTGGGCGGGACAGGCGCCGGGCGGACCGGGTGACAGGTCCGCCCGGCCGTACCACCGGTAGCCTCAGGGGGCTACAGAGACGGGGGAGAGGACGAACCCTCTTCCTCGGGGTGGGGTTCTGGAGGAAATATGCGGGTCTTGTTCTGGTTCGTCGGCGCTTTCTTCGGCCTGGTCGCACTGATCACTATCTTCATTTCTTTTTCTGAATGGGATATTCGCAAAAAAGATCTGAAAAGGGCAAATGACAAGACTTTCCTGGGATTTGCATGCGTGGGGGTCGTTTCAGTAGCACTTGCGCTACTCTTCTGGTCACTGTAAACGTGCACGCCTTACGAGGCCCAGGCTTTGAGGTGCGGCTTCATCCTTATCAGGTCGATCACGGGGAGTTGGTGGCATCGGTCAACTCGCTCCTGGCCGCCGTCGGGCGTCTGCTGTGAGCCGGGTCTGACCGCCGCTGTCCGTGCCTGTTGGTGTCAGCCGCTGATGTCAGGTGCCAGGGCCCTCTTCACGGATCGGCCCGTCGCGCCCTTACAGCCCGTTCGGCCTTTCCCGCACGCCAGATAACGAGCGCTCGTAAGATCATCTGGTCATCGTGAGGCATGAACGGGGGCCAGATGGGGGAAAGCGAGCAGTTCGTGACGATAGCGGCCGTCCTGCTTGGCGCGCTGTCTACTCACTTCACCAATCACCTGATGGAGCGGAGCAAGAACCGCTACCAACTCATGACTCGGTGGGACGACAAGAAGGTCGAGGCCTATGCGGCGTACATGGATGCGGTGAAGTGGCGCATCGCCGCATGCGTCCGGGTGTACGAGGCCAAAGAGGGGCTGGCCGAAGATCACAGGTCTGAGGAGGAGATTCGCGCGGACTTGTTCCAAGCGAGCCGACAATGGGGGTCCGCCTTCGAGCGGGTCATGCTCCTCGGCTGTGACGATGCGATCGAGGCCGGCCATGAGCTGAACGTACTGCTCTCTGAGATCACTTGGCAGGCGACTGGGAAGATCACCGGAACTCTCAGCGAATGGCGGGAACGGCATCGCGCCGCGTTCCGAGCGATCAACACCTTCCATGAAGCGGCCCGGCAAGACCTGGGCATCCAAGGGAGAGTCACGGGCGAGAGGCACCCGCAGCGCGACCTCTTGCTCCCACCCTCACGCGATGCAGCGGAAGACTGATCTCCCTCAGCCCACCACTCACCCCAGCTCCCATCCCGTACGCCGTCGACCCACACACCGTGGAGCGGGCGTGGTTCCTGGCGTCCAGGTGGAGCGCGCCACTGTACGAACGACCTGGACGCCAGGGGCCGCGTCTGCTCGGCTCTGCCTGGGTCGATGGTGTACGGGAGGGGAGCCCCCGACATCTGCCACGACGGACCTGGGGTCGGCGACGGCGCCCCCTCGTCACACCGGACACACCCTGTCGACGCGCTCCGGTGCCACGCTCAAGGACACGATGGTCCGCGCGGGGCAGTCCTCGGAGAGGGCGGCGCTGATCTATCAGCACTCCGACGAGGAGCGCCAGGAGGAGGTCGCCGCGGGCCTCGACGCCACCGTCCGGAAGGCTCGAGCCGCCGCAGCTCGGAAGGCCCCCGACAAGCCTTCTGGCACGAATCTGGCACGCGGCGAGTGATCACCGAGGACAGCAAAAAGGCCCGGGTCTGTGACCTGGGCCTTCGTCGTGGAGCGGGTGACGAGAATCGAACTCGCGCTCTCAGCTTGGGAAGCTGATGTTCTACCATTAAACTACACCCGCGTAAGTCCCGACCGGAGATCCGGTCCCGGAACGCTGCTCACTGTACCTCATCCCGGACCCCCGGTGCTCGCGCCCTGGGGTCCGGTGTCGTTGCGGGGTGTGGATGTGGCTGCGGGCAGCCGGAGTTGGGGCGTACGGTGGTGGGGTAGCGGTGGGGTTGTGTGCGGTCGGAGTGCCGCCTGGAGGGCCGTCCCTTTCATCCCGTAATGTGGCGTTCGTCGTCCGTCACGGCAGTGAGACGAAGCCTCTTGGGGAAGGGACTCTGAGGACTTGATGGAGCGCACCGTCGTCCGTTGTGCCGAAGGGCACGTGTTCAGCACCGCTTCGTTCCCGATGCAGCAGGCCGAGCGCCTCGGCCCCGGCCGGCTCGTCCGGTGTCCCCGCTGCGCCCGGCTCCGCAGCGCGGTGCCGGTGACCTTGCAGAAGCAGTAGCGGCAGGAGCGGAGAGGCCTCAGCGGCCAGCGGTTCGGGCGCGTGGAGTCGTCGCGATTGTGGTGGCTCCGCGCGCCTTGCGTATTCTCAGGGCGTGCTTCTCTCAGACAAGGACATCCGGACCGAGATCGACAAGGGGCGGGTCCTGATCGACCCGTTCGATCCGACCATGGTGCAGCCCTCGAGCATCGACGTGCGGCTCGACCGCTACTTCCGGGTGTTCGAGAACCACAGGTACCCCCACATCGACCCCTCCGTCGAGCAGGTCGACCTCACGCGGCTCGTCGAGCCCGAGGGCGACGAGCCGTTCATCCTGCATCCCGGGGAGTTCGTGCTGGCCTCGACCTACGAGGTCATCACCCTGCCCGATGACCTCGCTTCGCGGCTCGAGGGCAAGAGCTCCCTCGGACGGCTGGGGCTCGTCACCCACTCCACCGCCGGGTTCATCGACCCCGGCTTCTCCGGGCACGTCACGCTCGAGCTGTCGAACCTCGCCACCCTTCCGATCAAGCTCTGGCCGGGCATGAAGATCGGGCAGCTGTGCATGTTCCGGCTGAGCTCGCCGGCCGAGTTCCCCTACGGCAGCGAGCGGTACGGTTCGCGCTACCAGGGCCAGCGCGGTCCCACGCCGTCCCGTTCCTTCCTGAACTTCCACCGGACGCAGGTGTGAGCGGGACATGACGAGCGACGCACGGGAGAACCTGACCTACGAGGACTTCGGACGCGCCGTCCGGGAACTCGCCCAGACCATCGCCGACGACGGCTACGAGCCCGACATCGTGCTCAGCATCGCGCGCGGCGGAGTGTTCGTGGCCGGCGGGCTCGCGTACGCCCTGGACTGCAAGAACATCCACCTGGTCAATGTGGAGTTCTACACCGGTGTGGGCACCACGCTCGACATGCCCGTGATGCTCGCCCCGGTCCCCAACGCGATCGACTTCACCGACAAGAAGGTCCTGATCGCCGACGACGTGGCCGACACCGGCAAGACGCTGAAACTCGTGCACGACTTCTGCGTGGAGACCGTCGCCGAGGTCCGCTCCGCGGTGATCTACGAGAAGTCCCAGTCGCTGGTGAAGTGCGAGTACGTGTGGAAGCGGACCGATGACTGGATCAACTTCCCGTGGTCCGTGCTGCCTCCGGTCCGGAAGGCCGGGACGCCGGTCACGCCTTCCAAAGAGGCCCTCTGAGGGCCTGCGGGCATGGCTCCGGGGCCGGCTCCGGTCCCCGGGTGGCCCGAACCCCCTCGACGCGCCTCAGGAGCTGACCTGAGCCGTCGCCCCCGAACGGACGGTGCCGGCCGACTCGGGGGCTCGCGGTCGCGCCGGGGCTGCGGTTCGTCGGGGACTCGGCGTCCCTGTCCGGGCGGCCTGGTCACAGCCAAGGCCCCGGCGCACTCGGCGCCGGGCCTTGGTCGGAGCCGTTCGAAGCCGTGCGGCTAGAACGTCCCCAGCTTGATGATCGACAGGATCGCGATCAGCTGGATCGCCGACGCGCCCAGAGCCTTCGGCCAGGGCAGGTCGTGGGACTTGGAGACCATCACGGTCAGCAGCGCGCCCGCCGCGACCCAGGTCGCCCAGCCCAGGAGCTGGACGAAGGACGCGTCGCCGCCGAAGAACATCGCGACGACCAGGCGTGGTGCGTCCGTGATGGACATGATCAGCATGGACAGGCCGACCGTGGGCTGCCAGGCGCCGTCGCCGCCGAGCTGGCGGGCCAGGGTGTGGGTGACCACGCCCAGGATGAAGGAGCTGATCACGATCGCCACTGCGGTCGTCAGGACGATCGGGATCGCGCTGGAGAGCGTGGCGTTGATCGCGTCCTGACGGGCGCCGTCGAAGCCGAAGACCGCGAGCAGGCCGTACAGGAACGTCACGATGAGGGCCGGCCCCCACATCGTGTAGTCCCGCATCTGGAGGAACGTCTGGGTCGGGGACAGCACGATGCCCCGCAGCAGCTCCTTCCAGTGCAGCCGCGGACCGGCAGGCGGCGTCGAGGCCTGGCCCGCGCGGTAGGTCTGACTCTCGTTGTAGGGGTCCTCGCCGACGGAGAACGCCTGGGTGTGGCCCGGGTTGTTGGCCGCGTAGGGATCCGTGGTGTGGGGGTGGCCCTGGCCGTCGTCGCCGAAGTACTCCGGCTCGCCCTGGGGCTGCGGCGCCTGCCACTGCGGGCGGCCGCCGTAGGGCTGTGCCCCGCCGTACTGCTGCTGAGGCGCGGCGGGGTAGCCGTACGAGGAGGCCTGCGGCGCCTGCCGGCCGTTCGGCGGTTGCTGCGGTCGCGCTTGAGGAGCGCGGGCCTCCCGGCCGCGCCCGATCCTGAATCCAGCCACGTCTTCGAACGTACCTGTTCCCGGAGGGTGACGTGCCGGGTCCGGGGCCGAGGGCCCGCTTTGCTGCCGAGCTGTGACATCCCCTAAGGGGCCGTCAGGCGGGGAATCAGGGACGTCTCAGTGTGCCGTCGATGTTTGCGCTGCGCCCCGGACGTAGGTGACCCGGCAACGGCCGAGGGGCCGGGGTCGCCTTCCGCGATCCCGGCCCCTCGGCTGCTGCACCTTTCGGCGTTGCGCCCTTGGGCGCTGTGCCCTTCGGGGGTGTATGGCCGCCCTGTTACTTCACCGGTTCCGGCTCCGGCGTGCTCTCCGCGTCCGCCTGGCCCGCCGGCGGCTCGTCGACCGGCGTCTTGACGGAGTCGAGGAGCAGCTGGGCCACGTCCACGACCTGGATGGACTCCTTGGCCTTGCCGTCGTTCTTCTTGCCGTTCACCGAGTCCGTGAGCATGACCAGGCAGAACGGGCAGGCCGTCGAGACGATGTCCGGGTTGAGGGAGAGGGCCTCGTCGACGCGCTCGTTGTTGATGCGCTTGCCGATCCGCTCCTCCATCCACATCCGGGCGCCACCGGCGCCGCAGCAGAAGCCGCGCTCCTTGTGGCGGTGCATCTCCTCGTTGCGCAGGCCCGGGACCTTGCCGATGATCTCGCGCGGGGGCGTGTAGATCTTGTTGTGGCGGCCCAGGTAGCACGGGTCGTGGTAGGTGATGATGCCCTCGACCGGGGTGACCGGGACCAGTTTGCCCTCGTCGACGAGGTGCTGGAGCAGCTGGGTGTGGTGGATGACCTCGTAGTCGCCGCCGAGCTGCGGGTACTCGTTGCCGATGGTGTTCAGGCAGTGCGGGCAGGTGGCGACGATCTTCTTCGCCGACTTCGGCTTCCTGGTCGAGGGGTCGACGTTGCCGTCCTCGTCGAGGGACTCGCCGAACGCCATGTTCAGGGCCGCCACGTTCTCCATGCCGAGCTCCTGGAAGAGGGGCTCGTTGCCCAGGCGGCGGGCGGAGTCACCGGTGCACTTCTCGTCGCCGCCCATGATCGCGAACTTCACGCCCGCGATGTGCAGCAGCTCGGCGAAGGCCTTGGTGGTCTTCTTCGCGCGGTCCTCCAGGGCGCCCGCGCAGCCGACCCAGTACAGGTACTCGACCTCGGTGAGGTCCTCGATGTCCCGGCCGACGACCGGCACCTCGAAGTCGACCTCCTTGGTCCACTCCAGGCGCTGCTTCTTGGCCAGGCCCCAGGGGTTGCCCTTCTTCTCCAGGTTCTTGAGCATCGTGCCCGCCTCGGACGGGAACGCGGACTCGATCATCACCTGGTAGCGGCGCATGTCGACGATGTGGTCGACGTGCTCGATGTCGACCGGGCACTGCTCGACGCAGGCGCCGCAGGTGGTGCAGGACCACAGCACGTCCGGGTCGATGACGCCGTTCTCCTCGGCGGTGCCGATCAGCGGGCGCTCGGCCTCGGCCAGCGCGGAGGCGGGCACCGAAGCAAGCTGCTCCTCGGACGCCTTCTCCTCGCCCTCCATGGTCTTGCCGCCGCCGGCCAGCAGGTACGGCGCCTTGGCGTGCGCGTGGTCCCGCAGGGACATGATCAGGAGCTTCGGGGAGAGCGGCTTGCCCGTGTTCCAGGCGGGGCACTGCGACTGGCAGCGGCCGCACTCGGTGCAGGTGGAGAAGTCCAGCAGGCCCTTCCAGGAGAACTGCTCGACCTGGGAGACGCCGAAGACGTCGTCGTCGCCGGGGTCGGTGAAGTCGATCGGCTTGCCGCCGCTCGTCATCGGCTGGAGAGCGCCCAGGGCCGTACCGCCGTCGCTCTCCCGCTTGAACCAGATGTTCGGGAAGGCGAGGAAGCGGTGCCATGCGATACCCATGTCCGTCTTCAGCGAGACCGTGATCATCCAGATGAAGGACGTCGCGATCTTGATCATCGCCACCAGGTAGACCAGGTTCTGCAGGGTGCCGACGCCCAGGCCGTGGAAGGCGGCGACCAGCGGGTACGAGGCGAAGTACCCGGCCTCGTAGTGGTCGACGCCGGCCAGGGCGCCCTCCAGGCCGCGCAGTGTCATGATCGCCAGGCCGATGATCAGGATCACGGACTCGACGAAGTAGGCCTGGCCGAAGTTGGAGCCCGCGAACCGGGACTTGCGTCCGGGCCGGGTGGGCAGCGACAGCTGGCGGATGACGATCAGGGTGAGGATGCCGAGCGTCGTCATGGTGCCGACGACCTCGACGAACAGCTCGTACGGCAGCCAGTGCCCGATGATCGGCAGCGCCCAGTCGGCCTCGAAGAGCTGCCCGAAGGCGTTGATCAGGGTCAGGACCAGGGTGAAGAAGCCCACCGCCACGAACCAGTGTGCGACGCCGACGATGCCCCAGCGGTTCATGCGGGTGTGGCCGAGGAATTCCTTGACCACGGTGACGGTGCGCTGCTTGGGGTCGTTGGTACGGGTGCCGGCGGGCACGTTCTGTCCGAGCCGCACGAAGCGGTAGATCTGGCCGATGGCTCGGGCGAACAGCGCCACGCCGACCACGGCCAGGACCAGCGACACGATGATCGCGGCGAGTTGCATTTGGGGGCTCCTCGGGCCTGCGAGGGGTTTCCTCCGTGTACTTCCTGTGTACTCCGAAGGCGGTGATTACTAAGCGGTAACTTATGCAGTCCGTCTGAGACTACCCACTTATGCCGCCGCACTGTAGTGGCGCAAGCGGTGATCTGCGTCGCTGTGGGTTTCGGTCGCCGTCGGGACCCGCGCCCGCGCGGTCCTGGCCCGCGACCGGGGACTGGTCCGTTCCGGGGACGGTGTTACGGGGTGCTGGACGTGAGCCCTGGGGGCGCGGGCCCGTGGTGCCGCGGACGGTGAGTCGGCTCGGTGTACGACACCGCCCGCTTGGTACACGTCGGTGTGCGCCTCGCTGCGCTGTCCGCCCGCCCCACTTCCCTCAGTGGTCCCCGCGGTGGGTCTCGCCATGAACTGTACTGCCGTCCCCGGCGTCCCGAACCAGCCCTCACCTGCGGTGATTCTCTGGTTGCCGTATGGCGTGGGAAAGAAGTTGAGTCGATTGGGCTCAGGTCTGTTGACGCCGCGCCGACCCTCGTGCATCCTTGAGCCTGTTCCACTCAAGTCAGCTGGAGGAATTCACCATGGCACGTGCGGTCGGCATCGACCTGGGCACGACTAACTCCGTCGTCAGCGTTCTGGAGGGCGGCGAGCCCACCGTCATCACCAACGCCGAGGGTGCCAGGACCACGCCGTCCGTCGTCGCCTTCGCCAAGAACGGCGAGGTGCTCGTCGGCGAGGTCGCCAAGCGCCAGGCGGTCACGAACGTGGACCGGACCATCCGCTCGGTGAAGCGCCACATGGGCACCGACTGGAAGATCCAGCTCGACGGCAAGGACTTCAACCCGCAGCAGATCTCCGCGTTCATCCTGCAGAAGCTGAAGCGGGACGCCGAGGCGTACCTGGGCGAGAAGGTGACCGACGCGGTCATCACCGTCCCGGCCTACTTCAACGACTCCGAGCGCCAGGCGACGAAGGAGGCCGGCGAGATCGCCGGTCTGAACGTCCTGCGTATCGTCAACGAGCCGACCGCGGCCGCGCTCGCCTACGGCCTCGACAAGGACGACCAGACGATCCTCGTCTTCGACCTCGGTGGCGGCACCTTCGACGTGTCCCTCCTGGAGATCGGCGACGGCGTCGTCGAGGTGAAGGCCACCAACGGTGACAACCACCTCGGTGGTGACGACTGGGACCAGCGCATCGTCGACTACCTGGTCAAGCAGTTCCAGTCCGGCCACGGCGTGGACCTGTCCAAGGACAAGATGGCTCTGCAGCGTCTGCGTGAGGCTGCCGAGAAGGCGAAGATCGAGCTGTCCTCGTCCACCGAGACCTCGATCAACCTGCCCTACATCACCGCGTCCGCCGAGGGCCCGCTGCACCTGGACGAGAAGCTCACCCGGGCTCAGTTCCAGCAGCTGACGGCCGACCTGCTGGAGCGCTGCAAGACGCCGTTCCACAACGTCATCAAGGACGCCGGCATCTCCATCAACGAGATCGACCACGTCGTCCTCGTCGGTGGCTCCACCCGTATGCCCGCCGTCGCCGAGCTCGTCAAGGAGCTGACCGGCGGCAAGGAGGCCAACAAGGGTGTGAACCCGGACGAGGTCGTCGCCATCGGCGCCTCGCTCCAGGCCGGTGTCCTCAAGGGCGAGGTCAAGGACGTCCTGCTCCTCGACGTCACCCCGCTGTCCCTCGGCATCGAGACCAAGGGCGGCATCATGACCAAGCTGATCGAGCGCAACACCACGATCCCGACCAAGCGCTCGGAGATCTTCACGACGGCGGAGGACAACCAGCCGTCGGTGCAGATCCAGGTCTACCAGGGCGAGCGCGAGATCGCGGCGTACAACAAGAAGCTCGGCATGTTCGAGCTGACCGGTCTGCCGCCGGCGCCGCGTGGCGTCCCGCAGATCGAGGTCTCCTTCGACATCGACGCCAACGGCATCATGCACGTCACGGCGAAGGACCTCGGCACCGGCAAGGAGCAGAAGATGACCGTCACCGGCGGCTCCTCGCTCCCGAAGGAAGAGGTCGACCGCATGCGCGAGGAGGCCGAGCGCTACGCGGAGGAGGACCACAAGCGCCGCGAGGCCGCCGAGGCCCGCAACCAGGGCGAGCAGCTCGTCTACCAGACCGAGAAGTTCCTCAAGGACAACGAGGACAAGGTCCCCGGCGAGATCAAGGCCGAGGTCGAGGCCGCGGTCGGCGAGCTGAAGGAAGCCCTCAAGGGCGAGGACACGGCCGAGATCCGCTCCGCCACCGAGAAGGTCGCGGCCGTCTCGCAGAAGCTCGGTCAGGCCATGTACGCCGACGCCCAGGCCGCGCAGGCCGCCGACGGCGGTGCTTCGGCCGGTGCCGGTGAGGCCAAGGCCGACGACGACGTGGTGGACGCCGAGATCGTCGACGACGAGCGGAAGGACGGTGCCGCGTGACGGAGGAGACCCCGGGCTTCGAGGAGAAGCCCGACGTCCCCTCCGGCGCCACCCCTGATGACGCCGAGCCGCAGGCCGCCTCCCCCTCTTCGGAGGAGGCGGCGGCCCCGGCGGGGGACGCAAGCGACAACAACGCCGGTCTGGTGGCCCAGCTGGACCAGGTGCGCAAGGCGCTCGGCGAGCGCACGGCGGACCTCCAGCGCCTCCAGGCCGAGTACCAGAACTACCGCCGCCGCGTCGAGCGCGACCGGATCGCGGTCAAGGAGATCGCCGTCGCGAACCTCCTGGCCGAACTCCTGCCCGTACTCGACGACATCGGCCGCGCGCGGGAACACGGCGAACTGGTGGGCGGTTTCAAGTCCGTCGCCGAGTCGCTGGAGACCGTCGCGGCGAAGATGGGTCTGCAGCAGTTCGGCAAGGAGGGCGAGCCCTTCGACCCGACCATCCACGAGGCCCTGATGCACAGCTACGCGCCCGACGTCACCGAGACGACGTGCGTGGCGATTCTGCAGCCCGGGTATCGCTTCGGCGAGCGCACCATCCGACCCGCGCGGGTGGCCGTGGCCGAGCCGCAGCCGGGAGCGCAGACGGTCAAGGCCGAGGAGACCGGCGAGGCGGGCGACGACAAGGAGAACGGTGGCCCGGACGAGGGCTGACGTACACCACGAACGCGTAGGGAAGGAGGGACGTCGGGGATGAGCACCAAGGACTTCATCGAGAAGGACTACTACAAGGTCCTCGGCGTCCCCAAGGACGCCACCGAGGCCGAGATCAAGAAGGCGTACCGGAAGCTCGCCCGCGAGTTCCACCCGGACGCCAACAAGGGCAACGCCAAGGCGGAGGAACGTTTCAAGGAGATCTCCGAGGCGAACGACGTCCTCGGCGACCCCAAGAAGCGCAAGGAGTACGACGAGGCCCGCGCCCTGTTCGGCAACGGCGGCTTCCGTCCCGGCCCCGGGGCGGGCGGCTCGTTCAACTTCGACCTGGGCGACCTCTTCGGCGGCCAGGGCGGCGCCGGGGGCGGCTTCGGCGGTGGTCTCGGTGACGTCTTCGGGGGCCTGTTCAACCGTGGCGGCGGCGCGGGCACGCGTACGCAGCCCAGGCGCGGCCAGGACATCGAGTCCGAGGTCACGCTGAGCTTCATGGAGGCGGTGGACGGGGCGACCGTGCCGCTGCGCATGTCCTCGCAGTCACCGTGCAAGGCCTGTTCGGGCACCGGCGACAAGAACGGCACGCCGCGCGTGTGCCCGACCTGTGTCGGCACCGGGCAGGTGGCGCGCGGCTCGGGCGGCGGCTTCTCGCTGACCGACCCGTGCCCGGACTGCAAGGGCCGCGGGCTGATCGCGGAGGACCCGTGCGAGGTCTGCAAGGGCAGCGGCCGGGCCAAGTCGTCCCGGACGATGCAGGTGCGCATCCCGGCGGGCGTGTCCGACGGGCAGCGCATCCGGCTGCGCGGCAAGGGCGCGCCCGGCGAGCGGGGCGGCCCGGCCGGTGACCTGTACGTGGTCGTGCACGTCAATCCGCATCCCGTCTTCGGTCGCAAGGGCGACAACCTGACGGTCACCGTTCCGGTGACCTTCGCGGAGGCGGCGCTCGGCGCCGACATCCGGGTGCCCACCCTGGGCGGGCCCCCGGTGACGCTGAAGCTGCCCCCCGGCACGCCGAACGGGCGTACGATGCGCGCCCGTGGAAAGGGCGCGGTCCGCAAGGACGGCACCCGCGGCGACCTGCTGGTCACCGTGGAGGTGAGTGTCCCGAAGGACGTGTCGGGGAAGGCTCGTGACGCGCTGGAGGCGTATCGCGAGGCAACCGCGGGTGAGGACCCGCGGGCGGAGCTGTTCCAGGCCGCGAAGGGAGCATGACCAGATGGACGGGCGTCGACGCAACCCGTATGAGCTGACCGAGGACACCCCGGTCTACGTCATCTCGGTGGCGGCCCAGCTCTCCGGACTGCACCCGCAGACGCTGCGCCAGTACGACCGTCTGGGGCTCGTGTCCCCGGACCGCACCGCGGGGCGGGGCCGGCGCTACTCGGCCCGTGACATCGAACTGCTCCGCCAGGTGCAGCAGTTGTCGCAGGACGAGGGCATCAACCTGGCCGGTATCAAGCGCATCATCGAACTGGAGAACCAGGTCGCCGCGCTCCAGTCCCGCGTCGCGGAGCTCCAGGCCGCCCTTGACGGCGCGGCGGCGGCCATGCGCCAGCGGGAGGCGGCCGTCCACGCGTCCTACCGCCGTGACCTGGTGCCGTATCAGGAGGTCCAGCAGACCAGCGCGCTGGTGGTGTGGCGGCCGAAGCGGCAACAGCAGGACTGAGTGGAACACGGTGAAGGGGCCCGCGGAACACCGCGGGCCCCTTCATCGTGCCAGAACCGGCCGGTACAGGGTCGTGCCGACGGGTGCGGTGGTGTCGGTCCACACCCAGCCGCGCGAGCACGACGGCGGTGGCCGCCGCGGCGGTCGTGCGTCGTCTGGCTTGGTTCATTCGGTCCTCTGATCGGATCGGGACTCTTCTGGAGCGAGGGCGGCGAGACCTGTCTGTCGACTGTGATGCGGATCACGCGTCCCGGGATTTGACCAAGGAGGCGGCACTGCCAGGCAGTTGACTACACGTCAGTTCGCGATCGCTCCAGGTGACGGAGTGGGTAGGCGTCAGGCTGAGACGCGGAAGCAGTCCCCACACGACGCTCTCTTGGTTTTCACTTGACTCGCACAGTGATCCTGTTGCCATCTCGTTAACCGGTAGTTCTTGACGCTGCCCACCGTCCCCGCGTTGGCTTTCAGCCACCTGGGTCGCAACGCTGCTCCCTCGCCCGGAAGGCACCTGATGTGAACGTTCGTACCACCCGTAGGACCGCTGTGCGTCGTACCGCCATAGCCCTGGCCGCCTCGGCGTCGGCCGTCTCGCTCGCCGCGTGCGGCGTCATCGACGGAGTCGGCGGCAGCAGCAGCTCCGCCACGCCGAAGAAGGGCAACGACATCACGGTCGGTCTCCTTCTGCCCGAGAAGGAGAACCCGCGGTACGACAGGTTCGACTACCCCATCATCAAGAAGCAGGTCGCCTCCCTCACCGACAACAAGGGCAAGGTCCTGTACGCCAACGCCGACGCCGACGCGGCCGCGCAGAACAAGCAGCTCGACCAGATGATCGCCGACAAGGCGGACGTGCTGCTGGTGGACGCGGTCGACGCCAAGGCCATCGCGCCGGGCGTGCAGAAGGCCAAGGACGCGGGCATCCCGGTCATCGCCTACGACCGGCTCGCCCAGGGCCCCATCGACGCGTACATCTCCTTCGACAACGAACTGGTCGGCCAGGTGCAGGGCCGCGCCCTCATGGACGCACTCGGCGCCAAGGCCTCGAGCAGCAAGATCGTCATGATGAACGGCTCGCCCACCGACCCGAACGCGGCGCAGTTCAAGGAGGGCGCGCTCAGCGAGCTCCAGGGCAAGGTCAACATCGTCAAGTCCTTCGACACCAAGGACTGGAAGCCGGAGAACGCCAAGGCGAACATGGCCGAGGCGATCCGGGCCGTCGGGCTGAGCAACATCGCCGCGGTCTACTCCGCGAACGACGGCATGGCCGGCGCCGTCATCGACGCGCTGAAGGAGGCGGGCGTCAGCAAGGTGCCGCCGGTGACCGGGCAGGACGCGGCGCTGGACGCGGTGCAGCGGATCGTCTCCGGTGAGCAGTACATGAGCGTGTACAAGTCGTACCCGGACGAGGCGAACAACGCCGCGGAGATGGCCGTGGCCAAGGTCCAGGGCCGCTCGATCGAGTTCGACGCACTGACCCGTGACCATGTCGACAGCCCGACGGAGAAGAACATCCCGTCGATGCTCGTGCCGGTGGTCGCCCTCACGAGGGACAACATCAAGGACACGGTGATCCAGGACGGCATCTACACCGTCAAGGACATCTGCACCGCGAAGTACAAGGCGGACTGCTCCGCGATCAACCTGCACTAAGAGCCCCGGAAGGGCCTGTCGTCACCCGCGTCGCCCGCCGTGGTAGCGGCTCAGGTCACCACTGTGCGGACGGCACAGGCCTGGCGCGCCTTCGGGGTACCCGGCGACCGGCGAGCCGGTCCGGGCCCCGGCCGTGCCCCCTGCGACCCGCGCCCCCAAGGGGGCGCGGGTCGCGGCCTGTCCGGATCGAGGAGTTCCGCCGACGGGCCCGTCAGCTTGGTGCAGCGGAAGTTCCGGAGGTGGGCCGAAACCCGCATGTTCGGGGGCAAGGGCGGGCGTTGTGGCGGGGGAGCCGTGTTGCGGTGGCGGGCGGGTCCGCGCATAGTTGCGCTGCGAAGGCGTGCGGGGCGCGGCGCGGACGGCGCGCGTCCGCGTGCGTGAGGGAGTCGCCGGCGGGCCGCGTCGCGTGGGACGCGGGAGCCGGGAGTCGTAAGCCAGGGGTGGAAGATGGCCGGGCACGGGACGGACGCGCATCCGCACGGCGCTGACCGGCTCTGCGAGGCCGGGACCCGCGTGTACTCCCGGGCCGTGCGTCGCGGCCGGGTGCCCCGCGCCGACGCCGCGAAGGTGCCGTGCCTGCTGGAGCTGGCGCTGCTGCACCCCGACCCCGACGACATGGACTGGCTGGTGCCCACCGCCCCGCAGGAGGTCATGACCCGGCTGCTGCGCGGTGTGCACGAGGAGGTCTCCGCGAGTCGGGCGCGGGTCGGCACGGCGGTGGCCGCCGTCGAGTGGTACGCCGGGCTGGGCGGCCGTGAGCAGGGCTCCCAGGAGGGCGTGGCGATCCGTGTGCTGGACGGGCTGACGCGGATCCGCGCCGCCATGGACGAGGCGACGGAACAGTGCACGACCGAGGTGCTGACCGTGCAGCCGGGGGGTATCCGCCGCGAGGACGAACTGGCCGAGGGGCTGCCGCGGGCGCTGGAGATGCGCCGGCGGGGTGTGCGCATGCGCGACCTGTACACGCATGTCGCCCGGCACGGCCAGGGCCTGCACACCTACATGGAGCTCATGGGCGACGCGGCCGAGGCGCGCACCCTGGACGAGGTGCCCGAGCGGCTGATCGTGTTCGACCGCACCGTCGCCTTCATCCCCGCGAACGCGGACCGCACGATCGCGCTGGAGCTGCGACATCCGGCCATCATCGAGTACCTGGTGACCGTCTTCGAACGTTTGTGGCGTCTGGCGATCCCGCTCACCTCACCGCTGCCCGAGACGGGCATCGACGGCATCACCCACCGGGAGCGCTCCATCGCGGCGCTGCTCGCCGAGGGTCACCAGGACGCGGTGGTCGCCGAACGGCTGGGCATCAGCGTCCGCACCTGCCGCGCGCACATCGCCCGGTTGTCCGAGACCCTGGGCGCGGCGAGCCGTACGCAGCTCGGGGTGAGGATCGCCCAGACGGGCCTGGACGGTCCGCCGCACGCGCCCGAGTTGCTGCCGGTCACCGCTCCGGGCGCTCCGGAATCCCCCACCGAGCTGTAGAACCCTCGCGCTTCAGTGCTCCTCCTTCAGGAGGCCCGACTGGGCGATGAGGTAGCCGAGTTGGGCACGGCTGCCGCTGCCCAGAGCCTGGGCCAGCTTGGCGATGTGGGCCCGGCAGGTGCGGACGTTCATCCCCAGCCGGCGGGCGATGGCCTCGTCGACGTGACCCTCCACCAGAAGCTTGGCGATGGAGCGCTGGACGCCGGTGATGCCGTCGCGGGCGGGTTCGTAGGGCACTTCCTCGCGCAGGGGGGTGGCGCGGCGCCAGAGGTGCTCGAAAACCTTGATCAGATATTTGACGAGGCCGGGATGGCGGAGTTCGAGGGCCACTTGCTGGTCGTCGTGCGCCGGGACGAAGGCAACCGTCTCGTCGCAGATGATGAGCCGCCCTATGAGTTCCTCCAGCGTGCGGATCTCGACCTTGCCGCGTGACATGACCTCCACGTACGCCATGGTTCCCAGACTGTGGCGCACGGTGTGCTGGTAGAGCGTGCGCATGCTCACGCCGCGTTCCATCAGGGGACGGTCCCGCTCGAGGGCCTGCCTCAGGATGTGCTCGCTGCGTCCGCCACCCGGCTGCACGGTCAGGACCTCGTGACGGCATTCGGCCGTGGCGAGGTTGAGCGCCGCGTTGATCCGGTCGGAGCCCTCGAGCACGGTGATGGCATGGGTGGGGGCAGGGGCCAGGGCGCTGAGCGCCATGAACGGCTCGAAGGATTCGGTCAGTTCGATGGAGATCCGCCGACGGTCCAGGATCTCCCGCTCCAGCGGATGCAGCCGTTGGGCGAGCGCGACGGACGGCGGAACCGGCCGCAACCAGTTCTCGTCGTCAGGATCCGGGTGCAGCAACGCGAACTCCAGGAGGCAGGGAGCGTCCTTGATCTCCGACCGGGCGATACGGCCGGTGCTCAACGCGCTTGCATAAAGCTGTGTCCCCTCCTCACAGAGATCGGTAATCGCGTGTGGATGTGTCCCTTTCGGATAGTTATTAGGCAAATCTCCACCCCCCAGGGTCCTGAACATGCAGGAACATGATGCATCGACCCTGTGGCATTGACGTGCCTGAATGAGCCATCGTCTTGGTGGCACGGGGGAAGGAAACTCGTTGAGTGAGGACGAAGCCGACTATGTACAAGAGAATGCTTCGATCGGCGCTTGCCGTTGCCTTCTCTGCGGCCGTGGTCTTCGGTGCCGGGGCGGGGACGGCGCAGGCGGTCGGCGTCGCCAAGCTGGACACCGGCTGGGGTGCCAGTGAGCCGACGGGGATCGTCGCGACGCCGGCGGACACCGGTTGGGGGGCGAGTGCGCCTCTCGCCGCGCCGGGGACGACCTCATGACCACCCCGCCCGACGACCGGTCCTTCCGCCGGGAAATGGCCACCGCCTACCGCTCGGGCTGGCACTTCATCGACCTGGCCACCGCCATCCCCCACAGCGGTGACTCGTTGATGGTGACCGTGTTCGGGGAGCCCGTCGTCGTCACCCGGGACGAGGACGAGGACGTGCGGGCGTACCGGCTGCTGCGGCGGCCTCGGGGAGCGCCGCAGCCTGTGCGGTGCGCCATCCGGTACGGAATGATCTTTGTGAACCTGGACCAGCGTGACCACCGGCTGTCCGAGGCGGACAGCCCGGAAGTGAGGACCATCTCAGCCACCCCCCGCAGTGCCTGACGCGATTCCCCCGTCGTAACAAATCGCTCAGGTGCTTCCCCCCGCAGCGGCGTCACCGTGACCTGAACACGGTGACGCCGCTGCAGTTTTCGGCGGACATCTCCGGACATCACCAGGATCCGACGGTGGCCGAAACCAGTCGCCGTGGCGGGCCCGGCGATCAACCGCGTCCCAGTGCCCGGGAGAGCCCGATCTCGATCACCACGCGCGACGGGTTCGGCGCCGGCACCCTGCCGTAGCGCTCGGCGTAGCGCCGCTCCGCCTCCGCGACCCGCCCGGGGTCGGCCGAGACGTGTGCGCGCCCCTCCAGCGTGGCCCACCGTCGCCCGTCCACCTGGCAGACCGCGACCGGCGCCCCCTCGGGCCCCGCAGCCGTCACATGTCCCACCTTCGTGCTCGCCTTGTTCGTGATCACCCGGGCCAGCCGCGCCCCGGGGTCGTACGTCACTCCGACCGGGACGACGTGCGGGCTGCCGTCCGGGCGCAGGGTCGTCAGCGTGCACAGGTGTCTTTCCCGCCAGAACCTGAGGTACTCGGCATCGGGTGCGCCGGGGTCTTGGGAGTACGTGGCCATGGAACCGGAACCTAGCCGTTCCCTCTCCCGTGCGGCGCCTTGAGTGGAATAGACTCAACTTTGTGTACGTTGACGTAGTCACAGTGGAAGGCACAGCTGAGCGCGGCTGACCCGCAGGAGGAGAACGGACACGTGGACGCCGAGCTGACCAACAGGAGCCGGGACGCGATCAACGCGGCCACCCAACGGGCCGTGTCGGAGGGCCACCCGGACCTCACCCCCGCCCACCTGCTCCTCGCGTTGCTCGAGGGGCAGGACAACGAGAACATCATCGACCTGCTCGTCGCCGTGGACGCCGACCGGGCCTCCGTGCGTTCCGGCGCGGAGCGCCTGCTCGCCGGGCTGCCCCGCGTGACCGGGTCGACCGTAGCGCCGCCCCAGCCCAACCGCGACATGCTCGCCGTGGTCGCGGACGCGGACAAGCGCGCCAAGGACCTCGGCGACGACTACCTGTCCACCGAGCACCTGCTCATCGGCATCGCCGCGAAGGGCGGCGCCGCCGGGGAGGTCCTGTCCGGGCAGGGAGCGGACGCCAAGAAGCTGCTGGACGCGTTCCAGAAGACCAGGGGAGGACGCCGGGTGACGACCCCGGACCCGGAGGGGCAGTACAAGGCCCTCGAGAAGTTCGGCACCGACTTCACCGCCGCCGCGCGCGACGGCAAGCTGGACCCGGTCATCGGCCGGGACCAGGAGATCCGCCGCGTCGTACAGGTGCTGTCCCGCCGTACGAAGAACAACCCCGTCCTCATCGGTGAGCCCGGCGTCGGCAAGACCGCCGTCGTCGAGGGGCTCGCCCAGCGGATCGTGAAGGGCGACGTGCCCGAGTCGCTCAGGAACAAGCGCCTCGTCGCGCTCGACCTGGGCGCCATGGTCGCGGGCGCGAAGTACCGCGGTGAGTTCGAGGAGCGGTTGAAGACCGTGCTCTCCGAGATCAAGGACAGCGACGGCCAGATCATCACCTTCATCGACGAGCTGCACACCGTCGTGGGCGCGGGCGCCGGCGGCGACTCCTCGATGGACGCCGGCAACATGCTGAAGCCGATGCTGGCCCGCGGCGAGCTGCGCATGATCGGCGCGACCACGCTCGACGAGTACCGTGAGCGCATCGAGAAGGACGCCGCGCTGGAGCGCCGCTTCCAGCAGGTCTTCGTGGGCGAGCCGACCGTCGAGGACACCATCGCCATCCTGCGCGGCCTCAAGGGCCGGTACGAGGCCCACCACAAGGTGCAGATCGCGGACAGCGCCCTGGTGGCCGCCGCCGCGCTGTCCGACCGCTACATCACCTCCCGCTTCCTGCCCGACAAGGCCATCGACCTCGTTGACGAGGCGGCCTCGCGGCTGCGCATGGAGATCGACTCGTCCCCGGTCGAGATCGACGAACTCCAGCGTGCCGTGGACCGGCTGCGCATGGAGGAGCTGGCCCTCGACAAGGAGACCGACGCGGCCTCCCGTGAGCGCCTGGAGAAGTTGCGCCGCGACCTCGCCGACAAGGAGGAGGAGTTGCGGGGCCTGACCGCCCGCTGGGAGAAGGAGAAGCAGTCCCTCAACCGCGTCGGTGAGCTGAAGGAGAAGCTGGACGACCTGCGCGGCCAGGCCGAGCGCGCCCAGCGCGACGGCGACTTCGACACCGCCTCCAAGCTGCTGTACGGCGAGATCCCGGCCGTGGAGAAGGAGCTGGAGGCCGCCTCCGAGGCCGAGGAGGAGGCCACGAAGGACACCATGGTCAAGGAGGAGGTCGGCTCCGACGACATCGCGGACGTCGTCGCCTCCTGGACCGGTATCCCCGCCGGGCGCCTCCTGGAGGGCGAGACGCAGAAGCTGCTGCGCATGGAGGAGGAGATCGGCAAGCGGCTCATCGGCCAGAGCGAGGCCGTACGGGCCGTCTCCGACGCCGTACGCCGCAGCCGCGCGGGCATCTCGGACCCCGACCGGCCGACGGGCTCGTTCCTCTTCCTCGGCCCCACGGGCGTCGGCAAGACCGAGCTCGCCAAGGCGCTCGCGGACTTCCTCTTCGACGACGAGCGGGCCATGGTCCGCATCGACATGTCGGAGTACGGCGAGAAGCACAGTGTCGCCCGGCTGGTCGGCGCCCCGCCCGGGTACGTCGGCTACGAGGAGGGCGGCCAGCTGACGGAGGCGGTGCGCCGCCGCCCGTACAGCGTCATCCTGCTCGACGAGGTGGAGAAGGCCCACCCCGAGGTCTTCGACATCCTGCTCCAGGTGCTGGACGACGGCCGTCTGACCGACGGCCAGGGCCGTACGGTCGACTTCCGCAACACCATCCTGGTGCTGACCTCGAACCTGGGCAGCCAGTACCTGGTCGATCCGCTCACCACTGGGGCGGAGAAGAAGGAGCAGGTCCTCGAGGTGGTCCGGTCCTCCTTCAAGCCTGAGTTCCTCAACCGGCTCGACGACCTGGTGGTCTTCTCGGCGCTGACCAAGCCCGAGCTGGAGCGGATCGCACAGCTCCAGATCGAGCGCCTGGCCAAGCGGCTGCACGAGCGGCGCCTGAACCTGGAGATCACCCCCGAGGCCCTGGCCTGGCTCGCCGAGGAGGGCCTGGACCCGGCCTACGGCGCCCGCCCGCTGCGCCGCCTGGTCCAGACGGCCATCGGTGACCGCCTCGCCAGGGAGATCCTGGCGGGCGAGGTCAAGGACGGCGACACGGTCCGGGTGGACCGCTTCGGCGAGGGTCTGCTGGTGGGGCCGGCGACGGGCAAGACGCTGTAGGGGACCGCACGGCTCCCGGGTACTCGAAAGTACGCCCGCCCACGTGACCGGTTCGTGTCAGCCATCGGCTGACACGAACCGTCGGGGGTTGCCACCCCCCTCCCCGCATGAGGGAGGATGGCGGAATCCGTACGAAGGGAAGAACACGGTGAGCATCGACCCGTCCTCGATTCCGAATTTCGGGGGCCAGCCCGAGCCGCAGCCTCCGGCGGGCCCCGTGGTTCCGGATCAGGACCTCGTGAAGCAGCTCCTGGACCAGATGGAGCTCAAGCACCTCGTCGACGAAGAGGGTGACCTCGTCGCGCCGTGGGAGCAGTTCCGTACGTACTTCATGTTCCGCGGCGAAGGCGATCAGCAGGTCTTCTCGGTGCGGACGTTCTACGACCGGCCCCACAAGATCGACGAGAAGCCCCAGCTGCTGGAGTCCATCGACGACTGGAACCGGCGCACGCTGTGGCCCAAGGTCTACAGCCACACCCACGACGACGGCACCGTCCGCCTCATCGGCGAGGCACAGATGCTGATCGGCACGGGTGTGAGCCTGGAGCACTTCGTCTCCTCGACCGTCAGCTGGGTACGGGCCGCCATCGAGTTCGACCGGTGGCTCGTGGAGCAGCTCGGCCTCGCGGAAGAGGTCGACGACGCCGAGAAGCCCGAGGACGACGGGGAGTAGCCCCGGCCGGACCCGTCCGGTGCCGCGGCGGTTCGCCCGCACTAGAGGGGAGATCGGGCCAGCACCACCAGATAGGCCCCATAGACGAACGAGAGCCCGGCCAGCGCGCCCGCCACCACGGCGGCGTGCCACGGCCGGGCTCGCGCTGTTCGCACCAGCGCCCGCGCCACCACGATCAGCAGCGGGAACGCCGGCAGCAGAAAACGCGGCTTGGACTCGAAGAACCCGGAGCCGCCGAGCGCGATCAGCAGCAGCACGCCGCTGTGGACGACGAGCGGCAGCGGGGCCCGGTCCACGACCAGCAGGGCGAACAGCACGGTGCTCACCCCGACGATCACCAGCGCCATCGGGAACAGCAGCCGGGTGCCGTGCAGCAGCATGTGCTCGGTGAAGTTCAGGGCGCCCCGCCCGAAGTCGAAGCGGGAGCCCCACAGCCGTTGCACGGTGAAGTAGCCGCCGAGCGGATCGCCCCGGCGGCGGCCCACCCACACGACGTAGCCGCCCCAGCCGAGCGGTGCGAGCGCCGCGCCCGTCCACAGCCTGGGGGAAACTCCGCGCCCGCGCTGCCGCCACACCTCCAGGCCGGCCGCCGCGAGGACCGCCGCGGTCACTGCGACGCCGTTGGGCCGGGCGAGCCCCGCCAGCGCCGCCAGCGCGCCCGCCCACACCCAGCGGCGGGTCAGGACCGCGTACAGCGACCAGGCGGCGAACGCGGTCATGACGGGTTCCGTGTAGGCCATCGACAGCACGACGGAGTGCGGCAGCAGACCCCACAGCAGGACCAGGACGACGGCCACCGCGGGGCCGTACACCCGCAGGCCGATGCGGTGGATGCCGCATGCGGCGACCGCGGCCGCCGTCCAGGACACCAGCAGTCCCGCCGCACCGCCGCCGAGGGGGGCGATCGTGGTGACGGTGTGGACCATGCCCGGGTACAGCGGGAAGAACGCCAGGTCGCTGTGGACGCCGGTGGGGGTGTGCTGGGTGAACCCGTAGCCGTGGGCGGCGATCCGCAGGTACCAGACGGAGTCCCAGGAGCGCCCGAGCAGGAGCAGCGGGTTCTTGCCCGCCGCCCGGGCGGCGACGGCGAGCACGAGCACGCCGGACAGCCGGACGGCGACGAACAGCCCGAGGGCGGTGAGGGCCGTGGCGGCCGGCCGCCGCCCGCCACCGGTCGGACGGACGGAGTCGCGGTGGCCCGGGCGCTCGGCGGCCGGGGCCGGGATGGTACTGACGTGGGTCACACCGGAACCATGCGTCGATCATGTCCCGATTTGCGACCTTGCGCGTCCGCGCGCCGACGAATTCCCACGCCTGACACGCAGCCGTCTTGCAACAGGGCCGCCACTGCCAACTTCAGCACCACCGCGCCGGTGAGCCGGCCTCCGCCGGTACCGGCCTCCGCCGGTACCGGCCTCCGCACGCGATGCGCGGCGCTGCCGGCGGGTGCTCGCTCGGGTCCGGCTTCAGGCAGGCGTGATCCGAACGAGGCCCTGGTCGACCTGCCCGGTAGGGCGGATCGTGACGGTGTCGACGTCGACGCCGGCCGGCTGGCCGAGCCCCCGCATGACGCCGTCGGCGATGTTCTCCGCGCTGAGCGCCGGGCCGGGCGGAGTGCCGCCGCGTGAGGGGGCAGTGGCCGCGTGAGGGGGGCAGTGGGAGAGCAGGAGCGGATGAGAGGAGGGGCCGGTCCCGACGGTGGTCAGCGCGCGAACGCCTTGCGGAGCCGTTCCGTCGCGTCCGCCAGCACCTCGACGCGTTTGCAGAACGCGAACCGGACGTAGGGTGCCCCCGCCTCTTTGTGGTCGTAGAAGACCGCGTTCGGGATGGCGACGACACCCGCCCGCTCGGGGAGGGCGCGGCAGAAGGCGAAGCCGTCCCTCTCGCCGAGGGGGCGGATGTCGGTGGTGACGAAATAGGTGCCTGTCGGCCGGAAGACCGTGAAGCCGGCGTCGGTGAGACCGGCGCTGAGCAGGTCCCGCTTGGCGCGCAGATCGTCGCGGAAGTCCGTGAAGTAGGCGTCGGGCAGGCGCAGGGCCTCGGCGACGGCGTACTGGAACGGCCCGGACGCCACGTACGTCAGGAACTGCTTGGCCGACCGCACCGCCGCCACCAGCCCCGGCGTCGCCGTCACCCAGCCGACCTTCCACCCCGTGAACGAGAACGTCTTCCCGGCCGACCCGATGGTCACCGTCCGCTCGCGCATCCCGGGGAAGGTCGCCAGCGGTACGTGCTCCGCCTCGTCGAACACCAGGTGCTCGTACACCTCGTCGGTGACCACCAGCAGATCGCGCTCGACGGCCAGCTCGGCGATCGCCCGCAGCTCCTCGTGGGTGAGCACGGTCCCGGTCGGGTTGTGCGGGGTGTTGATCAGCAGCAGCCGGGTCCGGTCGGTGACGGCGTCGCGCAGCTCGTCCAGGTCCAGCCGGAAGCTGCCCTCCGAGGGGCGCAGCGTGACCGGTACGCGCCGGCCGCCCGCCATCGCGATGCAGGCGGCGTACGAGTCGTAGTACGGCTCCAGGGCGACCACCTCGTCACCCGGTTCCAGCAGCGCCAGCAGCGCCGCCGCGATCGCCTCGGTCGCGCCGGCGGTGACCAGCACCTCCGTGTCGGGGTCGTACCCGAGCCTGTAGCGCCGCTCCTGGTGGGCGGCGATCGCGGCACGCAGCTCGGGGACGCCGGGCCCCGGCGGGTACTGGTTGCCGTGCCCGTCGCGCAGCGCCCGTACGGCGGCCTCCCGCACCTCCTCGGGGCCGTCGGTGTCGGGGAAGCCCTGACCGAGGTTGATCGACCCGGTGCTCACGGCGAGGGCCGACATCTCGGCGAAGATCGTCGTCCCGAACTCGGTGAGGCGGCGGTTGAGGAAGGGGCGCGCGCTGGAGGTCATGGCCGCCATCCTGCGCCCAAGCTCTGGACTTCCTCAACTCTGCTTTGGCCGGTCACCGCCGCGGGCATCCCCCGACCATTCAGGAAGACGGAGGCGCCCACGGGGGGTCGCTTCGGGGGATTCGAAAGGGGGACGGTGCCATGGTCACCGGCATCTTTCTGGCGATCGTCTGCGTCGTTGTGGTGGCGCTGCTCGTGTCGGCACAGCGTCGTTCGAAGAAGGGAGCGGTGCGGTCGGGGGGCCGCTCCGGGGCGCGGACGCGGACGGGCCGGGGGCGCGACGGAAGCCACGGGGGCAGCGGGGACACCGGGGCCGGCAGCTGGTGGGTGGCCGGGACCGACGGCGGTTCGTCGAGCGGCCACCACTCGGGCGGGCACCACTCGGGCGGGCACCACTCGTGCGGCGGGGGCCACTCCTGCGGCGGCCACTCGTCGTGCGGGTCGTCGTGCGGCGGAGGCAACTGACACGGGGCAGTCGGGCTCCGGACGCATCCGGGCCGCGCGCACCGGGTGGCCGCCGGGACGGATCCCGGCGGCCACCCGGCCCATGTGCCCACACGTCAGCACCCGACCGACGACCGCCTCTCCCGGGGGAGCGCGACGGCGCGTGCCGACGGCGCTGTATGTGGGACGTGCGCTCATTGCCGCGTCGCGAAGGGGCGCACGGCTCACACAGCAACACTCCAGGCGCACGCGATAGTTGAACAATTGAGCTGGGGAGCCCCCGTGGGATGGAAACCCTACGAACTTGGGTAAAAACGCTTTGCCGGGACCACAGTTCATGATTCCCTCTCAACACACCAACGCAGCCCGCGGACGCCCTTCGGACACCTGTCCGGCAGGAGTCCCTCCCCACCGGGCCGACCGGAAGCATTACCCGACTGGCTGAGCCGGCCTTGTCCCCGGCGCCACGACCGGGGTGCTCCGGATCCCCACTTCTCACTTTGCGTGCTAGCGGAGCCGATCCATGCTCACGACCCTGAACACCTCCTACACCGACACGCGCGCGGCCGATCTGGCCTGGACCCTGGGCCGCGAGCCGCTGCCCGCGCTCGCCACCCTCGACCTCGAACTCGCCGGGACGCAGCTGCAGTTGCGCCTCCTCGGCGCGTCCCACCAGGTGCTCCTTACGGAGGAGCGGGGCATCTGCTCGGAGACGGTGGCGTGCATCGCGGGCTCCAGCACCCCGCTGCCACTGGGTGTCGCCAAGCGGGTCGGCGACTGGGAGTACGAGTTCGCGGCCCGCGTCGAGGTGCTCTCGCCCGGCTCCTTCGCCGGCCGTGCCCAGGAACTGCTGGCCCTGGTCTCCGACCACCCCAACGGCCTGGCCGGCGTCTTCCCCGGCAGTCCGCACGCGTTCACCGCGATGCTGGCCCAGCGCCACGAGGGCCAGGTCCACTGGCGCACCTGGCACGCCTACCCGCAGGACGGCCAGTTGGTGGCGACCCGGACCCGGGTCGGGGTGAGGCAGCGGCCGAAACGACGGGACGACGCCAGGGAGAAGTCGGTCCTGTCGGGCAGGTGAGGACGATCGGCGCCCATTCAGCCATGGCTGTGCACCGTCATCCCGGCCGGCATGTGCGGACGAGCCCCTTCAGGCCGGAGCGACGCTCTGGGGGCGGCAGCCCCCACTCGGCCGCACCACCCCCCGGTGCCGAACGACTCGGCGCCACACGTGTGGGTGACAAGGCTGAGCGCAAGCGTGACGTAGCGTTCCGGACGTGATCGAACCGCACGCGCCCGCACCACCCGGCGCTGCCGCCTCCTGGGGCGGCGGCCGGAGCCAGACGCGGCTGCCCGTAGGCCCGGGCGCCGGGCGGTTCCTGGTCCTCGCCGGCGTGTTCGTCTGCGCGGCCTGTGGACTCGTGTACGAACTCGAACTCGTCGCGCTCGCGTCGTACTTGATCGGCGACTCGGTCACCCAGGCCTCGGTCGTGCTGTCCGTGATGGTGTTCGCGATGGGTGTCGGCTCGCTCGCCGCCAAACGGCTCCGTTGCCGCGCCGCGGCCGGGTTCGGCGCGGTGGAGGCGGCGCTCGCACTCGTCGGCGGCCTGAGCGCGATGGCCCTGTACGCGGCCTTCGCCTGGACCGGTGACCGGGACGGCGTCTGGTCCGGCGGACCGCGCTGCCTGCTGGTCGCGTTCTCCCTGGCGATCGGGCTGCTCACCGGCGCAGAGGTGCCGCTGCTGATGGAGCTGATCCAGCGCATCCGCCGGCAGGACGCGGGCGGCGCGGTCGCGGACCTGTTCGCCGCCGACTACGTGGGCGCGCTCGTCGGCGGCCTCGCCTTTCCCTTCCTGCTGCTGCCGCAGCTCGGCCAGCTGACAGGTGCGCTGCTCACCGGCGCGGTCAACGCGGCCGCGGGCGGCGCCCTGGTGCTCGGGCTGTTCCGGCGCGACCTGTCCCGGCGCGGGTGCCGGCTGCTGCTGGTCGCCAACCTGCTCGTCCTCGGTGTGCTCGCCGCGGCGGCCGTGCTCGTCGACGACTTCGAACGGGCCGCGCGCCAGGCGGTGTACGGCGGCCACGTACGGGTCGCGCTGCGCACCGGCGGCCAGGAGGTGGTGCTGACCGGCGGCACCCCCGGCCGTCCCCTCGACCTGTTCCTCGACGGCCGGCTCCGTGTCGACGGCCGCGACGAACTCCTCTACCACCAGGCGCTGGTGCACCCCGCGATGAGTGGCGGCCCGCACGCGCGCGTGCTCGTCCTCGGCGGCGGCGACGGACTCGCGGCGCGTGAGGTGCTGCGGCACCCGGGGGTGCGGCGGGTCGACGTGATCGACCCGGACCCGGCGCTGTTCCGGCTCGCCCGCCAGGACGCGGCCCTGTCCGCGCTGAACGGCCACGCCTTCGCGGACCCGCGCGTCCACATCCACGCGGAGGACACGTTCCGCTGGCTGAGGCGGACCCGGGAGGCGTACGACGTGGTGATCGCCGACCTGCCCGGCCCCGGCGGCACGGCGAGCACGAAGCCGTACTCGCAGGAGTTCTACGGCCTGACCCGGCGCGTGCTCGCGCCGGGCGGGCGGCTGGTGGCGCACGCGGGGCCGGTGACCGCTCGGCCGCGCGCGTTCTGGACGGTGGAGGCGACGGTACGGGCGGTGGGGCTCGGGACCACCCCGTACCGCGTCGACGGCCGCGCCCCGGGCCGTACGGCCGGGGCTCCCCGGGAGCCGCGCGACTGGGGGTTCGTGCTCGCCGCCCGCACCCCGCCGACGCTGACCCTGGACCCGCGCACGCCGTGCCTGCGCCCGCTGACCCGGGCGGCCCTGCGGGCGGACGCGCGGGCGGCGGCGCGCACCCGGGTGCCGGGGCTGCTCCCGTCGACGCTGGTGCACCCGAGGTACCAGGAATGAGCCTCCCGGCCCCACGGACGTGCGAATCCCGTCTTGCACGGGTGAGGTTCGGCCGCTGCTGGGTAGGCTCGTGAGACATGGAGCATGAGGTGTTCGTTCCGGTTCCCGCCGAGCGGTTGAGCCAGGCGCTGGCCGATCCGGCCCGGGTGGCCCGCTCGATCCCCGGGCTCCAACAGGACGCGGGCACGGAGCCCGTCGCCGGCCGCCTGAAGGTGCGCGCCGGCGGCCACACGATCACCTACCGCGGCACCCTGCGGATCGAGATGCGGGACGACGGCTCGTTCACGGTGGAGGGCGAGGCCGCCGAGGCACGCGGCACGGGCACGGCGAAACTGTCCCTGTCCCTGCGTCTGACCCCGGCCGAGGGCGGCACCACGGTCGCGTTCACGGGAACGGCCACGGCCGACGGCCGGATCGCGGACCTGCCGGCGGAGACGGTGGCGTCGGCGGCGGCGCGGCTGCTGGGACGGTTCGCGGAGAAGCTGGGGGAGGTCGCGGAGGAAGGCCCTCGGGAGGTGACCGAACCGCCGTCACAGGCGCCGAGTCCCGAGGAGGAACCCGCGTCGGCCGGCGACACCGGGGTCCCCGCGTCGTCCCTCGAGCCCCTCCTCGAGGAGGACGAATCCGGCCTCGCACCCGACAGCTTCGACGAGGCACCGCCCGCCGAGGCGGCGCACGCCCGCCGCACGATGATCGGCCGCAGTGCCGAGGAGGTCGACCACGCGCCCCCGCGCGGCCGCTACGCGCCCGTCCCGCCCCCGGAAGCCGCGGCGGCCACCGCCACCCTCCGCTGGGCGGCCCCGGCGGCGGCCCTGCTCGTGGCATCGGCGATCGTGGCGGGCCGGCTGCTGCGGCGGCGGCGCTGACGTAGGCGCACGGGCGTCACCAACCGCCCCCTTGATCGGCCCAGTAGGGTCGGGCTCGTGAGCAACGACGAGATCACGTTGGCCGCGGGAGACGCGGAAGTCGTGCTGGCGCCGGGGAACGGCGGGCGCGTGAGGAGTCTGCGTATCGGCGGGACCGAACTGCTGCGGCAGGGGGAACGGTTCGGCTGCTTCCCCATGGCCCCCTGGTGCGGTCGTATCCGGGACGGCAGGTTCCGCAACGGCGGCACCGTCCAGCAGATGCCTCTCAACGCCCCGCCGCACGCCATCCACGGCACGGTCCGCGACGGCGTCTGGCGCGTCGCCCGCGCCGAGCCCACCGAGGCCGTCCTCACCTACGACCTGGTCGCCCCCTGGCCGTACGCCGGCCGCGTCACCCAGCTGGCCGCGCTCACCGAGGACGCCCTCACGCTGACCATGTCCGTGGAGACGTACGACGACTCCTTCCCGGCCCAGATCGGCTGGCACCCCTGGTTCCACCGCAGCCTGGGCGGCGAAGACGTCCGCATCGACTTCGACCCCGCCTGGCAGGAGGAGCGCGGCGACGACCACCTGCCCACCGGCAACCGCGTCGACCCCGAGCCCGGCCCCTGGGACGACTGCTTCGGCATGCCCGACGGCGTCGACGTCACCCTCACCTGGCCCGGGCAGCTGGAGCTGAAGGTCACCAGCCGTGAGGAGTGGGTCGTGGTCTACGACGAGCAGAGCGAGGCGGTGTGCGTGGAACCGCAGACCGGCCCCCCGGACGGCCTCAACACCCTTCCGTGCCTGGTCACCCCCATCGAGCCGCTCGAGGCCACCACCACGTGGACCTGGCGACGGCTCTGAGGGCCCTGAACAGCGGGGCTCTAAGCTGGCTGCCATGAGCGACGTTCGCGGCGAGCTGCTGCAGCAGATCAAGGACAAGGCCGTGGTGCACGGCAAGGTGACCCTGTCCTCGGGCAAGGAAGCCGACTATTACATCGACCTCCGCCGCATCACCCTCGACGGCGTGGCCGCCCCGCTGGTGGGTCAGGTCATGCTCGACCTGACCGCCGACCTGGACTACGAGGCGGTCGGCGGCCTGACCCTCGGCGCCGACCCGGTGGCGACCGCGATGCTGCACGCCTCCGCCGCCCGGGGGAAGACGCTCGACGCCTTCGTCGTCCGCAAGGCGGGCAAGGCGCACGGCCTGCAGCGCCGTATCGAGGGCGCGGAGGTCGCGGGCCGGCGCGTGCTCGCCGTCGAGGACACCTCCACCACCGGCGGCTCGGTGCTGACCGCTGTCGAGGCGCTGCGGGAGGCCGGTGCCGAGGTCGTCGCGGTCGCGACGATCGTGGACCGGGCGACGGGCGCGGCCGAGGCGATCGCGGAGAAGGCCGGGGTGCCCTACGTGTTCGCCTACTCGAAGGACGACCTGGGTCTGGACTGAGACACGGGGTCATCCACAGGCTGGACGGGGTGTCCGAAGCATCCGGTCACGTCTGGGAAGATGGGGCCGACGATGACGTCACTCCCTAGGTCAGGGCCGTAAGCACGCAGAACGCAACCCGCACAACAAGGAGCGGACAGATGCCCATCGCAACCCCCGAGGTCTACAACGAGATGCTCGACCGGGCGAAGGCAGGCAAGTTCGCCTACCCGGCCATCAACGTGACCTCCTCCCAGACCCTGCACGCGGCCCTGCGCGGTTTCGCGGAGGCGGAGAGCGACGGCATCGTCCAGATCTCGACGGGTGGCGCCGAGTTCCTGGGCGGCCAGTACAGCAAGGACATGGTCACCGGTGCGGTGGCCCTGGCCGAGTTCGCCCACATCGTCGCCGAGAAGTACCCGGTCAACATCGCGCTGCACACGGACCACTGCCCGAAGGACAAGCTCGACGGGTACGTGCGTCCGCTGCTCGCGATCTCCGAGGAGCGCGTGAAGGCCGGCCAGAACCCGCTGTTCCAGTCGCACATGTGGGACGGTTCCGCCGAGACCCTGGCCGACAACCTGGCGATCGCCCAGGAGCTGCTCGCCCGCACCGCCGCCGCGAAGATCATCCTCGAGGTGGAGATCACCCCGACGGGCGGCGAGGAGGACGGCGTCACCCACGAGATCAACGACAGCCTGTACACGACGGTCGACGACGCGCTCCGCACGGCGGAGGCGCTGGGCCTCGGCGAGAAGGGCCGCTACCTGCTGGCCGCGTCCTTCGGCAACGTGCACGGCGTGTACAAGCCGGGCAACGTCGTGCTCCGCCCCGAGCTGCTGAAGGAGCTGAACGAGGGCGTGGCCGAGCGGTTCGGCAAGGAGTCGCCGTTCGACTTCGTCTTCCACGGCGGTTCCGGCTCCACGGAGCAGGAGATCCTGACCGCGCTGGAGAACGGCGTGGTCAAGATGAACATCGACACGGACACGCAGTACGCCTTCACGCGCCCGGTCGCCGACCACATGTTCAAGAACTACGACGGCGTCCTGAAGGTCGACGGCGAGGTCGGCTCCAAGAAGACCTACGACCCGCGCACTTGGGGCAAGCTGGCGGAGGCGTCGATGTCGAAGCGAGTGCTGGAGGCCTGCCAGAACCTCCGCTCGACCGGCACGAAGATCAAGTAACAGCCGGTTGGCGGGGCGCCCCCCTGCTCGAAGAGCTTGGGGGGACCCCGCCACCGCCGGGCTGCGCCGCCTCCCCCCTCCGGGCGGAGGCGGGCAACCCGGCCCCCGGGCACCGCAAACCTGGCTCAAACACCCCCGGCGCGGGATGATCCCAGCATGGCGGTTACCGCACAGCAAAGCCCCGCCGTGAGGCTTGCCTCCCCGCAGGGAAAATGGATCCTGCTGACAACGGTGCTCGGCTCCAGCATGGCCCTGCTGGACTCCACCGTCGTCAACGTCGCCCTCCCCCGCATCGGCCACGCCCTCGACGCGAGCCTCGCCGCCCTCCAGTGGACCGTCAACGCCTACCTGGTCACGCTCGCCGGTCTGATCCTCCTCGGCGGCGCGCTCGGAGACCGCTACGGCCGCCGCAGGATCTTCGTTCTCGGCATCCTGTGGTTCGCCACCGCCTCCCTGCTCTGCGGCATCGCCCCAACCCCCGAGATCCTCATCGTCGCCCGCGCCCTCCAGGGTGTCGGCGGTGCCCTCCTCACCCCCGGGTCGCTCGCCCTCATCCAGGCCGCCTTCCACCCCGACGACCGCGGCAGGGCGGTCGGCCTGTGGTCCGGCTTCGGCGGCATCGGCGCCGCCGTCGGCCCGTTCCTCGGCGGCTGGCTGGTGGCCGGCCCGGGCTGGCGCTGGGTCTTCCTCCTGAACGTCCCCCTGGCCCTCCTCTGCGCCCCCATCGCCGTACGCCACGTCCCCGAGTCCTCCGCCGGAGGCACCCACAGCGGCCGCTTCGACGCCCTCGGCGCCACCCTCGGCGCCCTCTCCCTCGCCCTGGTGACCTACGCCCTCATCGAGGCCCACGGCGGCTTGCTCCCGGTGGCCCTCACCGCGGTCGCGGGCCTCGCCGCCGGGGTCGCCTTCATCCACGTCGAACGGCACCGCCCCGACCCGATGATGCCGCTCGACATCTTCGCCTCCCGCCAGTTCACGGCGGTCAACCTGGTGACGTTCTGCGTCTACGCGGCCTTCGGCGGCTTCTTCTTCCTCACCGCGCTCCAGCTCCAGGTCGTCTCCGGCTACTCGCCCCTGCGGGCCGGGGTCGCCCTGCTGCCCACCACCGTCCTGATGCTCCTGTTCTCGTCCCGCTCCGGTGCCCTCGCCGAACGCATCGGCCCCCGCATCCCGCTCACCGTCGGCCCCCTGCTCTGCGCGGCCGGCATGCTGCTGATGCTGCGCGTCGGCAAGGGCGCCGCGTACGCCGCCGACGTCCTGCCCGCCGTGCTGGTCATGGGCGCGGGCTTGGTCACCCTGGTCGCCCCGCTGACCGCCACCGTGCTCGGCTCGGTGGACACCGACCGGGCCGGCCTGGCCAGCGGCATCAACAACGCGGCGGCCCGCGCCGCCGGTCTGATCGCCGTGGCCGCGCTGCCGCTGCTCACCGGGATGGGCCCGGAGGCGTACCGCGTGCCGGACGCGTTCGAGGCCGCCTTCCGCCGGGCGATGCCGCTGTGCGCGGGCGTGCTGGTGGCGGGCGCGGCGCTCGCCTTCGCGGCCGTACGCCGCCCGGCCCCGCAGTGCCGCCACCCCGAGTGCCGTACGCACTGCTCCGTGACCGCCCCACCGCTCGAGCCGCCGAGCGGTTCGGCGGGTTCCGGGGCCGGTCCGGCCTCCTGAGCAGGTACCGAGGGCGCGCGATCTGCGGGCACGGTCCATGGCGCACACTGATCCCATGACCCTTCACGAGAACCTTCTCGGGGGCCCGCCCCCGACGCACCTCCCCGACGACCCGGAGCCGCGCGAGCTCCTCGCGAGCGGCACGGCGCCCTCCGAGGTCGCCGCCCGGTACCCCGCCTCCTCGCTCGCCTGGGCGCAGCTCGCCGACGACGCGTTCGAGCGGGGGGCGGTCGTCGAGTCGTACGCGTACGCCCGCACGGGCTACCACCGCGGCCTGGACGCCCTGCGCCGCAACGGCTGGAAGGGACATGGACCCGTCCCCTGGGAGCACGAGCCCAACCGTGGGTTCCTGCGCGCCCTGCACGCCCTCGCGCGCGCCGCGCACGGCATCGGCGAGCAGGAGGAGTACGAGCGCTGCTCGCAGTTCCTGAAGGACTCCTCGCCGACGGCGGCCCAGACGCTGGGCTAGTCCCGCGGTAGTGCAAGGCCCGCCTGTGACCAGGCGGGCCTTGCGGTGTCCGGGGGCATTGCGCAGGATGCCTGTGGGGACCGGGGCCCCCGTGCCGGCATCGGCAGGGGCGGACCGCTACCCGGAGTACATACAGGAGACAGCGATGTCCCAACAGGCTCACCAGGCCCCTCGCACCTCCGAGGCTCATGAGCCCGAGACCCCGCATCTCGACTTCCAGGGCACGACCCCTTACGAGGACTACGTCAAGGCGGACGTGCTCACCCACCTCCAGCACACCCTCTCCGACGACCCCGGGGAGATGGTCTTCCTGGTCACGACCCAGGTGATGGAGCTGTGGTTCACCGTCATCGTCCACGAGTGGGAGACCGCGGCGCGCGCCCTGCGCGAGGACCGGGTGCCGGTGGCGATCGACGCGCTGAAGAGGTCCGTACGGGAGCTCCAGGCGCTGAACGCGTCCTGGCGGCCCCTGGCGCAGCTGACGCCCACCCAGTTCAACTCCTACCGCTCCGCCCTCGGCGAGGGCTCCGGCTTCCAGTCGGCGATGTACCGCCGCATGGAGTTCCTGCTCGGCGAGAAGTCCGCGTCCATGCTGGTCCCGCACCGCGGCGCGCCCCGCATGCACGCAGAACTCGAGAAGGCGCTGCACGAGCCGTGCCTGTACGACGAGGTGCTGCGGCTCCTCGCCCGGCGCGGGCACGCCGTCCCGGACGCGGCGCTGCGGCGTGACGTATCGCAGCGCTACGAGCCGTCGGAGGAGGTCGAGTCGGTCTGGGCGGCCGTCTACTCGGGGGACCCCGACGACGAACTCGCCCGGCTGGGCGAGGTGCTGACCGATGTCGCGGAACTGGTGTGGCGCTGGCGCAACGACCACCTCCTCGCCACCCGGCGCGCGATGGGCGCCAAGCCCGGCACGGGCGGCTCCGCCGGGGTGGCCTGGCTGGAGAAGCGAGCCCAGAAGAACGTGTTCCCCGAGCTGTGGACGGCGCGGTCCCATGTCTGAACCGTCGGAACTCGCCGTCAGGGCGGAGAAGCTGGACGCGGCCGACGAACTCGCCGCGAAGCGTTCGCAGTTCGTCCTGGACGACGTCGTCTATCTGGACGGCAACTCGCTGGGCGCGCTGCCCGCCGCCGTACCGGGCCGGATGGAGGACGTCGTCCGCAGGCAGTGGGGATCGCTGCGGATCCGGTCCTGGGACGAGAGCGGCTGGTGGACGGCGCCGGAGCGGATCGGCGACCGGATCGCCCCGCTGGTCGGGGCCGCGCCCGGGCAGGTCGTGGTGGGCGACTCGACCAGTGTCAACGTCTTCAAGGCGCTGGTGGCGGCGGTGCGGATGGCCCGGGAGACGGACGCCGGCCGGGACGAGATCGTGGTCGACGCGACGACGTTCCCGACGGACGGGTACATCGCCGGATCGGCGGCACGGATGACGGGCTGCACGCTGCGACCGGTGGCCCCGGCGGATGTCCCCGGGGCGCTGTCCGGCCGTACGGCGGCCGTGCTGCTGAACCACGTCGACTACCGCACCGGCCGGCTGCACGACCTGCCCGCACTGACGGCAGCCGTGCACGCGGCGGGCGCCGTGGTGGTGTGGGACCTGTGCCACAGCGCGGGCGCGCTGCCCGTGGGCCTGGACGAACACGGGGTCGACCTGGCGGTCGGCTGCACCTACAAGTACCTGAACGGGGGCCCCGGCTCGCCGGCGTACCTGTATGTGCGGCGGGAGTTGCAGGACCGCTTCGACTCCCCGCTGCCGGGCTGGAACTCGCACGCGGAACCCTTCGGTATGCGGAGCGACTACGAAGCGGCCCCCGGCGCCGTGCGCGGTCGCGTCGGCACCCCGGACATCCTGTCGATGCTCGCCCTGGAGGCGGCGCTGGAGGTGTGGGACGGCATCTCGATCGACGCGGTCCGCGCCAAGTCGCTGGCCCTGACGGACTTCTTCCTCGAGTGCGTGACGGCCTACCTTCCGCCGGGCACGGTCGAGTCCCTGACCCCCGTGGCGCACGAGGAGCGGGGCAGTCAGATCGCGCTGCGCTGTCCTCCCAGGCCCTCGGCTTCGCTCGGGCAGCCAGGCACCCCCGCCGCGGGAGAGGTGATGAAACGGCTGATCGCCGCCGGGGTGGTCGGTGACTTCCGGCCGCCGGACGTGCTCCGGTTCGGGTTCACGCCGCTGTACGTGGGATTCGGGGACGTGGAGCGGGCGGCCCGGGTGCTGGCGGAGGTGGTGGCCTGACGCACGGTTCACGGGGGGCGGGGCGACCCGCCCCCGCCCCGGCCGGGAACCCCGTGGCCGGGGCCTTGGCCACCGCCCCCCGGGACGGCTCGGCAGAACCGTTTGCTCCTCACCCAGAGTGACAACCCCGTGCTGACGCATGTCACCCGCCTGATACCGTCCCCGCCAACGGCCGGTACTCTCCGGCCGCCGCGCACGAATCCCGTTCTGCCGCTGAGAGGTTGGAGCATGCCGGACGACGCCGCCCCCCGCGATGCCGCCGAAGAGGCGTCCGCCTTCTCGCACCCGCCGGTGGACCCCGACTCCACCGCCGTCTACGGCGACCACCCCGACCAGGTGATCGACTTCTACGCCCCGCGGCAGACCGAGCCGGCCGGGGCGGCGGCCGCCCCGGGACACGCCCCCCTGGTCGTCCTCCTGCACGGTGGCGCGTGGCGTGCGCCGTACGACCGCCGGCACATCTCGCCGTTCGCGGACTTCCTGGCCCGCCGGGGCTTCGCCGTGGCGAGCGTCGAGTACCGCCGGGGCGCCCTCATCCCGTCCCAGGCCGACGGCTCCGCGGACGCGGAGTCCGGTGCGGGCGGCGGTACGGGGCCGGTGGCGGGCCGCTGGCCGGACACGTTCGACGACGTGGCGGCCGCGTTCGACGCGCTTCCCGGGCTGGTGCGCGAGGCGCTGCCGCAGGTCGATCCGCGGCGCACGGTGATCACCGGGCACTCGGCGGGTGGCCACCTGGCGCTGTGGACCGCGGCCCGGCACGTCCTGCCGACGGACTGCCCGTGGCGCACGGACCGCCCCGCCCCGCTGCGCGGTGTGGTGGCGCTCGCCCCGATCGCGGACTTCCACGTCGCCGAGAAGCTGGAGGTGTGCGGCGGCGCGGCGCTCCAGCTCCTCGGCGGCAGGGACCGGTTCGAGGAGCGCAGACCGTACGCGGATCCGGCGCTGCTGCTGCCCACCGGTATCGCCACCACCCTGGTCCAGGGCCGGACGGACGTCGTGGTCCCGCAGGCGGTCGCCGAGGCGTACGCGGAGGCGGCGGCGAAGGCCGGTGAGGTGGTCGGCCTCACGCTCCTGGAGGGCGTCGGCCACTTCCCCCTGATCGACCCGGCGGCGGACGCGTGCGCGGTGGTGGCCGAGGAGATCGCGCAGCTGGCGTGGTAGCCGGGGCCCCCGGGTGGACCCGGTCATACCCGTAATACCTGAGAGCTACCTCCCAAGTGAGCTCCGCGGCATGACGCCGACGACGGGTGACGCTCCGTAACTTCCTTCCCGTGACTGCCCGATGAGCGCGGCAGCGGAAGGGGAGGACGTCATGGGTTCTCGGGGGAGGGGCCCGGCCGCGGTCGAGCACGCGGCCGGACGGGACGGGACCGGGGGAGGCGACGAGCGGCGGCGCCTTCGCCGACGGCGTCTCGGGCGCGTCCGTCGCACCCTGCTCGCCGTCCTCGTCACGGTCGCTGTCGTCGTCCCCCTGTCGGCCGCCGCGCGGCCCCGCATTCCGGCCCCGCCGCCGGCGGCGCTCGCCCCGCTCTCGGCGGCCACGCTCGCCGGGACGTACCGGGCGAACCGCGCGGATGCCGGCGAGGCGTCCCGCATGGCGGCGGCCCACGGCGACCGGAGCCGGGCGGCGGTGGAGCGGGCCCTGGCCCTTCCCGCCCGCGATCTTCTGGCCTTCGACGGCCGGGGCACGGGCCGGGTGACCGAGGTCCTCGGCGACCTGGCCACGGCGCGGCACATAGCGGTCCTGATACCGGGCTCCGACACCACGCTGGACACCTACGGCCGCTTTCGCGCCACCGCGCTCGCCCTGCACCGCAGCACCGGTCGGGACACGGCGGTGATCGCCTGGCTCGGCTACGACACACCCCGGACGCTCAGCACCGACGTACTCACGACGTCCCGCGCCGCGCGCGCCGCCCCGGCCCTGGAGCGGTTCGTGCGGCAGCTGCGGGACGCGTTCGGTCCGTCGCCCCGCATCTCCCTGCTGTGCCACTCCTACGGCACGGTGGTGTGCGCCCGTGCGGGCGCCGGCGTCGACGCCCAGGACATCGTCCTGATCGGCAGCCCGGGCACGGGCGTGGACTCCGCCTCGGCCCTGCACACCCACGCCCGTATCTGGGCGGCCCGCGGCGCCGACGACTGGATCGCCCACGTGCCGCACCACCGCGTGGACCTGTTCGGCACCACCGTCGGCTTCGGCACGGACCCGGTCTCCCCGGCCTACGGCGCCCGGGTGTTCGCGGCGGGCGACGGCGGCCACAGCGACTACTTCGAGCCGGGCTCGGCCTCCCTGGCCAACCTGACCCGGATCGTGCTCGGCGAGACGGCGGAGGTGACCCGTGCGTGACACGACGGTGCCTGACACGACGGGGCGTGACACGACGGGCCGTGACACGACGGTGCGGCCGCGGACCCTGAAGCGGCAGCGGGCCCTGAACGCGATCCGCACCGCGGCCCACCGCGCCGACCTGGCCACCCCCGCCGAGCGGGACCGCGCGGTCGACGCCCTGCGGGCCCTGGCGATCCTCGGTGTCGTCCTGGGGCACTGGCTGGTGACGGCCCTCGTCGCGGACGGCGGTTCGCTGCACACCGCGAGCCCGCTGCACTTCATGCCGTGGCTGGCCCCCATCTCCTGGGTCTTCCAGACGCTCGCCGTGTTCTTCCTGGTGGGCGGCCATATCGCGACGAAGGGCTACGCCTCGGCGCGTGTCCGCGGCGTCACCTACGGGCAGTGGCTGCGCACCCGTCTGACCCGGTTGTTCAAGCCGGTCGCGGCGGTCCTGACGCTGTGGACGGGCGCGGCGTGCGGCCTGCTCGCGGCCGGGGCGGACGCCGGCACGGTCCACACCCTGGTGAAGCTCGCCCTGTCGCCCCTGTGGTTCCTGCTGGTGTTCGCGACCCTGACGGCGGCGACCCCGCTGCTGAGGCGCCTCAACCCGCTCTGGCCGCTGGCCGTCGTCCTCCATGTGGACATCGTCCGCTTCGGACTCGGCGGCCCCTCCTGGCTGGGCTGGGTGAACCTGCCGGCGGGCTGGCTCGTGCCGTACACCCTGGGCGCGGCCTGGACCCGGGGTGAGCTGGAGAGCCGCCGCGCGGGCCGGGTGCTGCTGGCGGGCGGCGCGGTGGCGACGGCGGCGCTGGTGGCGTGGGCGGGTTACCCGGCGTCGATGGTCGGCGTGCCGGGCGAACCGGTCTCCAACCTGAACCCGCCGACCCTGGCCGCCGTCACCTTCGGCCTGGCCCAGTGCGGACTGGCGCTGCTGCTGCGCGAACGGTTGCGCCGCGCGATGTGCCGCCCCCTGGTCTGGGCGGCGGTGGCTCTGGTGAACCTCTCCGCGATGACGATCTTCCTGTGGCACCAGACGGCCCTGATGGCGACCACCGTGACGGGCCTGCTCGCCGGCCGCCTGCCCGGCCTGCACACCACCCCCGACAACCTGACCTGGGTGGCGGCCCGCCTGGCCTGGCTGCCGGTCTTCGCTCTCGCCCTGACCGTCTGCTGGGCGGCCTTCCGCGCCTGCGAACAGGGCGGCGACCGGCGTCCTTCCCGGGTGGTCCGATCACACCGCCCCGGAGCGGGCCGCACCTCAGGTCCTAGGGTGGACGCGTGATGCAAGGGGGGAACCGCGTCCGGCGAGGGCTGCGGGTGCTGCGCGACGACCTGTGGACCGCGCGGGCGGATCCGCTGCCCCCCTCCGTCTGGCTGCGCTGGCTGCCGCACGGAATCGTGTGGCTGGCCGCGTTCGGCGTCCTGGTCGGCGCTGTGCCCCAACTCCAGGAGAGCGGCCATGTGGCCCTCGGATACGCCTACCTGATCGGGCTCGGCCAGAGCGGAGCGGTGGTGCTGGCCCTGTGGCGGCCGATCCCGGCGTGGTGGCTGTCGACGGGGGCGACGGCACTGGGGGCGGTCGCGCTGCACGGCCCGTTGATCGCCAAAGAGGCGGACGGCTTCACCTGGCCGTGGACCTCGGCCGGGATCATCGCCCAGCTGTTCGTGCTGCTGCTGCTCGCCCTGAGAGTCCGCACCCGCGTCGCGACGGAAGCGCTGGTGCTGACCACGCTGGTCACCTATGTGCTGCAGGGCCTGTGGGGCGCGGCGAACTACCAGTCCACCGGCGTGCTCACGGTGGCCCTGTCCGCGGCCGTGGTGGTGCTGGGCGTCGCCCTGCGCGGCCGCCGCGAGGCCCGCGCCGAGCTGGTGCAGCAGACGACGCTCACCGCCGAGGAGCGCGCCCGCCGCACCCTCCTGGAGGAACGCAACCGCATCGCCCGCGAGCTGCACGACGTCGTCGCCCACCACATGTCGGTCATCTCCATCCAGGCCCAGGTCGCCCCCCACCTGGTGGAGAACCCCTCCACCGAGCTGAGGGAGAACCTGGACGGCATCCGCAAGAACGCGCTGGAGGCGCTGACCGAACTGCGCCGCGTCCTCGGCGTCCTGCGCTCGGAGAACCCCGCCGACCCCTACGGCATAGGAAGCGGTAGCGGTACCGGCGCCGCCCTCGACTCCCCGCAGCCCACCCTCGACCGGCTCGACGCCCTCGTGGAGAACACCCGCGCCGCCGGCCTGGAGGTGCGGACGGAGATCGTGGGCGAGGTGCGCCCGCTGTCACCCGGGCTGGAGCTGTCCGCGTACCGGATCGTCCAGGAGGCCCTCAGCAACGCGCTGCGGCACGCCCCCGGCTCCACCGTCCGCGTCGAACTCACCTACTTCCCGCGGGGCCTTCAGCTGCACATCGCCAACTCCCGGCCCACCCGCCCGGCTCCGCCGTCACCGGGGGCGGGCCACGGACTGCTCGGCATGCGGGAGCGTGCCGTGATGCTGGGTGGGACCCTCTTCGCGACCGAGACGGCCGGCGGCGGCTTCGCGGTGGCGTGCTTCCTGCCCAGCCACAAGGACGCCCCGACCGACGGCGATCCCGCCGACCCGACAGGAGAAGAGAGCCGATGACCAGCGGCACCATCCGCGTACTGATCGCCGACGACCAGATGATGGTCCGGCAGGGCTTCACGGTGCTGCTCAACGCCGAGCCCGACATCGAGGTCGTCGGCCAGGCCGTCGACGGCAGGGACGCGATCGCCAAGGTCGCCGAACTCGCCCCGGACGTCGTCCTGATGGACATCCGCATGCCCGAACTGGGCGGTATCGAGGCGACCCGGCGCATCACCGAGACCACCCCGCACCCCAAGGTCCTGGTCCTGACCACCTTCGACCTCGACGAGTACGTCTACGACGCCCTGCGCGCCGGCGCCTCCGGCTTCCTGCTCAAGGACGCCTCCGCCGACCAGCTCGCCGAGGCGGTACGGGTGGTGGCGGCGGGCGACGCGCTTCTCGCGCCCGGCATCACCCGGCGTCTGCTCGCCGAGTTCTCCCGGATGCACAGCACACCCCGGGCGCCGCTGAAGGAGCGCGTCGGCGACCTCACCGAGCGGGAGACGGAGGTCCTCGCCCTCATCGCCCAGGGCCTGTCGAACGCGGAGATCGCCGAGCGCCTCGTGGTCGCCGAGCAGACCGTGAAGACCCATGTGGGCCGCATCCTGGTGAAGCTGGGCCTGCGCGACCGTACCCAGGCGGCCGTGTTCGCCTACGAGTCGGGGCTGGTGCGGCCGTCGGGCCACTGATACGCGGCCGCGCGGATGGGAGCCACCCGGGAGCCACCCCCACCTCTGCCCGTAGTACTTGAGAAGGATTCTGCAGGACCCCTCTCACTGGTGACGACCGCGCCCCCTGACCGGGCCTACCTTTTCCACGTGACCGAGACGACCCAGAGGCAGACGCCACCGGACGGCGCGTACGCCGCGTACACGCCGCGCAGCCCGGAGTACCGGTTGGCCGCGGACGCCCTGCGCAGAATGCGGCAGGACCTGTTCCACGACGCCTTCGCCTACCGCCCGTTGCCCCGCATGAGCGTCGACGGTCCGGTGACCAGGCGGCTGCCGGGACGCATGCGCGAGTACGCGGCCTGGACCCCGCACGCCGTGGTGGCCGGGGCCGGCCTGGTGGCGATGCTGGTCGCCCAGCGGAACGACGGCGGCGGACTGCCGAACCTGCTGAGCGGTCTGTTCGCTCTGCTCCCGGTGTTGTTGACACTGGTGCGCCCGGTCGGAGCCTTCTGGGTGTCCTTGGCGGGGACCGCCGGGACGGCGGTCCTGGGCTCCTCCTGGGGCGCCTGGCCCTGGCTGCCCAGCAGCTTCATAGCCCATCTGACGGTGCTGACGGTGGTGGCGATACGCACCCGGCCACGCACGGCGGCGTGGATGTGGGTGGCCACCGCGGCCTACGCCTTCGTCGCCGAGACCGTGTTCGGGTGGGGCCGCTACGACGGCGACGCCCCGGCCATGCTGGTCGTCTCCGCCCTCGCGCTGCTCGCGGTCACCGTCCGGCACATACGCCGCGAGGCCGAGCAGGAGGTCACCGCCCAGCAGACCGAGACCGCGCACGAGCGCTCCCGGCGCACCCTGCTGGAGGAGCGCACGACGATCGCACGCGAGCTGCACGATGTGGTCGCCCACCACATGTCGGTGGTCGCGATCCAGGCGGAGGCCGCGCCCTACCGCGTGGAGAACCCGCCGCCGGAACTGGAGAAGGCCTTCGCCACGATCCGGGAGAACGCGGTGGCGGCCCTGACCGAGCTGCGCCGCGTCCTCGGCGTCGTACGGGCGGAGGACTACGAGGCCCCGGACGCGCCCCAGCCCACCCTGGCCGACCTCGACGCCCTGCTGGCGAACGTGCGGGAGGCGGGACTGAGTGTCGACAAGGTGGTCACGGGCGCGGTGCGGGAACTCCCGCAGGGCGTCGAGCTGTCGGCGTACCGCATCGTCCAGGAGGCCCTCAGCAACACGCTGCGGCACGCGCCCGGCGCCCCGGCACGCGTGGAGATCGGTTATGTGCTCGGTGGGCTGGGCCTGCGCATCGTCAACGGCCCGGCGCCGCAGGTCACGCTCACCAAGTCGACGCACGGCGCGGGGCACGGCCTGACGGGCATGCGCGAGCGGGTCTCGATGCTGGGCGGGGAGATGACGGCGGGGGAGACGGACGACGGAGGCTATGAGGTCGCGGTGTTCCTGCCGGTGGCCACGGTGGAGGGCACCGCGTGACCGAGGGCACCATCCGCGTACTGATCGCCGACGACCAGATGATGGTCCGGGAGGGCTTCTCGGTGCTGCTCGGGGCGATGCCGGACATCGAGGTTGTCGGGGAGGCGGTCAACGGCAGGGAGGCGGTCGAGCGGGTCCGGGAACTGGCTCCGGACGTCGTGCTGATGGACATCCGCATGCCGGAGCTGAACGGCATCGAGGCGACCCGGGAGATCGTCGCCGCGGACGGTTCGGCGAAGGTCCTGGTGCTGACCACCTTCGATCTCGACGAGTACGTGTACCAGGCGCTGCGGGCGGGAGCCTCCGGCTTCCTGCTCAAGGACGCGTCGGCCAGGCAGCTCGCCGAGGGAGTGCGGGTGGTGGCGGCCGGCGAGGCGCTGCTGGCGCCCTCGGTCACCCGGCGGCTGATCACGGAGTTCTCCCGCCTGGAGGACCGGCCGGCGCTCCCGCCGGCGGCCCGGGCGGCGTACGGGGACCTGACGGAACGGGAGACGGAGGTGCTGGTCCTCATCGCCCAGGGGTTGTCGAACGCGGAGATCGCGGAGCGGCTGGTGGTGGCCGAGTCCACGATCAAGACGCACGTCAGCCGCATCCTGGTGAAACTGGGCCTGCGCGACCGCACCCAGGCGGCGGTGTTCGCCTACGAGGCGAGACTGGTGACCCCGGGGTGAGCCGCCCTTCGGTGTGAGACCCCCCCTGGTCAGCGGGCGTCCGCTCGGTTAGCGTCCGGGCATGGCAGCTCCTTCGGCTCTCGCGTTCGACCCCTGGGACCCGGCGTTCGTGGCCGACCCGTACCCCGCCTACGCCGAGCTGCGTGCGCGGGGCCGGGTGCACTGGTTCGAGCCCACGGGTCAGTGGCTGGTGCCGCACCACGCGGACGTTTCGGCATTGCTGCGGGACAGGCGGCTGGGCCGGACGTACCAGCACCGGTTCACGCACGAGGAGTTCGGCCGGACCGCGCCGCCGCCCGAGCACGAGCCGTTCCACACGCTCAACGATCACGGCATGCTCGACCTGGAGCCGCCGGACCACACCCGCATCCGACGCCTGGTGTCGAAGGCGTTCACGCCGCGGACCGTGGAGCAGCTGAAGCCGTATGTGCGGCACCTCGCCGGCGAGCTGGTGGCCCGGCTGGTGGAGGCGGGCGGCGGCGATCTGCTGACCGACGTCGCCGAGCCGCTGCCGGTCGCGGTGATCGCCGAGATGCTGGGCATCCCCGAGGCGGACCGCGGGCAGCTGCGCCCCTGGTCGGCGGACATCTGCGGGATGTATGAGCTCAACCCGTCCGAGGAGACGGCACGCAGGGCGGTGCGGGCGTCGGTGGAGTTCTCGGATTACCTCCGGGAGCTGATCGCCGAGCGCCGCAAGGAGCCGGGGGAGGACCTGATCTCGGGACTGATCGCCGCCTACGACGAGGGCGACCGGCTCACCGAACAGGAGATGATCTCGACCTGTGTGCTGCTGCTGAACGCCGGACACGAGGCCACGGTGAACGCGACCGTGAACGGCTGGTGGGCGCTGTTCCGACACCCGGAGCAACTGGCGGCCCTGCGCGCCGACCACACGCTCGTCCCCTCGGCGGTGGAGGAGCTGATGCGCTACGACACCCCGCTGCAGCTCTTCGAGCGCTGGGTGCTGGACGAGATCGAGATCGACGGCACGGTGATCCCGCGGGGCGCCGAGATCGCCATGCTGTTCGGCTCCGCGAACCACGACCCGGCGGTCTTCACGGACCCCGAGCAGCTGGACCTGACCCGCCGGGACAACCCGCACATCTCCTTCAGCGCGGGCATCCACTACTGCATCGGCGCACCCCTGGCGCGTATCGAGCTGGCGGCGTCCATGACGGCGTTGCTGGAGAAGGCCCCGACGCTGCGGCCGGCGGCGGAGCCGGAGCGGAAGCCGAACTTCGTGATCCGGGGCCTGGAGGGGCTGAGCGTGGAGATCGGCTGACCACCGCGCCCTCACGCTCCGGGAGGGCGGGCCGCAGGCAGCGTGAGCCCCCAGGCCCCCTCCCGCACCACCCACGTCCGCGTCCGCACCGGCCCCGACACCACCGCATCCGCGCGATACCGGAAATCGGCCCCCGAGACCGTCACCCGGCGCCCCACCGCCAGCAGCGGCGACGCCTCCGCGCCCACCGAGACCGGCCGCACCTCCACCTCGGCCACCCCCGGATCCCCCGGCGTCACGGACACGCCCTCCACCGGCTGGTCCAGGTCCACCAGCGTCTCCCCGTCGACCTCCACCCGCAGCCGGGACGGCCCGGGCGCCGGCCGCGGCGAGGGCACCCGCGTCGGACGCGCCGCGAGCGTCCGCACCAGCGACTGACACGTCCGCAGCCACGGACGCCCCGTGGCCGGCGACGAGGCCGGCATCGGCTCGGTCCCGGCCCCCTCACGCGCCGCAACCGGAGGAATCCGCAGGTCCCCGAGCACCACCCCGTCACTGTCGTCCACCAGCAGGTCCAGCCGCCGCTCCACCCCCTCCAGGACGGCCCGGGCCGCCGCCACCGCCCCCGTCGGCACCCCCAGCGACCGCGCCAGCGACTGGGCGGCGCCCACCGGCACCAGGGACAGGGCCGTCGTGCCCAGCTCACGGCGTCGGTGCAGGAGCGTCACCGCCCGCAGCAGCGCCCGGTCGTCACCCACCACCACCGGCCGCCGCGACCCCCGTCGGTCCAGCGCCCGGGCGAATTCCTCCGGCCCCGCCGGGAGACACACCTTGGTGGCCGCACCCGCGCTGAGCACGTCTTTCGCGATCCGTACCGACTCACCGTCGCTGTGACGGGCGACCGGGTCGATGACCACGAGGAGCTGGTCGGAAGTCGCCACCTCGGTCCTGCCTCGCTTCCTCGGGTAGCATCTCTGTGCAAGAGCCCCTTGCGCTATTGCGTCAGGGGCTTCGTCTATTCCGGGGCATCCGGTCCGACGGTTTGCGGCCAACGACGGTCGCGGTGCACGTGGCGGTGGACCCTCCGCGTACGCCCCCGACCCTGGACATGCCCCGCCCGGAAGGGGTGTACGCGCGTGCCCGCACTTGTGCTGCTCGGTGCTCAGTGGGGTGACGAAGGCAAGGGAAAGGCCACCGACCTGCTCGGTGGCTCGGTGGACTATGTCGTGCGCTACCAGGGCGGCAACAACGCCGGCCACACGGTGGTCGTAGGTGACCAGAAGTATGCGCTCCACCTCCTCCCTTCCGGAATCCTGTCGCCCGGATGTACGCCCGTCATCGGCAACGGCGTCGTCGTCGACCCGTCGGTCCTGCTCTCCGAGCTGAGCGGTCTGAACGAGCGCGGTGTCGACACCTCCAAGCTGATGATCAGCGGCAACGCCCACATCATCACGCCGTACAACGTCACCGTGGACAAGGTCACGGAACGCTTCCTCGGAAAGCGCAAGATCGGCACGACCGGCCGCGGCATCGGCCCGACCTACGCCGACAAGATCAACCGCGTCGGCATCCGGGTCCAGGACCTGTACGACGAGTCGATCCTGACCCAGAAGGTCGAGGCGGCCCTCGACGTCAAGAACCAGATCCTCACCAAGCTGTACAACCGGCGCGCGATCGCCGTCGGCCAGGTGGTCGAGGAGCTGCTGGGCTACGCCGAGAAGATCGAGCCGTACGTCGCCGACACGGTCCTGATCCTCAACCAGGCGCTGGAGGAGAACAAGGTCGTCCTGTTCGAGGGCGGCCAGGGCACGCTCCTGGACATCGACCACGGCACGTACCCCTTCGTGACCTCGTCGAACCCGACCGCGGGCGGTGCCTGCACCGGTGCCGGCGTCGGCCCCACGAAGATCAGCCGCGTCATCGGCATCCTCAAGGCCTACACGACCCGTGTCGGCTCGGGTCCCTTCCCGACCGAGCTGTTCGACGAGGACGGCGAGGCGCTGCGCCGCATCGGCGGTGAGCGGGGCGTGACGACGGGCCGCGACCGCCGCTGCGGCTGGTTCGACGCGGTGATCGCCCGCTACGCGACCCGGGTCAACGGCCTGACCGACTTCTTCCTCACCAAGCTCGACGTGCTCACCGGCTGGGAGCAGATCCCGGTCTGCGTCGCGTACGAGATCGACGGCAAGCGGGTCGAGGAGCTCCCGTACTCCCAGACGGACTTCCACCACGCGAAGCCGGTCTACGAGATGCTGCCCGGCTGGCAGGAGGACATCACGAAGGCCAAGACCTTCGCGGACCTCCCGAAGAACGCCCAGAACTACGTCAAGGCGCTGGAGGAGATGTCCGGCGCCCCGATCTCCGCGATCGGCGTGGGCCCGGGTCGCGACGAGACCATCGAGATCAACTCGTTCCTGTAAGTCCCTTACATCCCCCTCCAGTTGGGCCGGTCATGGACATCCTTGACCGGCCCATGGGCTGCTCCTGGTTCCGCGCGGAGGTGGGGACCGGAACTATCTACGCGGGTAGTGTCGTCCCTCTTCGCTCTCCAGTCCCAGGAGCCTTGTATGCCCGTCAGTCCCATGAACAGACGCGAGTTCATGCAGAAGTCGGCCGTCACCTCGGCGGCGGTCGCCGTCGCGGGAGCGGTCGGCAGCGGCACGGCCGCGGCTGCCGACCAGGAGCCCGACAAGACGCCGTGCACCTGGTCCTTCTCCGTCCTCGGCACCACCGACCTGCACAGCCACGTCTTCGACTGGGACTATTACAAGGACGCCGCCTACAGCGACAAGGCCGGCAACTCCGTCGGAGTCGCGCGTGTCGCCACGCTCATCAAGCAGCAGCGAGAGGCGAAGGGCGAGGACCGGGTGCTGCTCGTGGACGCCGGCGACATCATCCAGGGCACCTCGCTGGCCTACTACTTCGCCCGCGTCGCGCCGATCACCGGCAAGGACGCGCCCAAGCACCCCATGGCCGTCGCCATGAACCACATGCGCTACGACGCCGCCGCGCTCGGCAACCACGAGTTCAACTACGGCATCGACGTCCTGCGGAAGTTCGAGAGCCAGTGCCACTTCCCGCTGCTCGGCGCCAACGCCCTCGATGCCAAGACCCTGCGGCCCGCCTTCCGCCCGTACACCGTGAAGCGCATTAGGGTCCCCGGCGCCCCCGACATCAAGGTCGGCATCCTCGGGCTCACCAACCCCGGGATCGCGCTGTGGGACAAGGACAACGTCAGCGGGAAGATGGTGTTCCCGGGGCTCGTCGAGCAGGCGAAGAAGTACGTGCCGCGGCTGCGGGCGCTGGGCTGTGACGTGGTGTTCCTGACGGACCACTCCGGGCTCGACGGCTCGTCCTCGTACGGCGACGAACTCCCGTACGTGGAGAACGCGTCGAACCTGGTCGCCGAGCAGGTGCCGGGCATCGACGCGATCCTGGTCGGCCACACCCACGTCGAGGTCCCCTCCTACACGGTGAAGAACGAGGAGACCGGCGAGGAAGTCCTCCTCTCGGAGCCGTACTGCTGGGGCTACCGCCTGAGCGTCTTCGACTTCGAGCTCGAACTCCACCACGGCCGGTGGAAGGTGACGAGCAAGACGGCCCAGACCCTCAACCCCAACACGGTGGACGAGGACCCGGAGATCAAGCGGCTCCTGGAGGCCGACCACGAGCTGGTGGTGAAGTACGTCAACACGCCCGTCGGCACCTGCACGGCGGACCTGTCGGCGGCGGAGTCCTGCTGGAAGGACGTCCCCATCATGGACTTCATCCACCAGGTGCAGATGGCGACGGTCGCCTCCGGGCTGTCCTCCGCCGACGCCGCGCTCCCGCTGATCTCGGTCGCCGCGCCCTTCAGCCGGACCGCGGACATCCCCGCGGGGAACGTGACGATCAAGGACATCGCCGGGCTCTACATCTACGACAACACCCTCTACGGCAAGAAGCTGACCGGCGCCCAGCTCAAGGACTATCTGGAGTACGCGGCGAAGTACTACCACCAGGTCCCGTCCGGCACGAAGGTCGACACCGCGACCCTCACCAACGCCAACAACTTCTGGGACTACATGTACGACACCGCCGCCGGGGTCGACTACGAGATCGACATCGCGCAGCCCGAGGGCTCGCGCATCAAGAACCTCTCCTACAAGGGCGCACCGGTCCCCGACGACCAGGTCTTCGTCGTCGCCGTCAACAACTACCGCGCCAACGGCGGCTCCGGCTATCCGCACATCGCGTCCGCCGGCATCGCCTACAGCTCCACCAACGAGATCCGCCAGCTGATGATCGACTACGTGACGTCCAAGGGGACCCTGAACCCGGCGGACTTCGCGGTCACCAACTGGCGGCTGACGCAGGGCGGAACGCCGGTGTTCTAGGCCGTTCCCAGCAGGGTGCCGGTCCGCTCCGCCAGGAACTCCTCCCAGGTCCGGATGCCTTTGTCGGCGCCCTCGAGGGTCAGGTTGGCCCCGGACCGGTAGGCACGCCCTGCATTGCCGGGCATGCGGACCGGGAGCATCGGGCGGTGCTTGCCGCGTGCCGTGAGGTAGCTGCGCAGCAGGTCCGAGAGGTCGTACACCGCCGGTCCGGCCAGGTCGGGGACCAGGCCCTCCGGTTCGCCGAGCGTCAGCTCCACGAGCCGGGCGGCCACCTCACGCGCGTCGACCGGCTGCAGCCGCATCCCGCCCGGGACCGGGATCACCGGCAGCTTGGCCATCTTCTCGGCCATGAGCAGCGCCAGGTCGTGGAACTGGGCGGCCCGCAGGATCGTCCAGGCGATCCCTGACCCGGCGATCGCCCGCTCCGCCTCCAGCTTGGAGCGCAGCCAGGCCAGCGGGACGCGGTCCGCGCCGATGACCGAGATGTGGACCAGATGCCGGACCCCGGCCTCCTGCGCGGCCCGGACCAGGTTGCGGGTCGCCACGTCGTCGCCCTTGGGGCCGCCCGCGAGGTGCAGGACGGTCCGGGTGCCCGCCACCGCCGTGTCGAGGCCCTCGCCCGTCCGCAGGCCACAGGCCACGTGTTCGACGCCCTGCGCAGGGTCGTGTGCGTGCCGGCTCAGCACCCGGACCTCGCGGCCCGCCTCCCGCAGCAGCGGGACGACATGGCGGCCGAGTGTGCCGGTGCCGCCGGTGACCAGGACGGGTGCGGTCGTCGTGTTCATGATCTTTCTCCCATGCGGTCGATCCGTCACTCAGTGGGTGATCTACTGAGATGACCCGCCGCCCGGAAGGAATGTGACACGGTGCCCGAACTTCCGCCGGCAACCGAGTGGTTCGAGGTGCACCGCCCCCGGCTGCGGGCGGTCGCCCACCGGATGCTGGGCTCGCTCAGCGAGGCCGACGACGCCCTCCAGGAAGCGTGGCTGCGCGTCGATCGCGCCGACACGGCCGACGTGGAGAACCCGGCCGCATGGCTGACGACCGTGGTGGCCCGGGTGTGCCTGAACATGCTGCGCTCGCGCGAGAACCGGCGCGAGGAGCCGCTGGAAGCGGCCCGGGCACCGGTCACGGGTGCGGTCGTCGACCCGGAGGAGGAGGCGCTGCTCGCCGACTCGGTGGGCCTGGCGCTGCTGGTCGTCCTCGACAGGCTGACGCCCGACGAGCGGCTCGCGTTCGTGCTGCACGACATGTTCGCGATGCCGTTCGACGAGATCGGCGCGATGCTCGAGAGGTCCCCTGCCGCGACCCGGCAGCTCGCGAGTCGCGCCCGCCGCCGGGTCAGGGGCACCCGGGCGCCCGAGGCCGACCTGCCCCGGCAGCGCCGGGTCGTCGACGCCTACCTGGCCGCGACGCGCGGTGGCGACTTCGACGGGCTGCTGGCGCTGCTCCACCCCGACGTGGTGCTGCGCGCCGATCGCTCGGTCGTCCCGACCCCCGAACCCGTCCGCATCGCCGGTGCACACCCGGTGGCCAAGGGCGCGATGGCGTCCATGGGCCGGGCCCGGTTCACCGCCGCCGTCCTGGTGGACGGCCGCCTCGGCCTGGCGATGCTCGACACGGGCCGTCTGCGGCTGGTGCTGAGCTTCACCTTCGCCGACGGCCTGATCGCGGAGATCGACGTGATCGCGGACCGGGTGCGGCTGCGGGAGGTGGAGGTGGCGCTGCTCGACGAGCCGGTGGTCAGCTGAGCCGGCTCGCGTGCCCTTCATCCGCCTCCGCTTGACCGGCAGGCGGATCCGCACAGTCGGGGCAGGCGGGCGGGATGCCGAGACAGCAGTGCAGGGCAAGGCTGAACCTGCGGTCGACGGCCTCGCGCTCGGCGGCGGGATCCGGGTCCTCGGACGCGGGTGTGAGCGCGTAGGGGAGGGCGGTGGTGAGGACGGCGAGTGTGACCGCGTCCTGTGTGGCGCCCCTCGGCAGGTGCCCGGTCACGTGCCGGCGCAGCCAGTCGCAAGCCGTCCGGTGCCAGACGGTGGTCGGGCGGAGTACTGCGGCGTGCGTCAGGTCCGGGGCGGTCAGCGGCACGTCTGTCCGGTTCACCCCTTCCGGGGGATCAAGGGGTGCGTGCGCCCTTGAGGAACGCGCCCCATGCGCCGGGGGAGACCCTGAGGGTGGGGCCGGTGGGGTTCTTGGAGTCGCGGATGTGGATCAAGTCGACGTCTCGGGCTACTTCGAGGCATTGGCCCCCGCTGTCGTTGCTGTAACTCGATTTGAACCACCGCAGTGTGCTGCTCATCGCTGCTCGTCTCCTGCCAACCGCTTGATGAGGCTCAGGGAGTCGTCCGGGCTCAGAGCCTGTGTGCGGATCTTCGCATAGCGGTGCGCGAGTTGGGCCACCTTGGCCGGATCACTGACCAGGACGCTCTCGTCCTCGATCTCCATCCTTGATCTTGCGTGGGTATCCCCGGCTTCAGCCGGGGAGGGAAATGCATCCTCGGCTCGGAGGCGCGCAGCGCCGGAGTTCGCTGCGCGGCTTCGGTGACGGTCAGATGGGTCGTTTCTGGCCCTCGATGTACTGGCGGAC